>JAWAEB010000032.1:0-17390 GCA_038891515.1 Nitrososphaerota archaeon | reverse complement strand
TGGGAGGGTTCACCCCGACTAGGACGGAGCGGGAGGACCTCGCAACGCGGTCCGAACGCCATGGGCACTGTCAACTTAAGTCTTTCTCGGATAGGCCTATGGCCTGAGATGTTCTCATCTGGTCATGCATGTCTTCGACTATCTCGTTGACGTCTTGTCTAGGCTTTTCAGGTTTCATAGTCCTCGTGAGAAGGCTTACGCTGCTCTCTTATTCTTAGCTGGCCTTAGCCTTAGGGACGTATCTGAGAGATATGGCTTCACAGATGCTTCTAGGGAGAGTGTTAGGGAGTGGGTTCATAGGCTGAGGAGAGCCTTCAACCCTATACGTAAGCCTGGGAGGCTGGTCGCAGTGGATGAGACTGTCGAGAAGAGGCTTGGCGAAAGGGTCTATCTATGGTCAGCAATAGACGTTGACACAGGCGAGATAATAGCGGTATACGCCTCTAAGGGCAGGTCCATTCTAGGATGAAGGACAGAAATGCTAAACTCGTAGGATTCACAATCAAAAGGAAACAACAACGCCTCGAAGAACGTCTAACACCACCTGACCAGCCCTCCCCCTAATCCTTTCCCCTTAACCCTCTCACACTAATAATGCATATCTAGAAGCGCCTGGGCCGGGATTTGAACCCGGGTCCACCGGGCGACAGCCGGCGATGCTAACCAGGCTATACCACCCAGGCTTATGTTGTCTGGGTGGCGGCTTTATTTAAATCTGGGGTGAGGGTATATTTTTTGGCAATCAATGAGTTCGGGTGTAACATACGTGTTTAGTTTGATTTTTTTCTGGAACGGGGTTGTGGATGACTAGCCTCTGCTGGACCCAATTTTATAAACAAAGGAGCTGTAGCCACTTAGCTTCATGGCGTATGAAAAGGTATGCCAAATTTTTTATTAGTGGAGAGGTGGGGGAAAACCTTAGCTATTTACCGGCAACCTGGAATCTCCCCCATCATTACGACATATTTTTATGTGAGGTTTTCTTTTGGTGGTTGATGGGCAGGGCTGGTGTTGGATTTCTAGGCACACCCCGTCCGGCGGAGATATTAAGATTGGCGGTGGATGCTGAGCAGGCAGGGGCAGAGTCGTTCTGGGTTGCCGAGACTCGGTTCACTATGGACGCTGTGTCACCCTTGGCGGCTCTAGCCATCACCACTAAAAGGTCACGTCTTGCTTCCTCAGCAGTCAACATCTACACACGTTCAGCATCACTTATCGCAGTGACCTTCGCTGTTTTGGATGAAGTATCAAGGGGTAGGATCATACTTGGACTAGGCACCGGCTCACCAAGCATACTGGAGCGTCAGGGGATAGAATTTGATGCACCTCTCGCTAGATTAAAGGAGTATGTGGAGGCCATCAGATTAATATTCAAAGGACGTCGAGTCGACTACAAGGGTAGGTATGTGAGGTTGAGAGATATGGAGCTGGATTTTGAGCCCTTTCGAAGAGATGTTCCTATATATCTGGCTGTGACGGGTTTCAAGGCGCTGAAGTTGGCTGGGAAGATAGCTGATGGTGTGATTCTTAACGTGTTCACATCTACCACTTACGTCGAAAGGGCTGTGAAGATCATCAAAGAGGGTGCCTGCGAGGCTGGTCGAAAGTTGGGCGACCTAGAGGTGGTTGGTCTTTTGGTTTCATCAGTAAGCAGTGATGGGGAATCCGCTCGACGGTCGCTGAGTGGTGTGGTTTCCACCTATCTTGTTAATTTTCCAGCTATTGCTGTGCAGAGTGGTATACGCCATGAAGAGCTTCAACGGATAAGAGAGGCGTACGTTAGTGGGGGTGTGGGAATGGCCAAGAAATTAGTGACGCCGGAGATAATTAACTCGCTGACCGTCTGCGGGCCGGTCTCAGACTGTGTCGAGAGAATTTCAGCTTATCTGTCCGCCGGGGTAGATCTACCCGCACTCATACCAATAGATATGGATAATCATCAGTTTCTAGAGCTTCTGAAAGTCTAACTCCCCCATCGCCGATCCTTGTGATTGCCAACTTAGGCCCCGTC
Organism: Nitrososphaerota archaeon; assembly: GCA_038891515.1. Lineage (GTDB taxonomy): Archaea > Thermoproteota > Nitrososphaeria_A > Caldarchaeales > Caldarchaeaceae > HRBIN01. The sequence continues at coordinate 15,379 of JAWAEB010000032.1, read as the reverse complement.
GGAATGCGCCCACCCCTCCCCCATGGATGGGATGCTTGTTGTCACTGTTGTGGCGACATACGTCGGTAGCCACCTTAGCCGCTGCTAATTACTTATTAAGCCGTTCAGGCTGTCATCCCTAGAATGGGAGCAAAACTGGTGCCTGTATTTCTCACGATTACGTTGTTCTTTCTTCCGGTTGTGAATGGGGAGGGGGCGGGCGTTCGGGACGTTCTCAGAGCCGACCTAGCATATGTCACTGGGATTGTAGAATCTGATGGAAGCGTCTCAGCTAGTTTCGATCCTGTCCGCTCTCTCAGGAGCCATGCACTGGTGGGATCCATGGCCGCCCTACTGCACTTGGGTCTAGGTGACATTGAGTCCCTTCAGCTATTGAATAGGGTGGCGGCCCAGGTTAATGGACGGGTCGAGGGAGAGGATGGGGTAGATTTGGGTTTTGATGTTAGTAGCAGCTCCTATGCTGAGAATCTTATTACACATTTGACGGTGGCCAATTTTCTCTCCCTCCACTATGGCCTCACCAAGGATTTGAGAAGTAAGGCTAACATGCTTAAGCTGGTGCAGAGTCTTGAGAGGAGGCTGGGGTGGGCGCCACCCACCTCGAAGGCCGCCTTCCTGACCCTCTCCTCCCGCATCTCATTCATGACCGGTGGCCAGCCGCTCACACCTGATGTATCGGAGGCGCTGAGAGAATATACACAGCATATGGATGATATAATAAACTACTCTGCAAGGGGATATATTGGACTCACTAGCTCTCTCTCCCAGCTCTCCCAGCTACTGGGTGCAGCCCATGAGGCTGGTTTGGAGCCTCCTGTTGAACTGGTGGCATTGTGGGCGGTTCATATAGAATATGTGGTGAACGCATCGCTGTCCCTGCCCAAGAACTCTGATAGCTATCAGGACCTGCTCAGGTCTCTCGCGTCGTTGGTAGATGCGGCTGAGAACATCCATCTAAAGCAGTCGAGATATGCAGGGGAGCAGGCCATAAGCTTGGCCAAGAGCATAGCTGCCATGTGGAGGGCTGGCGACAGGATATTGTTGCTTCCAGTTGATGCGTTTGATGTTTATCCCTTGGACCCGCTTATCCCGGGTGAGGAGATTGCGGCTGTGGCTGGCCGCCGCATTATGATAGCTGACCTCAGGTTTCCTACACTCCTGCTGAAGCTTGAGCAAGTCGTGGGCAAGATACAGGAGCTTCATGATGTTGTCTCCCTAGCTATGTCCAAAGTTTCTGTAAGAGGTGAATATTTTCCACTCGTCGAGAGGGGTGTCCTACCATCGGATGAGTTCGTCAACAGGTGGTGGCGCGCCTCCCTCCTCTCCACATATCTTGCTTTACAACGTGCCCCCTCGATACAGCAGAGAAGTCAGACCATCCAATTCTTCCTTAACTCACATCCGACGTTCATGGGTATCCTGTCCATTCTGCTTGCCTTAGCTCTCATGTACAGGGTGGGATTGCTGAGGTGGTAGGAGTGGTTGAGCCATCCTCCAAGACAGGTCTAGCGATCATGCTGGTTGGTGCCATACTTATCGCATTAGGTTTTTCCCTAGAATATGCTGCTAGAACTGGTTTGCTCATGGTGCTGGCCACATGGTTCTCATCACTGATCTATATACTACAGTTTGACCTCGGCCCAGCTGTCGCAGCCTTCGGACTCGGCTGGCTCATCAGCGGACTGCATCCCATGAGAAAGTGGTATCTCTACCCCTCCTCAGGCGGCCTGATACTCTCCACATCAGCCTTCACCACATCAATCCTTTGGGGGACTCCAGAATCCTTCATCCCGACGGCAACACTACTATCCCTCACATGGTCGGTGGGGCCGGCCCTCATGTTGGCAGGTGTAGTATCGGGGATCATAGTGAATAGGCGGGCCTCCAAGCATGGTGTCAGGCCACCGCCTAACCCACACGAGGATAACCTAGACATAGCGGTCATAGCCGCCCTCTATATTCCACTATTACCCATAGCGTCCACCCAGAGCTTCTACGTCAGGTATCTCCTTCCCGCCATAATCACATGGGTCTTCTGGCACATGCTGGCTGACCGCTTCACAACCTACCTGCTGATGAGACGGGTTGGGAAGGGGGGGACTAGGGTGAGGCTGATGTCTGTGGAGACTCCGTCCCCTGAGGAGACTACACTCATGAACGTCGTCTCCCGCTCATACTATCCGATGGCCTTCGGACTGGGTGTGACCACCACAGTATCCAGTGTGCTGGACCTTCTAAACATACAATTGTTTGGGGGTGACCCCTTCGCTGCTACTGCGGGTGCGGCGCTAGCCTCAATCGTGGCTATCGCGGCAGGCTCCCTCTACGTGGGGCCAGTTCTATGGCTCTATGAGGATTTGGGCGTGAGGATGTTCGATAGTGTTAGACGTGTTATGATGCGGCCAGCCATCCACAGTCTCGCCGAAGAGATGGTGGAGATATACACTTTCATCTTCGCACCCATAAGCTTCACCTTCGTTGTTGCTGACGGCGACCTATTACTTGCTCTCATCCTATTGGGACTGGTCTTCCACCTACTTCTCACAATATCTATGACAGCCACCTATCTATATATCAGATTCTCCGCTAAACCCCACCTAAGGGCGGTGTTGGAGAGGCTAGTGAGGAAGGGGGTTCTAATCTCACCGCACCTTGGCTAGACGTACTTACCCTCGTTGTAGCAGTACCATCTCTGATACTGTTCTATCCAAGATAGTTCCCTACCACATGTGGGACATATCTGCTTCTTCTTCCCGAAGGGAAGCTTTGAAAGCACTCCACCAGGCTGGGGCGGTGGAGCTTGGGGATAACCCGCTACCGGCGGCGCGCCTGCTGCTGGTGATGGCTGAGGAGCAGCTGGCTCTGGTGCTCTAATATCTATCTTCTCCTTTAATATTGCTATATCACCCACGTTAGCTATGTTGCTCCAAGGCACCCGCTCAACCGTATTCAGTCTAGTGAGTACCTGTAGGCTTATCTCACCGCTGCCGATGGGTAGCTCCACATCCTGAACAGTGCCGACAAGGTATCCGTCGGGGTTGTAGACCTGCATGCCTATGAGCTTGGCCCGAGGCACACCGGACATGCTGTGATTCGGCTGAGGGGGTTGATAAACTTTTCCAGAGACAGAATATGTTCTGTTAACTTTGGTATTATGGTAAGGGAGATTTCATCGCTCTAAGCCTTAGAAGGGATAATCCCTGCATTGTAATACCTAAGTTAACAGAACCGACAGAATATATCCGGTTTGGACGCCTGTTAGTGGTTGTGTTCTTCCCCGCCTTGTCCAGCTACCGCATGGACGAGTATCTTGCGGCCGCTCTCGAAGACCAGCTCTATCTTCAGCTCTTTCACATCATGTGTGCCGCCCAATACCATGATGTGCAGCCCTCCTTCCTCTATCCCGGCTAGCTTCACCTCACTCAGACCGCCTATACATATCTTATCGAGCTTAACCATCCTCATTACACCACCCTCATCTATGACGGACTGGTGTAGTCCTGCTGAAAGCCCCCTAGGTTCCAGCACGTTCACAGCAGTGAGGCAGTCCCCCAAAAGCCCATGATTATGTATTGTGAGAAAGACAGCTGCGGAGCCTACACCCAGCTTCACCTCAACATCATGAGCCTCGAGAACAGGCCCACCCCAAAAAAGTATCACACCAGCCGCTGCTGCCACCGCTATCACAGGCACCACAGCGATAACAGCTCGCCCCATCACAAAACAAGACATGGAGGAGAAGCTAATAAATATTCAGCCGCCTGCCCATGACCATGGCGGAGGGTGGTGCTCCTCTTGCAACTGCAGCCACTTCTTAGAAGCCCCTTGGACCCGCACAGGTTCAGGGTGTACAAGGCTGGCCTCGTGTCAGCTTTTACCCGGGGGGCTGTTAGGGTTCTGGAAGTAGGCTGCGGACATAAGCATTATGCCCCATATTGTCATGGCGATCTTTATGTGGGTGTGGATGTGGAACTTGCCCCCGACATACAAGGCTCAGCCACTTCTTTGCCGATTAGGTCAGGCTGCCTCGACAGAGTGTTGATGTTGGATGTACTGGAGCATGTACATGACATCGACAAGGCTCTCGGAGAATGTGTGAGGGTGCTTCGTAAGGATGGGCTCCTCTTGATTCTCACACCCAACACGATGGGGTTCGGCCTCTATGACAGCTTTGCAGACCCAACACATGCCCACCACTTAACTTGGATGGGGCTTGAGAGAAGGCTGCGTAGGCATGGTATGAATGTCTTAGCTAGGATACCTCTCCACATGCATATAATATGGCCGCTGAACAATATACGAAGTCGGCATCTCACAGCTATCCAGCAATCCATTTGCGTCGTGGCTGTGAAGAGGTATGAGGCATAGATACCTCAGAAGCTCCCTAGTGGGAGTCTTCCTAGGTTTCGCCATATCACTGCTTGTCATCAATGTTTCTAAAACACCCATAGAGGATGTTCTAGCAATACCCCCACTGATACTGTTCTTCTCCCTCATGCTGAACCTAGTAAGATTCACGGCGCAGGGATTCAGACTCCACCTCCTCCTGAGAAAATACTCGACAATCGGCATCCGATACCGTGACTCGTTTGCCCTGAGAGGCGCAAGTGAATTCTTCGCCCTAACAACTCTTCCATTCTTGGCGGACGAGGCTGCGAGAGCATGGCTGCTGGTTGAGCGTGGGGAGAGGGTTGGTCAGGCCTTCTGGATATCATTCGCCGAGATGCTGCTGGATACATGGGTGGGGTCAATCATAGCAGTTGCCGCAGCCTTCAACGCTATGTTGGCCAATGTATATTATCTGGCAGTCCCTGTACTGCTTGTATCGCTTATCCAACTCCTCGCTACATGCATCTTCGTGACCTTGGTGAAGGGTGGTGTATGGCTGGGCGGTGTGATTGGATGGGTGGCTGAGCGTCTACCCCTACCGAGCGAAGTTAGAAGGAGCCTGAAAAACGGCTCGGAGGACATGGATAGGATAGTTGGCTCTCTGGTATCCACTCACAGGATATCGGCCCACACTTTTCTGCTGCTCTCCACATTAGTTGTTATGACGGCGCCAGCGGCAATACTTCAACTGCTGGACGGTTGTGGCTTCCTGAGCTGTCTATATGCATTCCACTCAGGAAACGCTCTAGGCGTTCTGCCGATTACGGTTGGTGGTTCAGGCCTCACTGAGGCCGGTGTATACCTTTACCTCAGCAAGGTCTCGGGTATAGATTCAATGGTGGCGGTTATTCAATGGAGGATAGCATCATACTATCTCTCACTCATAATCTCAGGAATCCTACTTGTTACTGTGGCCTTGAGGAGGAGGGCAGTGTAGTCACATCCTTTGTTAGTACTGTCAACTTGGTATTACACCTCTTATTCTCTTGTTTCCTAGCAGCATGTTGTGTACCAGTGCGACCGCAGCCACTATGTCCTCCATGCTCTTAACAACCTTTGAGTTTATGTTGTTGTAGAACCTCCCTGTCCTTTCCTTCAGCTCCCTAAACCATCTTTCTATAATGTTCCTTTCACCGAATGTTTCGTGGATATTGTTTATTCCTAGGCGTTTTAGGGCCCATGGATACCATGGACCCCCTATCAACGACTATGAGAGGTCTGCCATCACATGTAGCGAGGACCCTTCCAAGGAATGCTAGGGCTGTACCTATTGATCTACCCCTAGACACATAGACAGCCATTATCTCCCTAAAATCCACATCTATTATCTTCTCAACGGTCTCGTCTACTACAACAATCCTCCCAGGCTTAAATAATATCCCTAGCTTGTGGATCCATCTCCTGACACTCCCCCCAGAAGCACCGGTCAGACAGTACCTCTCAGACAGATCCCCAAGACTAAGCCCCCCAATAAATAATATTGCTGTATAGACCTTCTCGACAGGGTTTTACCTGTGGGTTCTGAACAGTCTTGAGAACGATTCAATTATCTATTCAAATGCATGCACAGCAGAGAGGGGTAACTGTCAGGCCTTAGACCCATCTTGAAAAGCTTAGTTGACAGTGCCCCTTTGGTTACCGGAAGTCTTTTATGCGGCCAATCACGGTGTGATAGGTGGCTATGTCAGCCATCACATGCCATTCATGTAGTTTTGTTAACCAGCCCAACAGCCTCTACTGCTTCAGATGTGGAGCACCACTGACTCAAGTTCTATGCCCTAACTGCCGAAGCCAAATCCCAGCCCACCTGAACGCATGTCCAAGATGCGGATATCCAATACAGAGGCAGAAGCTCACCAGCTACGTCCCATCCATGACCATGGGGCAGTACCACACAGACCCGTCCACGAGGCCTAGAGGGGGGCTGGCCGATGTGATGCTGCTCTACAGGCTCCTCACCAAGAAGAGGGGGCCGATATACAGGGCATCACCTGCTGTTTATGAGAGGTTAGGGCTCCAGACAATAGCGAGCGCCGGCCACTACTTGACCTTGGCCTTAATCATCTTCTTCCTAGGTCTCGCCACAGCCTCTATTGTCCTGGACTTACAGGGCCTCGCTGCCATGTTACCTGCCTCGATAGTCGCAGCCCTACTACCGGCCATGGCCTTCCTAGCATGGATGAGGATGAATGACAGGCTGGAGCCGGAGCCGGTTTGGCTTGTAGCCCTTGCTTGGGGATGGGGTGTATTCTCCATCCTTCCAGCGATAATCATCAACAACCTTCTTATAGGAACGGTGGGGTGGTCCGGGCTGGCAGGCTTCACAGAAGAACCCATCAAGATTCTGGGCGTATACCTGATAGCCACAAGCCCCAAGCTAAGGTCAGAGTTCAACGACCATCTGGACGGCCTATTGTATGGGGCCGCTGCAGGACTTGGATTCGCCTTCGGAGAGAACATACTCTACATAGCTAGAAGCCTAGAGGCTGCACCCCTCATAATACCTGTGAGGATAATAACCATGTCCATGCACATGTTCACCACCGGCCTAATAGGATATTGGATGGGCTACCTCAAGGTTCATGGGCTGGCCCTCCGTTTCTCAGCCCTACTACCGGCCCTCGCCTTCTCGGCATTCACCCACATGTTATGGAACACCATAGCCGATCTCCTCGGCACAATAGCCCTCATAGTGGTGTTCATCTGGGGGCCTGTCCTCGTATACCATCTCAGCAAGATGGCTAGAGAAGCGCTTGTGGATGAGTATTTCTGGGGATACGGCCATGGATATGCTCCTAGGGAGAGCCGCTAGCGTCTAACCAAATACTGCCTCACATGCAACCTGTGTAACATGAACCCATAGGACCAGAGCCCACCAAAGGCCAGCAAGGCGAAGCCGCCCAACACGCTGAGAACGGCGGCAGTCACTCCACCGCCTGCGGCGGCGGCTATGAACCCGATGAATAGGAGTAGGCCCGCAGCCAGAAGTGCTATAGCGCCATAGTATATGTAGTCCAGTCCATCATTTTGCTGTGTCATAGTTGTTCACGGCTTGACTGGCTCGGTGGTGGCGGTGGAGGTGGCGGTGCGGGCCCAGGGAACGTCGCCTGCTGAACAGGTGGTCCATAACCCATTGCAGCCCTGTAATACGCTCTATATCTTCCGAAGCCAATCACCCACAGTCCTCCGGCTCCCAAAAAAGCCAGTCCACCCAAAACCCCTATCACAGCACCCGCCACACTTCCTCCGGCCACCATAGCTATCATGGTGAAGAGCGCCGCAACAGCTGCGGCTATGGCGCCATAGTATATGTAGTCCAGTCCATCACTGTCAAAGGCTGAGCCTATCATGCCTTCTGTCATGTGATAGACCCTATAAAAAGCTTTAACTGGTGCCCACCGAGAGTATGGTGAGCACAGTGGCGTCCTTCTCTCTTGTGAAGAAGCCGATATTGAGGTAGTTGTAGACACCCTCCCGAACAGACCACATGTAAACCTTCTTAACACCCCTACCACGGCACTCAACCTCAGCAAACTCCCTAGCAGCAGCTTCCAACGCAGCTAGGTCGCTCTCCAGCATACAGGGCACATACCTCTTTAGAATCTCCACGTTGGCGCTACACCGCCTCACCTCACTCACTGCGATATCAAGACCAGTAAAGATCTTGACAAGAGTCTCCTTAACTTTCTCACGGCTTACGGGAGGTGGTGGAACATATCCGGGTGGTGGATAGGCCATACGTTTAAGGGTGATGATGTTTATTTAACGTCTACTTGAACGCTTATATGTAGGGATTTTTCTCCCTCTGTATGAAAATAAGTTTTCATAAAGCTTATCCTGTAGGCCCACCGGCAGCAGCACCAGCTAGGAAGAGGCCAGTCGGACTATTGATCATAGCCATCCTCCAGATCATCGGCAGCATTCTCGGTATCTCCGGCGGCGCGACGAGCCTAGCACAAGGCATGGTGCTGGGCTCTGTAAACCTCGTGATCGGCATAGTGGGGTTATTGGTCGGCGTCATGATGATAATGGGCAGATACTATACGTTTGTTCTGGCATGGATAATAATCTCACTTGTTATAGGTCTTGTAATAGGCGCAATAACCCTCTCACAAGTAGCCCCTTACGCAGGAACCGAGTTTGGTGGGGCCTTGATCGTCGGCATGATCGTCGGCTTAGTCATATCGATTGTGATCTATGTGATAATAATCTACTACTTGACTAGGCCACATGTCAAGGCGTTCTTCGGTAGAGCACCTGTACAACCAGCCGCAGGCCCCGTGGGTATTACTTCACCGCCCCCGCCTCCGCCACCCCAGCCAGCCGCACAGGGTCCCTTCTGCCCCAGCTGTGGAGCCCAGCTCCAGTATGTCCCACAGTATCAGAAATACTGGTGCCCATCCGAGCAGAAATATGTCTAGCCTAGATGTTTTCCCACCAACGCGAGCCATCACCAACCTCACAGCCACCGCTAGTGTTAGGATTTTCTCTCAAGAGATAAAGCACGTCTTAACTACATGGGAGATGGCAGTCGTACTGCTTGTCGGCGTTCCCATCTAAGCTTTTATGATTGCTTAATCGATTCCGTTAATGTTCAGGGACGTGCAACCCACAGCAATGTGAAGACCATGTACACCCAGCCAGCCTGACCAAGGCTCCACAGCACCTCAGGGCCAAACATAAAACCTGCCAAGCACTGTAAGCATGGAGGGGCCGTGGTCTAGCTTGGTCTAAGACTCCAGCCTGGGGCGTTGGAAATCCTGGGTTCAAATCCCAGCGGCCCCAGATTGTATAGGAAATAACTGGGTAGAACATATTCCTTATATGGGAAATAATAGGGTGAGAGGGGGATGGCTTAGTGGGCGGTGTCTCCAGCAACCCGCGTAGCCTTAGATATTCAAGTCGCTGCTGTTTTCTCCGAATCGTAGTTCCTATTTTCTTGTAGAAGCTTAGTCTGGTTTCCGCTTTGATGTATAGGTGGTAGAAAAACGCCGCAGAAAGCTACAGGTACATTCTTCAGTGTTCGACGAATCGTCGTATTCACTATGGTTTTTCGGAGTAGGTCGTGGAGAATCTTTGATTGAACAGTTACCAGAAACATCCCGGCTTCTAATGGTATCGGCCTCGGTGGATTCCTATTCAGGACCCGAGCTAGAGGCTCAGCGAACCTGTAGGCGAACTCCCTATCTCTCACATGAGCACCTATGATTATGTCACTGCCTTTCATCTTAGCACTTGACAAAATCAGCTAATCACGTGCTCAGTCCCTCCTAGAGGAGATCGGGTAGAGACGATAGCATTATGTAAACCTGATAACTTCAACGTACTAATTATGGGGGTTGGTTTTCGATGGCATTATGCTAGCAAAGTTTAGCATGGTTAGTAAAGCTTAGATGTTACAATCAAGATTGTTACAACCATGATTCTACAATTCGTTGATAGATGAGATGAACTGCAAGCACAATGGACTTCTTACCAAGAAAAGGGCGGCTCTCATGCTCCTTTACGGTCAAAGGAGAGTTGGAAAAACTAGACTCATTCAAGAATTCTAGAAAGATAAGCATGGGCCCTACTTTTAGTTCCAAACGCTGAAGTAAAAACAATTTTAGCTGAGTTCTCCCTCGTTGTCGAAATCGAGCTTTTGAAGGTGATATAAATTTATATCAGAGATTCACGAACCCATGTTAACACTGCACTAATCTGAGCTGCCTATCGTAGCTCGTATTCAGTGGATGTTGGTTGGAGTGGGGCGCATGATGATTTTGTAGGGGTCAGACATGCTTGTGGCTGGATGCTATGAGCTCAGTGTCACGCGAAGGCTGAGTGTTTTTGGTAGTTTGGTTGTGTTCTCCACACCTGATGAGCTGACTACGAGGTTGTCCTCAAGCCTTACGCCAAATTGTCCAGGTAGGTAGATACCTGGCTCTATAGTGAATATCATCCCACTGGTCAACGGGGTCTTGTTCCCATATCTTATGTATGGCTCTTCATGCACCTCTACACCTAAGCCATGTCCAGTCCTATGTATGAAGTACTCAGCTAGACCAGCATCGGCTATTAGTTTTCTAGCCGCCCTGTCAACTTCCTCCGCTGGTACGCCTGGCCCGCTAGCTTGGATTGCTGTCCGCTGTGCCTCCAGCACTGTGTTGAATATGCTCATCTGGGTCTCGGACGGTTCCCCGATAACGACAGTCCTTGTGATGTCTGCATAGTATCCCCGATATGTTACTGCGGCATCGAAGACAACTGTCTCATCTACCTCTATTGGCTTAGCTGTTGGCTCCATGTGAGGTTTTGCGCTGTTGGGCCCAGATTGGATTAGGCAGTATGATGTTTCAGCCCCCAACCCGTAAGCATGCCTGTGGAAAGTGAACATCAGCTCTCTCTCCCTGATACCTGGGCTCAGCTCAGCCAAGGTCCTGAGCATGGCTTCCTGCAGTATTCGGGCAGCCTCCCTATGCCTAGCCACCTCCTCAGAATCCTTGGAGACCCTCAGGGAGCGGAGAAGGGTATCCACACCAACAAATCTCAGCTGCTTGGCCCTGCTCTCCAGCATCCTATAAAGCCCTAGGGGCATTCTATCCTCCACACCCACGAAGCCGGTTTTGTCTGATAGAAGCCACTCCAACCACTTCCAAGGGCCTGTCTCGTCACTGTATGAAGCCACATCGCACACACTACCCACAGCCTCCCTCGCCCTCTCCTCGTCAAGCTGGGGAACGAGCAAGGTTGACCTGCCGCCGAACCCAGCCAGCAGAAAGGCTGGCCTCTCAAACACTTCTAAAGTGAAGTCGATGAGATACCTCATGTTTGGCCCGGGCAGTATAATTACGCCGTCCATTCCAGCCTTCCTACATTCATCCAGCAGCCGGCCGAGTCTACTTCCACTGGACATGGGCTTACTTGATGTGTAAGGCATATAAATCTTGATGGCAAAGAATAAAAGCGGACTTCATAATCCTCTACACATGTTCAGGGTAGCGATTGATGTGGGTGGAACCTTCACCGACCTCTGCGCCTTGAATGAGGAGAGCGGTGAGATTATTCTTGGGAAGGGGCTTACAACTGCTCACGACTACTCTGAAGGCGTTGTAGGTGTCTTCAAATCCAGCGGCATCAGTGGAGGGGATGTCACACGTTTTGTGGGCACAGGCTCCACACTTGTCATCAACGCAATAATAGAGAGGAAGGGTGTCAAGACAGCGTTAATAACCACAAAGGGCTTCCGGGATGTTCTCGAGATTCAGCGCTCCAACAGGCCAGACATGTACAACTACTCATATAGGAAGCCCAAGCCATTCGTCCCGAGATACCTCAGGTTCGAGGTTTTGGAGCGTATCGCCTCAGACGGCTCGGTTTTAAAGAGGCTATCTGGGAGAAGTGTGGCAGCGGCCCTGAGGAAAGCACGTAGTTTCGGTGTCGAGTCCATAGCCATCTGCCTCTACAACTCATACGCCAACCCCTCCCATGAGAGGGCGGTTCTCCAGATGGCTAGGAGGAGCTTCAGGCATGTCTCGGCCTCCCACGAGATTACACGTGAATGGCGGGAGTATGAGAGGATGAACACCACCGTATTGAACGCCTATGTGAAGCCGCTACTGGAAAAGTATCTCACAGAGCTTGAGGTGAAGATGCGGGAGCTGGGGATACGTATACCCATACATGTAATACAATCCAACGGAGGTGTGGCCGTCCTGGAGAGGGCTCGGGAGACGCCTATACTTCAGATCGAGTCGGGCCCGGCAGGAGGCGTTATTGGTGCGAGGGAGCTGGGGGTTGCGGTGGGTGAGCCCAACGTGATAAGCTTGGACGTGGGTGGGACGACCGCCAAAGCATCCCTAGTGGAGAACGGCCGCATCAGACTAAACCCCGACTATAGGGTGGAGAGGACACCATCATACGCGGGCTATCCGGTGAGAACACCTGTGGTGGACATCGTGGAGATAGGCGCAGGGGGTGGAAGCATAGCCTGGATAGATGATGTTGGCAGTCTAAAGGTGGGTCCGAGGAGTGCTGGCGCCCACCCAGGCCCTGCCTGTTATGGAAGGGGTGGAGAAAAGCCCACAGTCACTGACGCTTATGTTGTCTCCGGAATACTCAACCCGGAATATTTTCTAGGAGGCGAGATAAGGCTTGACAAACATGCTGCGGAGAGGGCTCTGGCTGGAATATCAGAGCATTTCCACATCAGCCTCGAGGAGGCGGCTGCGGGCATAATAAAAGTGGCTGCAGGAAACATGGTCAACATCCTCAGACTCGTCTCGGTAGCCCGTGGATACGACCCGAGGGACTTCACCCTCATAGCCTACGGTGGAGCCGGACCCATGTTCGCCACACTCCTCGCAAGGGAACTCCAGATATCAAAGACAGTAATACCTAGGATTCCCGGAGTCTTCTCCGCATGGGGGATGCTGATGACGGACCTGCGGCATGACTCTAAGCTGACACGGGTTATGAGGATGGATGGGTCCTGTATAGGGCTCCTGAACGAGCTTTTCAGCTCCCTAGAGGAGGAGGGCCGACGGGTAATGACAGCCCAAGGTGTCGGTGAGGAGGATATGTACTTCACTAGGACACTAGACCTCAGATACTATGGACAGGAGCATACAGTCAGTGTTGAAGTCCCCTCCGGGAAGTTCAACGGTGAGAGGCTTCGTGAGATTGCGGAGCGCTTTCACAGCGACCATCAGAGGGAGTACACGTTCAGGCTGGACAGCCCGATAGAGGTTGTCAACCTCCACCTAGCTGCTTTCGCAAGGGTCAGAAAGCCCAGAATAGCTGTTATCCAGGAAGGCGTCACAGGGTTTGAGGAAGCTAGCAAGGGATTTAGGAGAGCATATCTGCCGGGAGTGGGCTTCACCGAGACACCTGTCTATGAGAGAGATAGACTGCCCATCGGCCAGTCAAGGCAGGGCCCAGCCATCATAGAGGAGAAAACATCCACAACACTAGTGATGCCTGGTGACACCTTCCAAGTGGACCGCTTTGGAAACATAGTGGTGAGATCTGGGGAGGTGGCATAGATGAGTGGAGTAGATGCATTCACCTTGGAAGTGGTTAAGAACAGTCTGATAGCCATAGCTGAGGAGGAGTTCATAGCCTTCGGCAGGACCAGCAAGAGCCCCGTAATATATGAGGTCCTCGACTACGCTGTAGCGATAACCAACAGTAGGGGTGAGCTGGTTGCACAGGCCAACGGCGTCCCAGGATTTCTGGGCGTGCTGGATTTGGCCGTAAAGGACTGTATCAAGAAATTTGGGATGGACGGCTTCTCAGATGGAGACATCATAATAACCAATATACCATATTCACACGGTACACACCTCAACGACGTAACCCTCATCAGCCCCGTATTCTATGACGGCCAGCTCATAGCCTTCTCAGTCAACAAGGGTCACTGGAGTGAGGTGGGTGGCATGAGATTCGGCAGCTGGACCACAGACTCGACAGAGATATACCAGGAGGGTGTACAATTTCCGCTTCTCAGGCTATACATGGGCGGCGAGCCCAATAAGGACCTCTTCGACCTAATACGCACCAACGTTAGGACGCCAGACATGACGCTGGGTGATATGGAGGCTCAGGCAGCTGCCCTGAGACTCGGAGGTAGGAGGATAGCCCAGCTATGCGCCAAATATGGGCTCGCCACGATAATCAAGGCCATGGATGCGATAATCAAGGATGGTGAGGAGAAAGCCTATCATGAGCTGCGTAAGCTACCCCATGGCGTCTTTGAGGCTGAGGACTACATTGATGATGATGGCCTCTCTGATAACCCGGTCCATGTGAGGGCCAGTGTTACGATATCGGACGAGAGCTTCATAGTGGACTACAGCGGCTCCTCACCCCAGGCACGTGGGCCCATCAACTCGCCCTACTCGATGACAGTAGGTGCGGCGAAGGTAATGTTCAAAGCCATTACAGACCCCCAGTCACCAGCAAACGAGGGAGTCTTCAGACCTGTGCAGGTCATTGCGCCGGAGGGCACGGTCTTCCATCCGAAGCCCCCCGCACCCGTAGCCACTTTCTGGGAGGCCGGCTCGTTCGCAGCGGAGCTCATATGGAAGGCCCTAGCACCACATGTGCCTGACAGGCTGACAGCAGGGCACTTCTTGAGTGTATGCGCCACCATCGTAGGAGGGGTGGACGACCGGACCGGCGAGCCTTTCGCCATTGTGGAACCGCAGCCAGGTGGATGGGGTGCGGGATATAACAAGGATGGTGAGAGTGGGATGGTATGCAGTCTCGACGGCGAGACATACATAATGTCCAATGAGGTAATCGAGGTGCGGTATCCGATTAGGGTGGAGCAATACAGTCTAAACCTGAGGGATAAGCCGGGCGCTGGGAAGTTCCGGGGCGGCCATGGGATAATAAAGGACTACAGGGTGGTCAACTCCCACGCCATATTCACGGCGTCATTCGGGAGGTCCAAGTTCCCGCCCTGGGGCATGGCTGGCGGCGGTAATGGCACGCCCAACTACTTCATCATCTACAGGAGGGGGAGGCCGCCTCTCAAGACTAGAAAGGCCGCTGCTGTCAGGCTGGAGCGTGGAGACCTCATACGACTGGTGACTGGGGGCGGTGGAGGCTATGGAAACCCGAGAGAGCGTGACCATGAGATGGTGCTGAATGATGTGAGAGACGGTTACATAACACCAGCTGAGGCTAGGGCTAGGTATGGTGTCCGTGTTGGGCGGAGGCGCTAGAGCCGGATAGGCGGTGCCAGAAACCAAATCATTTTACAGGGCTTGTCACCAGCGTTCCGCACATAGTGCCTAGTACCCCTAGGATTAAAGACCAAGTCAGACCCCCTCATCAGTATCTCACCGTCTTCCCCACCGAAGATGGCAGAGCCTTCCACCACATAGGCCAGCTCATCGCTCTCGGAATGTTGGCTAAAACCCTCCGCCGGCAGCCTCTGGCCAGGCTCTAGTACTAGGATGCCGGCCATCAACCTCCCGCTCATACTCTCATCCACCAGCACTGT
>JAWAEB010000031.1:15367-17636 GCA_038891515.1 Nitrososphaerota archaeon | reverse complement strand
TGAGACCCGCCGCATGCCTCAACAGGGTGGCCCCAACCTGTGGACCGTTACCATGTGTTATCACCAACTTATACCCCATCTCCACAACATCGGCCAAGTGCTTGGATGTAACCACTATATTGTTATACTGCTCCTCGAAGGAGCCCTTCTCACCTCTCCTAAGTAGTGCGTTGCCCCCCAAGGCAACTAAGAGCAGCTCGCCCGAAGGCATGGATAGCCCCACCTAATCAACGTATTAAACTATGCCATGCCTCCTCAGCTCGGATATCTCAGGCAATATGAGGGGAGGCTCGTGGAAGAGATGGGCCAGCTTATCCACCTCCTTCAAGCCGGAGCCGGTCACTAGGACCACCGCCTTATCACTATGGACTATCTCACCCTCATCCACCATTTTCTTCAAGCCAGCTAGGCCAGCTGCACCCGAGGGTTCTGCGAAAACACCCTCCAATCCCGCTAGGGCTCTTATGGCTTCTAGAATCTCATCATCGGTGACGGTTACGCCGGTCCCTTTAGATGTCCGCACCCCCTCGATAACCATGTCACCGTCCCATGGGAATGGGTCGAGAAGACCCGAGGCCACGGACTTGGGCCACTTCACAGGCTTGATCTCCTCAAACTTCAGTCCATCCCTAATGGCCTCGACCAATGCCTTGTTACCCTCTGGCTGGACTGGTACAATCTTAGGATAGGAGTCTATCAGCCCCAGCTCGTAAAAGTCCCTCAACCCCTTCCACACGCCAGCGGCCAAGCAGCCAGAGCCAGTGGGGATGAGTATGAAGTCTGGTGTACCCCACGATAACTGCTCCAACACCTCGTAGGCGATGGTCTTCAACCCCTCCACTTGGTAAGGGTTAAAAGGGCCGAAGCTCGGGCATGGATACCATCCCAGCCTCTTCACTGTCTCTAACATCATCTCTACAGTGGGATCTCTGCCCTCAGCAACCTGCCTCACCCTGAAGAGACGGGCACCATATAGGAGGAGCTGGACGGCCTTACCCCTCGATATCTCTTCCGAGACGAAGGCGTTGCATCTGAGTCCCTTGCTGGCTGAGTAGGCGGCTAGTGAGGCTGCAGCGTTGCCGCTCGAAGCTGTAACCACATCGGTCTTGCCCATCTCCACAGCCTTGGCAACACCGACGGCCATAGCTCTATCCTTGAATGACTGGGTAGGGTTTCGGGTTTCATCCTTGATATACAGGTTGGCCAACCCCATCATCCTACCCAGCCTATCAGCCTTGAACAATGGTGTCCACCCCTCACCCAGCCGAGAGCCATATTTCCCCTCCACAGGCATCAACTCCCAATAGCGCCAGACACCAACCCCTGCTCTGACCGATAGCCTGCTCCGGCTCAGACCGATATTGTCATAGTTGTAGACGATGTCTAGGCGTCCAAAATCCTCCCTACGACATAGGAGCGGGTTTTCCTGCGGACTGTACACCTCTCTGCAGCGGGAGCAGACAAGCCTCTCCACGAACATGCTGTTCGAGGTAGCTGTGTCCCAGCCATTTAAATCTAGTTGACCGACGGATTATCCAAACACACTAACCTACAATCCCAACACGAAGCTATCCACCTAGAGCCTAGGATGGCTCGATAACAAATTTGCACACCTCTGCCCCCGCTGCCCTACATTCTATCTCGCTTACTTTGAAGGACCTCCCATAGATGGACTCGGCTACGCCTGCAAGTATGCCGGCTAGGAAAAAGCATTTCGACCCCTTCTCTCCAGCCTCGTCCTCACAGAATACACAGCTATTGAAGGTTACAACTATCTTCTCAGGGGCTGAAGATACATCCACAGCGGGGACTCCCCAGCCCGATCTTCTCGCTGAGTTGGTTAAGACTATGACTGACTCATTAATGGATTGGGTGGCTCGCCTGACCCTATTCCCCAGAGCCGCCCCATATCTATAGCCTAGGTTCCAGAGGAGGGCGTCAACACCATTCCGGCCGATGCTCTCCGACAGCAGTCTTCCCATAATTCTAAAGGTCTTCGAAGAAAGCATGAAAACCCTCCCACCTAGAATTGGGTCTTCGATGATGCCTCGATCTTCAGCAGGATCACCTGTGATTGACATAACCCCCCAACTGCAGGCCGCCTTAATAAGCCTTGTTAGGAGAGTTTTTCCCGCATGTTTAATGTATCACTTCCAGCTTGGAACAATACTTTTCCCTCTGCTCCCTAGTATATGGGTCTAATGGATGTTCCCGCTCCGGGATGGGGATTTTTTTACTAGTTCCGAAGACCTCGGTTGAGAGATACCGG
>JAWAEB010000031.1:0-15357 GCA_038891515.1 Nitrososphaerota archaeon | reverse complement strand
GGTTGCCTGAGTCGCAGATGAGTGTTACAATCCTCCTAAGCTCTGGGTGTTTCTTAGCTATTTTTATTGTTGCGGCGACGTTGCATCCTGATGATATGCCGCAGAAGATACCCTCCATGCGTGCCAGTTTTCTGGTCATCTCGATAGCCTCACCTGAGGAGACTGTGACGACTCCGTTCAGGTGACTCAGGTCGAGGTTTCTGGGTATGAAGCCGTCTCCTATGCCCTCTATCCGATGAGTGCCCCATCTTCCCTCCGAGATTATGGGCGCCTCTGCTGGCTCGACCGTATAGAGCTTAATGTTTTCCGACTTTGTTCTCAGGAATCTTCCCACACCTGTCATAGTGCCGCCAGAACCCTGCGACATTACAAAGCAGTTCAGCTTTCCATCTGTTTGCTCCCATATCTCAGGTCCTGTTGTCTTGAAGTGTGCCTCTATATTGTCCGGGTTTGTAAACTGGTTGGGGAACCAATAGCGGCCTGGATTCAACTCCATCATCCTCTGGGCCTTGGCTAGGCTTAGGTCTACATCGCTCTCACCGCCAGGTGTAAAGATGAGGTCTCCTCCAAACGCTCTTATCAGTTGCTTCCGCTCTTCGCTCATTCCTTCCGGCATAACTATTGTCACCTTGTATCCCAAGTGGGTGCCGACGAAGGAGCATGCTATTCCAGCATTACCTGTCGAGACCTCCAGTATCTCCATGCCGGGGCGGAGGTCACCTCTCGCGACTGCGCGGGTTATCATCTCCTTATATATCCTGTCCTTGAGGCTCCCGGAGGGATTGAAGAACTCAAGCTTCACATATATCTCAGCAATTACGCCTGCCTGTGCCGGTACCCGCTCCAGCTTCATGATGGGGGTGCCGCCCACAAGCTCCAGAATGTCCCCCGCTTTCTTCACCTTCTCCTCCCCATAGTCATACACATAACCGCTTTTTGGACGTGAAGCCTGTTTTCAGCCTGCTGGAAGTACAGCGAGTATGTGGGATTGTCTATGACCTCGTCCACAACCTCCTGACCCCTATCAGCTGGTCCGCAGTGCATGTACTTTCCCTTATTAGTCAGGTCCATTAAATCAGGAGTGCATATCCAGTCTCTATACTTATCCTGATAGGATGCCGCCCCATCCTTATTCATACTGTTTGAATAGGGTGGGAAGAACCCCTTCGGCGACCATGCCTTGGGGTATACGAAGTCCGCGCCCTCAAACGCTTCCCTCATGTCATTGGATACGGTGAAGCTTCCGCCATACTTTTCCACGTTATCAGTGCAGGCCTTCAGGACATGTTCTTCCAACTCGAATCCGGGTGGATGGGCTAGGACGACATCCATCCCAAACTGGGTTCCTATGAGTATGCAGCTCTGGGGGACTGCAAGGGGCTTAAGCCCCCCTGAATACGCGTATGAGACCACGAACTTCTTGCCTTGGGGTTTAGGAGCCGAGTCTGTTATCGCCATCATGTCTGCGAGTGCTTGAAATGGGTGGTAAATGTCATCCTCCATATTGAGGATCGGTATCTTGCTCCATCTGGCGAACTCCCTTATCACCCTATGTCCCCTGCCTATATGCCACTTGGCAGCATCGCCGTAAATTCTGATGGCTATGGCGTCACCGTATGTTGATAGGACTCTGGCGACATCGGCAACAGACTCCGTTTGATATGGTATCATGTCCTCAGGCAGTGTTGGAGTGTAGACATCGGAGGGGCTTAGGAAGTGGGCGTGTCCTCCCAGCTGGTATATTCCAGCCTCGAATGAGTTGCGCGTCCTCAGCGACCGATTGTAGAAGAGCATGAAGAGCGTAGAACCAGGTAGATAGTTGGTGGGACTCCTAGCCCTATATTTCGCCCTTAGGTCCCTCGCAGCCCTAAGTATGTCTGAAATCTCTCTCTGACTAAAGTCGTTTGTGTTGAGAAAATGCTTACCACGCAGTTTTCCCAGATAATTTGGCTTTACCCCCCTCGTCGTAGCCATGCAGTGACTCGATTCTGAGGGAGCTTTAAGTTTTAGCTCAAATATTTGAATACGGCTGCAACGGCGAAACCAGCTGCATGCAGGAGCCCTGTCCAAGTGGCTAGCTTTATGTTGGCTCCCATACCGGGTATCATCATGTAGGGATTTCCATAGTTAGACTCTACTAGTCTGACAGCCTTCACAGCATATGGGATGGTGAGAAGGGCTAGGGCAGTGGTGGGAGGGGCGAGTCCCAGCAATATGGCTCCGGTGATTACTATGTAGATGACAGCTAGGAGTGATTTGTATAGGTTGATGACGCCGGTCTTGGTTAGCCTGGTGACCAGAGTTATCTTACCGGCGGCCCTGTCATATGGTATGTCCGGTATCTGGTTGATGTACAGTATGAGAGCCACTAAAATGCCTATGGGGGCCGATGCTACCGCCGAGGGTAGCGTCAGCTGCTGGGCTTGAACATAGTAGCTGCCGAGGACTATGACTGGGCCGAACCCAATCCCCACTGCGACCTCCCCCGCCCCACGGTATGCGAGCTTGACTGGTGGAGCGGTGTAGAAGATGCTGATTAGTACGCCCACCGCCAGTATTGCCAGTATGGGGATGAGGCCACGGGTGACGGCGAGGTATACTCCTATGATCCCTCCCCCCAAGTAGAAGAGGGTGGAAAGCTTTGCCACTGAAGGGGGTGGCAGCAGCCCATACTGGATTATCCTTGAGCCGCCGCTGAAAGGTGTGGGTGTTTTGTTGACGTTATCTGCTCCCAGCTTGTTGTCGAAGTAGTCGTTGCTCATGTTGAGTCCTAGATGTATGAGGCTGGCCCCCACTAGGTTTAAGATGAAGAGGAGGGGGTTGAAGTATCCATCGTAGGCAGCTAGTGTGGTGGCTATTAGGACTGGGACAACAGTGGCTATTAGGAACGGGAAGCGTGTGGACCTGAAGAGGAGGGCGGAAAGAGGTATCTTGGGCCCAGCATCTGCTCCGTATCGCGACTTTAACATATCTGCATATCTCCTTCCCTGTGGAACGGAAATCTCACAGTACTCGGGGAAGGGGACCTTCTTCTCATCCCAACTATAAGTATTTTTAGGCAAGACTCTTAGCCACGGGCCATAATGCCTAGCGATACCTCGTAGCATGACGTACTTCCTGTCAGTGTAGCCGCCCGACGGGATTGGTGTGATGTGGTTGAGGGTGAGTGTGACTGCTGTGCCCTCACCTATTTTCCATCCAGCCTCCACAAAGACTGCCCCCTCCTCTATCTTGAAGGCGCTGGGATAGCTGATGGGGTATCCGTCGGTGTCAAGGTATGAGACCACACACTCGTTGTAAGATTTCAGTTCTTCCGGCACTATCATGTCCTCACCCTCTTCGGCTCCTTGTTCATATCACCATTCTCCCAAACAAGAATTTCCCTCGGCTCGACCTCTATGACAGCCCTCTCCCAGAAGAGTGGCAGAGCTATACGTTGCTTAAGAAATGCATCTATGTATGGCTCCTTTTTCCTCCAGATCTCTAGGAGCCACATCCATCCGCTATGTACGTCTTCGTCATAAATTTTGGCGTCGCCTTTTACGTGAACTACATGGTATTGGGGGGCTTTGATGAATTCCCGCCCGCTGAAGAGGACGGATACCTTGGGGTTTTTCTTGATGTGCTCCAGCTTCTTGCTGAACAATATGCTGGATGTGAAATAGAGCCTGCCCTTCTCCCGGTCATAGAGGGGGAGCATTGGGTGGGAACTTATCCAGCCCCCACGAGTCGGGTAGCTTAGGATTGAGACTAGAGCGCCCTCGAAGACTTGCTCGACCTGCGGTGGTATAGGCATACGGGTGGATGTCCCCTTCCTACTAATAAATTTTTAACCACTTAGCGGTGGTGTATACTAAGGCTCCCGAAGCCTATAAACAAAAGGCACGGCAACGAGTGCCAGCAAACTCATGAAGCTCCATGACATGGCGTAGCCTACCTTCTCCACGGAGAATGCAAAGGCTGTTGGGAATACAGCACCACCCAGCAGCTGGACACCGTTTATCACGCCTATGGCAAGAGGTGCATACCTCTCGCCTATGTGTCTATACTGTAGCGGGAGGAGATAGGATATGGTGAATGAGGCGGTGTAGAAAACGCCTAGCATGAACATCGCTAGGCTGAAGATAACAACGTTGTGAAAGATGAGAACCACTAGGCCGGTAGCCAGTCCAACATTGATAAGAACGAGGAGAAGCACCTTGGACCGTACCATGTCGTAGATCTTCCCAGAAAGGGGTGAGCCTACTATGCTGCCCACTGCTAGGAGTGATACTAGGAGCCCAGCGGTGCCAACAGTCACACCAGCCTCCGAGGAGAGATAAACTATGCCAAACTGGCTCACAGCATACCAGGTACCACCGCCTATCGTCAGCGCAGCACTGAGACGCCATATCTCCCTATCTTTAAGAACCCTCACCAATCCAGGGATGTACCCCTCCTTTATTCCAGTAGATCTGAGGCTCCTAGTCACAACCGCAGTGACCGCTGTGAGAGCTATTCCTGCTATTCCTGGGATTAGGAGTGAATATCGCCACCCTATGGTGTCTATGAGAGTGGCCCATGCGCCTAGAGCCACCATGCTTCCCACGTGAAAGCCGGTGTTGTAGATTCCCAAGGCCAGCCCCCTCTCGCTAGGGCTGAATAGGGGTGAGAAGAGTCCTATTCCAGGGCCAAAGAAGAAGGCCATTGCAGCCCCTGTGGCGAAGCGGGTCAGGAGAAGCGTCTCGAAAGTTGGGGCCACGGATGAAAGTGCTGCGAAGAGTGACGATAATCCCAGACCAGCCAGCGAGACCTGCCTCGCCCCCCTCTCAGCAGCTAAAACGCCGGAGGGTATTTGGAAGAGCCCTACCCCAAGCAGGAAGACCGTTCCGAGAAGACCTAACCTAGGTAGGTCCAGTCCCATCTCAGCGCCGATAGATGGCAGTGCCGCTGATATGGCCAGCCAATTAACCGTGTATATAATCCTGTCGATGAAGAGCCAGGAGAGTATAACCCACCGATTCCCTGCCAATCAACTCGCCATTTCAGCCGGCCCTTCTATAATGTTTCCTGATATGCTCCTCCTTAATCTTGGTCAGCTCCGCTTCGGGAAGTGCGGAGAGTATCTCCCAGGCAATACCCATCGTCCTATCTAGGGACCTGTTCTCAGTATATGACTGCCGTAGGAATTTCTGCTCAAACAGGTCCCCAAACTCTAGGTATTTTAGGTCGGTCTCCGACAGCCCAGACCTACCCACGATCTCGGCCAAGGACCTCAGCTGGACAGCCCTTGAGTAGGATGCATAAAGCTGATTGCTCACGTCACCATGGTCAGCCCTAGTCCTCTTCTGTGATATTATGCCTGGTCCCATGAGTCTGCTGAGACTCATCAAAACATTTACCGGGGGGTATATACCCTTCCTATAGAGGTCTCTCGAAAGGACTATCTGGCCCTCAGTTATGTAGCCTGTGAGGTCTGGTATGGGATGGGTTATGTCGTCGCTTGGCATGCTTAGAATAGGCATCTGTGTGAGGCTTCCTTTAAGCCCTCTGATTCGGCCAGCCCTCTCATATATCGAGGCGAGGTCAGTGTACATGTAGCCTGGATACCCCTTGCGTCCCGGGACCTCCTCCCTAGCAGCGCTTATCTCCCGAAGGGCCTCTGCGTAGTTGGTCATGTCGGTGATTATGACGAGCACGTGGTATCCCTGCTGGAAGGCCAAATACTCTGCCAAGGTTAGCGCAATCCTCGGCGTAACAATCCTCTCTATAGCAGGGTCGTCAGCTAGGTTGAGGAAGAGGGCGCTTCTGCTTATCGCACCGCTTTCCTCAAGACTCTGTCTGAAAAATCTTGCCTCATCGTTTTGCACACCCACTGCAGCGAAAATCACTGCGAACTCCTCCCCCTTCCCTGGGACTGTAGCCTGCCTAGCTATCTGTGCTGCCAGCATGTTGTGTGGTAGTCCAGCACCTGAAAATATGGGGAGCTTCTGACCTCTAACAAGACTGTTCATCCCGTCTATCGCTGAGACACCCGTTTGGATAAAGTCCGAAGGATACTCTCTCCTCTCCGGGTTGATGGGCTCACCGTTGATATCCTTCTCATCTTCGGACACGGGCTCGGGGAGGTTATCCAGCGGCCGTCCAAGACCATCAAAGATTCTCCCCAGCATGTCGATGGAAACACCTATCTCCAGAGTCCTTCCCAAGAATCTGGCTCTTGTCCCCTCTATGCCTATACCCTGTGTGCCCTCAAATATCTGGACAACCGCCCGCCCCTCACCTACCTCAATCACCCGGCCGAGCCTTCTCTCGCCTGAGCTGGTCTCAATCTCCACCAGCTCATCATAGGCAACTCCAGAGACCCCCCCCACTATCATTAGGGGTCCCTTGACCTCTGTGATGGATGTGTATTCCACAGCCTTCCCTATGGACACCCTCCTCACCCAGTTATCTGTTGCGCCAGCTCAAGCCCCTCAAAAGCCTTCACCGTGCTGTTGTACAATTCATCTATCTCCTCCAACGCATCATTCCGTATCTCATACTTGGCCCTAATAATTTTAGGGATTATTGGTAGGGACCTGATATTCTTGAGTGGGACTCCACGGGAGAGGGCCTCCCTAGCCAGTCTATGAAAGAGGACGAAGAGTTTGAGGAGCTTCAGCTGCTTTTGAGGTGAGCAGTAGGCATCTACCTCATCGTATGCGCTCTGCTGGAGAAAGCCCTCCCGAATCATCCTAGCAACGTCTAGAACAAGCTTCTCCTCATCCGGCAGCGCCTCAGGTCCTAGAAGCCTCACAAGCTCCAGCAGGTCAGCCTCTCTCTGCAGTAAACCATAAGCCTCAGCCCTTAGCTCAGACCAATCACTGCCCACACTTTCATGCCACCACTTGGACACTGTATCAGCATAGGCCGAGTATGAGTTTATCCAGTTGATGGCTGGGTAGTGCCTCGTGTAGGCGAGGTTGGCGTCTAACGCCCAGAATGTTCTTATGAACCTCATGGTATGGGTGGTCACTGGCTCGGTGAAGTCCCCACCGGGAGGGCTCACAGCGCCCACCAGCGTGACACTCCCCACCCTCTCGGGGTTGCCAAGCGTAACAACTCGGCCAGCCCTTTCATAGAACTCGGCAAGCCTACTGGCCAAGTAGCTGGGGTAGCCTTCCTCGGCAGGCATCTCTTCCAGCCTCCCACTTATCTCACGTAGAGCCTCAGCCCACCTGCTGGTAGAGTCGGCCACGAGGAGAACGTCGTAACCCATATCCCTGAAGAACTCCGCCATGGTGACGCCTGTGTATATGCTGGCCTCCCTAGCGGCTACGGGCATATTGCTCGTGTTAGCGACGAGCACCGTCCTCTCCATGAGCGGCCTCCCTGAGTATGGGTCCACTAGGTGGGGGAATTCTGTTAGAACTTCAGACTCTTCATTACCCCGCTCGCCGCATCCCACATGGAAGATAACCTTTGCATCACTCCACTTGGCAAGCTGATGTAGCGTGACAGTCTTACCCGTGCCGAATGCGCCAGGTATGCAACCTGTCCCACCCTTGGACATGGGGAAGAACGTATCCAGAACCCGCTGCCCAGTTATTAGAGGGACCTCAGGGTTTAGCCTCGACTTGAATGGCCGGCCCCTCCTCACAGGCCATATATGAGCCATCTTAACATCCACACGTCCCCTCCTAGTCTCCAGCACAGCAATCGTGTCCTCGACCGTGTACTCACCTTCTGGCTCGATATCCACAACCTCTCCCTGAGGCATATCGGGCGGCACCATGATACGGGTCTCCACCAACGGTGTTTCAGGAACTGTACCAATGATGTCGCTGGGCCCCGCCCTTTCCCCCCTCTCAATCTCTGGTATGAACTTCCATCTCTTCTTCCTATCAATCGGGTCAGCATGAATACCCCTCTTGATGAACCCTCCGCTAATCTCCCCAAGCCTGTTAAGAGGTCTTTGGACACCGTCGTAGACGCTTCCCAGCATGCCTGGACCGAGTTGAACCGATAAAGGCTGTCCGGTGGCGGTTACAGGCTCTCCCGGCCTAACACCGCTGGTATTCTCATAAACCTGTATGAAAGCCACATCGCCCGTTAGTTTGATAATCTCTCCTATGAGCTTCTCCTCGCCCACGTAGACAGTTTCATACATTTTTGCACCCATCATTCCGTCGGCTCTTACCGCAGGCCCTGCAACCCAGACCACCCTACCCTTCGGCGGAATACCTCCTCACCGTCTCCCACCGCAGAAACAGGACCTTAAAACCCTTCCCTAGTCCGCCTGCCCACCGCAGGCGCAGAATCCGAACTCATCCACCCTGCTCTTACAGAACTGACAGATCTCCTCTGAATACTTCACATCCTCGGCCCTCTTCCCAAACCTCTCCTTATGCAGGTCCAGGACGATCTCGGAGTCGGACACCATGTCCCACCCCTATTGGGGATGATGTAGGCTATAAGGATGGATGTAAAGACGTCCTATACAAACCTGCTGGCAACGTGAATTTCTGAATGTATAGCCGGAGGCTAACCGTGGACTGTATTGGTGGGAAAGAGATAATAACCTCTGCACGTCAGCAATTCTCAAGATGCCCACAAAGCTACATGAAATAACAAGAAATCTCGTGAAGACAGCCCTTGGGCAGGAGAAGGCCGACCTAGTCATCAGGAATTGCCTCTTCGTCAATGTTCATACAAGGGAGCTGCTGGAGGATGTGGACGTGGCCGTCAGGTTTGACAGGGTTGCGCTTGTGGGCGATGCTAGACCATGCATGGGAGCAGCGACACAAGTGGTGGATGCGAGGGGAAAATACGTTGTGCCGGGGCTGCTGGACCCTCACGTGCATGTGGAGAGCACCATGGTCAGTGTCACCCAGTTCGCCCGCATAGTTCTCCCACATGGGACCACCACATGTTTCATAGACCCTCATGAGATTGGAAACGTCTTTGGACTGGATGGTGTGAAATTGATGATTGAGGAGTCGAGGAACCTGCCGCTCAAAGTCTTCATCACATACCCTTCATGCGTGCCAGCTGCTCCTGGTTTCGAGACGGCTGGGGCCGTCATTGGGCCTAAGGAGATAGCTGAGGCCATGAAGCTGCCAGAGGTCATAGCGCTTGGTGAGATGATGAATTTCCCGGGCGTCCTCAGCTGCGACGACTCGGTTCACGGGGAGATTGCAGAGACATTGAAGGCAGGTAAGCTCGTTGAGGGGCATGAGACAGGCCTTCTGGGCAGGGAATTGGCGGCGTATGCTAGCGCCGGCATAACAGCCACACATGAGAGTGTCAGGAAAATAGACGCTATAGAGAGGTTGAGAAACGGCATGTATATCTATCTCAGGGAGGGGTCGGCTTGGCTTGACATCAAGGACACTATACGCGCTTACACGGAGGGCAAGGTTGACCCTAGGCATATATGCCTTTGCACAGATGATAGGGAGCCAGCTTCTATTCTGAGGAACGGTCATATGGACCACTGTGTGAGGAGGGCCATCGAGGAGGGGGTTGACCCGCTAACAGCAGTTCAGATGGCAACGCTGAATCCAGCTGAGAGATACCGCGTATCCTATGAGATTGGGAACCTAGCTCCAGGCAGGTTCGCAGACATGTTGATGGTCTCGGACCTTTCGAGATTCAAGATCGAGTCCGTATACGCGTTTGGGAAACTAGTGGCTAGGGAGGGAAGACTTGTAGCCGAGTTACCAAAGCTCAACTATCCTGAGAAGTTCATGAGGAGCGTTAGGCTTTCGAAAGTCCTCACTCCCGACGATTTCATAGTGCCTCACAAGCTGGAAAACGGTGAAGCACACGTACGTGTTATCGAGGCGATAGAGGGGAGCGTCCTAACCCGTCACATCAACAGCTACCTGCGGGTCAGGTCGCGCAACGTATTGTCAGACCCGGACCAGTCGATTATGAAGACCGCGGTAATAGAGAGGCATGGTTTGAGAGGAAGTATGAGTCTCGGATTTACAAAGGGGTTCGGATTTAGAGAGGGCGCGATATCATCCACGGTCGCTCATGACAGTCACAATCTTCTCGTCCTGGGCATGAGTGAGAGGGATATGTCGCTGGCGGCCATGGAGAATGCACGAATGAACGGTGGGATAGTGACCGTGGTGGGAGGTGAGGTTAGGGCTAGGGTCGAGCTGCCAATAGCAGGGCTGATGTCCCCAGAGAATGCAGAAGTGGTGGCTGAGAAGCTGTCTAAAACCTATGAGGTCTGGGAGAAGATGGGATGTGACTGGGTCTCACCATTCATGACCATGTCCCTAATATCACTTAGCGTGCTTCCTGAGCTGAGGCTTACGGACCAGGGACTACTGGACACGGTGAACTTCAAGTTCGTAGACCTCATAATCCCTGACTAAGAATTCTTCGGAATACGTTTATATAGGGATTTATGCATAATAAATCTGTGAAGGGAAAAATTTCTAGGAGAAAGTTTCTCGGAGTCTCCACATCTACCGCTGCGGGTGCAGTAGCTGCAGCAGCTGTTGTGGCTGGGATAGGCGGATACTTCGGAGGGCAGGCCACAGCCCCTGCAAGGGAGGTTGTTAGAACGGAAACCGTTACACAGACCAAGACTGAGACGGTATCAGCGCCTCGGAGGATCAAGGTTGGGTATATCTATGTGGGGCCGGTGGGTGACTTCGGCTGGACATACGCCCATGACCAAGGGAGGAAATGGGCTGACAGAAACTTCGGTGCAGCGGACAGCACATATATAGAGAGTGTGCCAGAGGCGGAGTCTGCAGGTGCGATAGAGACCCTAGTCAACCAGGGAGCTGACCTAGTCATAACCACCAGCTTTGGTTTCATGGACGCAACAGCTGAGATAGCGGCCAAACACCAAGACAGGTACTTCGTCCACATATCTGGATACAAGAGTGGGGTTGCTCCCGACCCTCAGTTTAGGACAACACCAAACATGAGCGCTGCATTCGCAGAGTTTTACCAGCTATACTATCTCAATGGACTTGCCGCAGGTGCTGTAACCCAGACCGGCGTTGTGGGATATGTTGCGGCTCACCCCATACCAGAGGTGATAAGACACATAAACGCATTCGTACTGGGTGCCAACTACTCCTACAAAAAGCGCACCGGCAAAAACATTAAGGCCTTTGTCAACTGGCTCTTCAGCTGGTTCGACCCTGGCAAGACTCGAGTTGCCGCCACAGCACTGGTTGAGGAGAGTAACGCCGACGTAATAGCCTTCACCGAGGACTCCCCTACCACACTCCAGGTGGCCCAAGAGTATACCAGCAAGGGCCGCAGAGTCTGGAGCTTTAGCCACTACGGCGACATGAGGCAGTATGGTCCTGACGCCCACCTAACCGGGCAGATAGTCCACTGGGGCCCCATCTATAACGAGTTCTACCGTATGGTGGCTACAAAAACGTGGCAGCCCGTAGACATCTGGACTAGAATAGGTGACTACATGCCCTACAAGTGGAGGTTGCCGGTTGAGAAGAGTACTATGGGGAATGTTGATGGTACGCTCCAGATGGCCCCCCTGGCCCCCCAGGTGCCCAGTGAGTGGCAGGCTGAGATAAAGAAGAGGTATGAGGAGATGAAGGAACTCCTATTCGAGCCTTTCAGTGTCGAAGGCAACTTAGGAGAGCCCATAAGGGACCAGAGTGGGCAAGTTAGATACAAGGAGGGAGAGAGAGCGGACCACGACGCCCTCTGGACCATGGACTGGTTCGTGGAATACATCGAGAGTGAGCTGCCGAAAGTCTAGGTCTGCTGAAAAACTCAACCTTTTTTATTCCTCTAGTCCCCTATACTAGGGTGGTTTGGGTGGATGGCCAAGAAAAATTAGTTGAGATGAGGGGTATTGTGAAGAGGTTCCCGGGGGTCTTGGCCAACGACTCGGCCCATTTTACCCTGCTCCGTGGTGAGGTTCACGCGCTATTGGGTGAAAACGGTGCCGGCAAGACAACGCTTATGAACATTCTGTATGGTCTCTATAAACCAGACGCTGGCGAGATATATGTTAAGGGCAGGAGGGTTCAGATACGCAGTCCCCATGATGCCATATCCATTGGCATAGGTATGGTCCACCAACAGTTCAGGCTCATACCCACACACACAGTAGCGGAGAACATCATAGTAGGTTCCAGAGATATCGGCCTCGTCCTAGATTATGATAGGATAAACCAGGAGCTATCAAAGATGATAGAGTTTTATGGATGGAGCTTGAGACCTGAGTCAAGGGTTTGGCAGCTCTCCGCCGGTGAAAAGCAGCAGGTGGAGCTTCTTAAGGCCCTCTATAGAAAGGCCGAGATACTCATTCTTGATGAGCCCACCTCGGTCCTCACACCGCAGGAAACAACAGTGCTATTCCAGACACTCCGTAGGATGGCTTCGCAGGGTTTAGGTGTCGTCCTAATTAGTCACAAGCTTGATGAGGTTATGGCCGTCAGCGATAGGGTTACGGTGATGCGCATGGGGAAGACCATTACAACCAAGCCTACGAGGGAGACCAACCCACAGGAGCTGGCTTATCTGATGATAGGTAGGCAGCTGGGTGTGTTGGAGGCTCGGAAGACGGCGGCGGCCGAGCAGCCTGTGCTTGAGACGGTGAAACTGAGGGTTCTTGATGATAAGGGCATCCTCGCTGTGAGGGACTTGTCCATCAGAGTCCATAGAGGGGAGATACTTGGCATCGCCGGAGTGTCTGGCAATGGACAGCAGGAACTCACGGAGGCCGTTGTGGGTCTAAGGAGGGTGGTGGGTGGCAGGGTCTTGATTGGCGGTGTGGAAATGACTAACAAGCCCCCCTCGGAGTATATTGATGCTGGAATTGCCTACATCCCACCGGAGGCTTTGAGATACACTGCGGGTGGGATGAGCGTAGCCGAGAACATCATTCTCAAGTCATACAGGATAGGAAAATTCTCACGAAGGTTTCTGCTGAACTGGAAAGCTGTGTATCAGGAGGCGGAGAGGCTAATCAAAACCTTCAACGTAGTCACACCCTCAGTGAGGTCTAGGGCAGGTAATCTCTCGGGTGGTAATATACAGAGACTGGTATTGGCTAGGGAACTCTCACTCCACGAAAATATCAAATGTTTAGTGGCCGCTTACCCAACCAAAGGACTTGATGTAGCTTCGACAGAGTTTGTCCATGGAAAGCTTGTTGAATGCCGGGAGAGGGGGGCTGGCGTTCTTCTAGTATCTGAAGACCTCGATGAGCTGGCCACCCTAAGCGACAGGATAATCGTGATGTATAAGGGCGAGGTGGTGGGTGAGCTAGCCCGTGGTGAGTTCGACGTCGAAACAATTGGGTTGATGATGACTGGTGTTAAGAGGGCGGAGGCTAGGGTGTAGGTGTCAAGAACTTTATCAGGCATGAGATTGGAAAGACGTCTGGAATTACCGAGGAGAACCTCGGCAGCCGTCAGCGCTCTCCTTATACTCTTGTCCTTCGTAGTGGCCAGTGCAATCTTTGAGGTCCTAGGCGTCAACTCAGTCAGCACACTTTCCACAATTGCCTCGGTTTTCCTCTCACCAACATCTCTTCTGCAGGCGGTGCTCAGGGGCCTACCAATAGGTATGGCCGCCCTCGGATTGTCCATAGCATTCAGGATGAATTTCTGGAACATAGGCGCTGAGGGACAGCTCTACATGGGAATGTTCGCCGCCACTGGCATGGTTCTGCTCCACGCCTACTACGGCGCAATACCTGAGCAACTCCTCTTTCTATCCATGCTAGTCACTTCATTCATTAGTGGAGGACTTTACTGTGCCCTCCCAGGATTCTTGAGGGCTAGACTGGGAGTGAACGAAATACTTCCCACGCTGATGCTCAACTACGTGGCCATACTCTTTGTGGATTTCTTGGTCTACGGACCGTGGCGTGACCCGAGGGGCTTCAGCTTCCCCCTATCCATCGTGTTTCCGGGATACGCACGGATGGAGACCTTCATGGGCAACGCCAGCTACTTCGGGCTAATATTGGCGATAGTCGCAGCTGCCCTAGTCTATGGCTTCATGCAGAAGACCACTCTCGGGTTTGAGATGAGGGTGGTGGGGCAGAACATAGAAGCAGCGCGTTACGGAGGGATAAACCTCACCAAGACTACGCTTCTTGGCAGCTTCCTCGCCGGAGGGCTAGCAGGCATAGGCGGTCTCATCATAGTGAGCGGCCTAATAGGAAGACTTAGACCAAGGGCCTCACCCGGCTACGGATACACAGCCATCATAGTAGCATTCCTAGCAGGCCTTAACCCTTGGCTCATAGTACCTGCCTCAATATTCTTCGGCGGCTTGCTGGTGGCAGGCGAGGCCATCCAAGCAGCCCTCAACCTGCCGGTAGCCGCAGTTCAAGTATTCCAGGCTATAATCTTTATAATGATTATCGTTGCAGAGTTCTTCAAGAGATACAGGGTGACGCTGATAAGATGAGCGTAGAGGCGCTGCTCTGGCTTGAGTCCGTCCTCTCGGGAGCAGTACAAGCCGGCACTGTCTTTCTCATAGCTTCCCTCGGTGAGATATATGCCGAGCGTTCGGGGGTTCTCAACCTAGGCATGGAAGGGATGATGATCGTGGGAGCGGCTGTCTCCTTCATAGTCACCAACGCGCTCGGGCATGGATACGCAGTCCTGGCAGTGATTCTCGTCGGACTAGCACTTGGTTTGGCCCACTCATTCTTCTCAGTGACACTCAAGCTCAACCAGATCGTTGTTGGGCTGGCCTTCACCATACTTGGACTGGGGTTGGGAGGCCTTCTTGGCAACGCAGAAATAAGAAGGCGGTTAATACTTGCGCTGAACCCACATGTGGAGGAGCGTAACCTAATAGTCCAAGAGGCAGCCAAGCTCCCCGACCTACCGATACCCCTCCTTAAGGACGTACCAGTCCTCGGGGGCATGTTTTTCCAACAGAACGGACTGGTATACCTCTCGCTTATACTGACATTCGTGATGTGGTTCATACTCTTCCGTACACGTTTTGGACTGGAGCTAAGGTCCGTGGGCGAAAACCCTGCTATGGCCGACGCTATGGGTGTAAATGTATTTCGGATTAGATATGCTGCGATGGCTGTCTGCGGTATGTTGGGGACGCTTGCCGGCAGCTATCTCTTCATAGGATACCAGCCCTTCTGGGTTGAGGGTATGACGGCGGGCAGAGGCTTCATAGCCCTAGCCTTGGTAATACTTGCCACATGGAATCCATTGAGAGCTGTCCTCGGCGCATATCTCTTCGGAGGTGTCGAGACCCTACAGTTTAGGCTCCAACTGATAGGCGTTGCAGCCCAGCTCCCACAGTTCCTCCTCATGCTACCATACCTAGTAACCATAGCAACCCTCACACTCCTCTCCCTCGAGAGTGTGAGGAAGAGGATAGGAGTTCCAGCATCTCTGGGTA
>JAWAEB010000030.1:0-17901 GCA_038891515.1 Nitrososphaerota archaeon | reverse complement strand
CCTAACACGTGGAAAGACATCTCTATCACCGAAGAAACCTATAAGACGGCCTAGGCCGACCCTGATCTCAATCACCTCCAACGACGAAGGGGAAGCCTAGACCATAGGCCTTAAGTTGACAGTCCCCATACTACATCCCCATCTTCCCAGCCTCATAGACGGTGAAGAAGCGCTGTAGCGCTGGCAGCCCAATTCCTCAAGCTCTTATAAGGGTTGTGATGTATGGATAGGATGTATGAGGGTTAAGGACCTGGTGCTTCATGAGGGTATGTCTGCTCATGAGCTTCTAGAGATGATGAATGAGATGGGAGGGTTCATGGGTGTGCATCTGGCCACTGCCTACAAGATGTTTGTGGAGATGCTGAGGGATGATGGGTGCCTCCGCATCCTCTCACTCACAGGCAACCTAATCTCAACTGGACTACGTGGAATTATCGCCGACATAGCTAGACGCAGGCTCTTCCATCTAATCATCACCACATGCGGAGCTCTGGATCATGACCTAGCCCGCAGCAGGGCCGATTACGAGGGTGGCAGCTTTGATTCTGATGACTATGAGCTTGCTGAGAAGGGTGTCCACAGGCTGGGGAATGTATGGATTAGATCGCCCAGCTATGGCGGCGTTATAGAGTCTGAGATAAGGAAGCTGGCTGAAGAACTGTCGGGCTCCATATCCACGTATGAGCTCTCATGGAGACTAGGTGAGAGAATCTCCTCAGACAGCTCTTTCCTCACATGGTGCTGGCGTAACAGGATACCTGTTGTAGTGCCTGGAATAGTGGATGGTGCAGTGGGATACCATCTCTGGCTTAACGGTCTTGGCAAGAACTTCCACCTAGATCTGATGAAGGACGAGACTCTGTTAAATGAGCTGATGTGGACCCATAAGAGGAAGGCCGGGCTAGTGCTGGGAGGTGGAATATCAAAGCACCACCTACTCTGGTGGTCCCAGTTCGGCGGCGAAGGCTTGGACTATGCAATTTACATATCGACTGGAGACGAGTATGATGGCAGCCTAAGCGGCGCACGGCCTAGAGAGGCTATCACATGGCATAAAGTCTCTACAAGGGCCAAACATGTCTTCGTTAAGGCTGACGCCACTATAGCCCTACCCATCATGTACCTAGCCACTATCCAGGCCCAGGCTAAAAACCCATGAAAGGTCGGGTGGAGAGCCCCTCCTACCACCCCTCTCCGCCAAGTAGTGTGAGATCAGTGGAAGGGCTATCGTGGCGTCGCAGAAACATTGCACCGAGTATCCATCTGGCGCCTCCTTCCCCCAGCTCTTCCCCTCCTCCAGCGTCGCACCCGAGAGCCCACCCCACTGAGGGCTGTCGGTGGTTATCTGGATGGCATATTTGTGCGGCCTCGTGCGGAACGGGTCTCCAGATTCCAAGATATCAACAGTGACGGCTGAGAGCTGGATGAAGTCTTTCGGAACCCCGCCTCCTATGAATATGGCCGCACTATTTCTATGCCTTCCTCTAATCCTAACCAACAGCTCATAATCCATGAAATGGTCTATGAGAAGCTTGAAATCCCTGTCCTTATACCTGTTCATGAGGTAGGCTACGCCGTACCCGCTGTCGACTATGGCTGGGCAGAAGACTGGGACTCCTGCCCGGTATGCCGCTGCCAAGATGCCGTCTACACCTCTCTCATGCAGCCACCTGCCCAACATGTTAAGGAATCTGGAAGATGAGTAGGACTGCCCCCGGTCTATACTCATCATAAACTCCGCCAGCATCTTCTCCATCTCAATATAGTCAGCTTCTCTAACATATACGTCGTGGAACCTGTATATCCCGTTTCCCCTCAGAACATCATCATCAATATATGGTGTGCCAATCCAATAATTGAACCCCATGGCCTCAATCAAATCCTCAGAAATATTGGCACCCGTTGACACTAAAACATCTACCAGCCTATTCTCCACAAGCCACTTCACAATCTTCCACTGACCCGTTGTGCTGAGCGAGCCTGCATAGCCCATCATTACCACAGTGTCCTCGGCCTTGACAGCCATCTCCCAAATCTGTGCAGCGATACCAAGAGCCCTACCTTGGAACCCCGTCTCCCTCATGGCTGTGAGGAGTTCGGACACACTCTTACGGCCCACCTGTATAGGCCTAAGCTTCTGCCTGAGAAGCTCCTCAACCGTTTTCGCAGCTTGCATAGAATTAATGCAGACAATTAACTTATATGTCTTTTTACCGAGTGTTTATGAAACCTCACACATAAGAGATGGCATGATACCTACGGAGAAGATTGTACTCTTCAAGGAGATGGAGATAAGGTACAAGATGCGTGATGTGGATTACTTCGGAAGCATGATTAGACATCGCGACATGACTATTATGGCGAGGTCCACGTGTATACTGGCTTAGATTGGTGGAAGAGAATGCATACCGGAATTGGCTGAGGTGCTCCTTAATGATGAAAATCCAATAGTGAGGCATGAGGCAGCCACAGCATTGGGTGTGATAGGTAGAAAAGAGGCTGAGGAGGTGTTGAAGAGGGCTTTGGATGATGTGGATGAGGTGAGGGACTCCAATCATAGCCTTGAGTAACATAGCATACTGTGAGGAGCTCTTCAAGGAAGAAGAGTGGATTTAGAGAGGCTGGCCTTCGCCAAGAAAACCGGCGGCTAGACCCCCCTTCTCCTCATCAGGGCCAGTTGGTAGGCTTTCTCAGCAGCCTCCTCCGGGTCTGGGGTGTAGTATGCAGCCTGTACACGCCTATGGTCCAAGTACCCGTCTGGATGCATCTCCTGCAGCCTATCGCTGGGGTATCCTGTGTCTGTGAGGATGACTAGCGGTACACGATATATGTAGGCTAGGTGGGCCTCTATGATTGTTCCGGAGCCGCCTCCAAGTATTATGAATGAGTCACTACTCCTCACAAGTCCTATGCTTCTCGCCTGATATGTCTGGCCGCTTCTGAAGACTATGGTATTGTAGGGGTTGTATCTCGGGTGGCTGCTGTCTATCATCTCATCTTCATAGGGTATCACACCCACAGTTATGCCGCCACGCCGTACATACTCCTCACAGACAACCCTCATCAACCCCCCGTCCCCACCAGTGAAGACCACCACCTCGTCACGATGCCGGGCCAGAGCTGCGGCTACCAACCTCGCCTTCTCAACAGCTTTGGAACTGGGAGAGCTGTCGCTCGAGCATCCGATGCCGATCTGAATCACGGGGATTGTTTGTCTTACCAGCTAATTAGAGTTTGGAGCGGATATTCTCCCACTCCTCCTCATCACTTACCTCGTCCTCGAGAAGCTCCTCAAAAAGCTCATGTGTTACAACATCTGTGAGTCGGTACTTCTCCACCATCTGGCTGTAGAACTTTATCGCACATCTCTCAGCCTTGATCACATCATCTATGAGCTTCAGATGGTCCGTGGGATCCTCCGGCGGTGGGATATAGCCGCATCCACTGTTCTGGAGCAGCTTCCCAAAATCGAGCACGATCCTGCCGCCCAGCTGAATTATACGGCGAGCAGCCTTCTCAGCATGCTGAAGCTCATCCATCGACTGCTTGAGGAGTATGGGCCGTAATGTGTCGGCATCGATACCCCTTATCCACTGGGCTGCAGCCCAGTACTGGTAGTGGGCCAGCCACTCATCCGCATATGTCTTCAGAAGGTCTGAGATAACCTCGTCCACATTAGCCTTCACTATTTCTCGTGCAGTTCTTCCCATGGATATCCAGCTTGGTCCCGCCTATATAAGTATCATAGATGCGGCCCAGCACGACCTAGTATCCGCACTCTAGCCCACAGCATGTAGGCGTTATAGCCTAGGAGGATGAGAGCCGCTGTAGTTAGGTATGGGCTTAGAACTGATATTAGCCCTGCGCCCATAAGCCCAAGGGAGATGGGCCATCCGCAGCATGTGTATGAGAAGCTGGCCACACTCGCCATTATGGTGCCCAGCCCCCCTCCAGCCCCACCTAGGAGGCATGTCCTCAGCAACCTGCTCCGGTATAGGTACCAGAGAAGTGATGCGTTCACCGCGAAGAGTGTTGAGAGGGCTATGGCGATAGGTATTGGCAGGAGCCTTATGTTGAGAAGATACTGTCCCCAGAACAGCTGTAGCACAGGACCAGTATATAACTCGCCCACCATTTGGCCGATGACAGCTGCTGACCCTGCCACGGGGTATGGTAGTGTGAAAAGTTGGGCTAGGCCTGTAAAGTAGCTGTAGAAGACCATGTATGCGATGAGTATTGGGAACATTACACGCCAGCTGAATAGCTTGGCCATACACCCCTACCTTGAGAGTAGATACCTAACACCGTTGACATATTCCTGCAAGTCCATCTCAGGCGTCAATGCCATGCGTAGGATCATTTTCCTGTCAGCGCCCAGAATCAAGGCGAAATGGTCTACAAAATAATTGCCTCTTTCATCCACCTCACCCTTGGCAGCATACACGTTATACTTCTCCAAAACCTCATACACCCTAGCGGGATCACCACCAAGCCCCACTATACGGTCGGAATAGTGCTGTATGTAGCTTCTCATCGCTTCAGGTGTGTCTCGTTCTGGGTCTGTAGTTATGAACAGCAAGGCCACCTTATCCGCATCAGCTCCGAGAGCAGATATCAGCTGTTTGAACTTGGTCAAGACGAGTGGGCATACGTCGGGGCAGTGAGTATATCCAAAGTAGATCATTATAACCTTACCCTTGACACTCGAGAGGGTGAACTCCCTTCCATACTGATCCACTAAGGTGAAGTCGGGGAGAGTCTTGTCACCCGGTATCTCGATGGATGGCTTGTATGTGGTGGCTGAGATGAGGTAGGCGGCTCCAGCGCCAGCTGCAGCCGCAAGGGCGGCAGCCACAGCTAGGATGATTAGGAACCTTCTGTTCATCGGCTTTTACTAACCGCCGACGATTTTTAAATGTATTCCTAGGACTCTGAGCTGAGAGGCTCCAGAATTCGGGTGAAGAACAGCTGTTCTACTTCCTAGAAATAAGCCCATCCACTCCATTCATCTTATATGGCTGATATGGCGGTGAGGCACCTAGTTGTGCCCGCACTTCTCGCTGCATTCATAGTAACCCTGCTATTCTCGGTTAGCCAGTCAACCATAGACCCAGACCAGAGAAAGATGGAGCAGGCCGCTGAGCTGAAGAGGTTCACGTCCATGCAGGAGTTGAGGGCATTCATCTTAGAGATGCAGAAACTCCAGCCTCACTATGAGGGTCTTCCAATCATCAAAACAATCCCCAGCATAGGAATGGGTGTCACCAGAACAGTTACACAAGCCTTTGAGGCGTTATCAGCGGCCGAGTCGGCGCAAGCCTCCAGATATTCGGAGACCAATATACATGTGCCTGGTGTAGACGAGGAGGACATAGTCAAGACAGATGGAGAGTATATCTACATAGCCCGGGGCATTAGGATATTTATAGTCAGGGCCTATCCGCCTGCCGAGGCTGGACTACAATCCATAGTTAACACGACCGGCCACATAATTGGCCTATACATAAATGGTGATAGCCTCATAGCCCTATCCGGCGGCGGCTTCTACGGAGTGCCACCCATGGAATGTATTGACTGCATCGGCCGGCCCATGGTGACTGCCAACACAACCATCCATGTATTTGATGTCTCGGACAGAGGTAGCCCATTAGAGGTGAGGAGGGTTACTGTCACAGGCTGGCCGGTAGCCTCTAGGATGATAGGTGAATACGTCTACCTTATAACATCGGAGACTGTCTTCATCGTGCCGGAGCCTGACGACGGGGTCGTACTTCCTAGTTACTCTGTAGGCGAGGTGACTTACAGCGTCGAGCCCACGATGATATACTACGCCGACATACCAGACCAATCCTATACATACACCAACATACTAGCCGTCAATGTCAGGAACCACTCCGAGAAAGTCAGCATAACCACAGTCATGACACCGGCTTCGGGAACTGTCTACGTCTCACGGGAGAATATCTACCTAGTCTCACTCAACTGGGTGGGCTATAGTGGGAAGACCTCGATACACCGGCTTACAGTTGATGGGCCGGAGGTGAGACCTAAGGCGGCTGGAACTGTGCCGGGCTATCTGCTGAACCAGTTTAGCTTGGATGAGCATATGGGGTATCTGCGGGTTGCAACAACCTCTCTGAATGCTGACGGTCGGACTGTCAACAGCCTCTACGTGCTAGACATGGACCTCGCTATAGTGGGCAGGGTTGAGAATTTGGCGCCGGGTGAGACGATATACTCGGTACGCTTCATGGGTGGAAAGGCATATCTCGTGACCTTCAGGAAGGTGGACCCCCTATTCGTAGTGGACTTGGAGAACCCGCATGAGCCACGTTTGATGGGCAAGCTGAAGATACCCGGCTACTCCAGCTACCTCCACCCATACGATGACACCCACCTCATAGGGGTGGGTAAGGAGGCCAAGCCATCGGAGACAGGCGACTTCGCATGGTTCCAAGGCCTGAAGATATCCATCTTCGACGTATCTGAATATACAAACCCTAGAGAGCTGGATACGCTCATATTAGGTGATAGGGGAACGGAGTCGGAGGTCCTATACAACCATAGAGCCTTCCTCTTTGATAGGGAGAGGAACATGATGGTAATTCCGGTGCTGCTGGCCCTGATAGACCCGTCCGACTATGACGGCCGAGTCACGCCTGACACTTACGGCGAGTTTGTCTTTCAGGGGGCCTACGTATTCAGAATATCACCTAAAGATGGTGTCGAGATACTAGGCCGCATAACCCACCTCCCGGACGGTGAGGACCTGCTAAAGAGCGACGAGTACTTCACATCCCAGTATATGGTGAGACGAAGTCTCTTCATAGGAGATGTCCTATATACAATATCCGATGGCAAAATCCTGTTCAACAACATCAACACGTTGGAGGAGCTGGGCGAGGTGAAACTACCCGCTGATGAGGAATAGATCGAGTGTCATTCAGGCTGGAAGCGGCTCTACAATACACTGCTGTGCCTGTAGCGGTCTCCTTTATATATCCACGGCCACCTGTTATTGTGGTCTGAGTTGCCGGCCCGTGCCCCGCTCAAGGTTGTGAAACGTGACGGTAGAGTAGTGGATTTTGAGGTCTCTAGGATACGTAATGCTGTCGGGAAGGCCATGCTCTCCGTCGGTCGTCTAGATGAGGTGAAGCTGGCAGCTGTGGTTGATGATGTGGTCAAGACGTTGGCGGAGAGGTTTGGGTGGGAGAAGATACCCCATGTGGAGGATATCCAAGACATAGTGGAGACAACGCTGATGAGGTTTGGGCTGGAGGATGTGGCCAAGTCATACATACTCTACAGACATGAGCGCACCCGTATAAGGGAGGAGAAGAAAAAGATTCTAGAGAGGGACTATGTGGATGAGGTGGATAAGGTCTTCTCCCTCAACGCCCTCCGCCTAATGGCCTCCAGATACCTCCTCAGAGACTATTCGGGTAGGCTGGTGGAGGGGCCTAAACAGATGTTTCAGAGGGTGGCCGCCCTAGTAGTCATCCCAGACATACTATATGATCCCAGCATATATGACCCAACACACACCCAGCCCATCTGGGAGACGGACGAGTCGGAGGTCTATAGGTTTGAAGGTCATGTGGGCCTAGCGCCCGAAGGCTCATCATCTCTTGAGGTGGTGTGGAACAGGCATCATCTGGAGAGGCTGGCGGCCCTGTATAGGCATCTCAACAGGATGGGGGCCATGAGAAAGCCTCTCAGCGCTGTCCTCCAGATGCTGTCCTCTGGGCAGCTCAACTACTACAGACGCTACAGGGAGTACTATGATATAATGGTGGCTAGGAAGTTCCTGCCCAATAGCCCCACACTATTCAATGCAGGCACCCAGCTGGGACAGCTCAGTGCATGCTTCGTGCTAGACATGGATGACGATATGGAGTCAATCATGGAGACCGCCAAGGAGGCTGCAGTCATCTTCAAATCAGGCGGCGGAGTAGGCATCAACTACTCCAAGCTCAGGCCTGAGGGGGACATAGTGGCCTCAACCCAAGGCGTCGCATCTGGGCCGGTCTCATTCATGCGTATAGTTGATACGGTGACGGATGTCATAAAGCAGGGTGGTAGGCGGCGGGGAGCCAATATGGGCGTCCTGCTGGCCAGCCACCCCGACATAGAGAAATTCATAACATGTAAGGAGCGGCCGGGCTTCCTCGAGAACTTTAACATCTCTGTGATGGTGCCTCCTGACTTCTGGAACTTCTGGGAGAGGGGTGAGCCATACCCCCTAATGAACCCTAGGGATGGCAGCTTGTGGAAGACGATACAGCCCGAAAGGCTTCTGAAGATGGTGGCAGAGGCTGCTTGGAAGACGGCAGATCCTGGGATGCTCTTTCAGGATAATATCAATAGATACAACCCATTCAGGGAGACCTACGGTGACATAATCTGTGTCAACCCATGCGGGGAGCAGCCCCTCTATCCCTACGAATCATGCAACCTAGGCTCCATAAACCTATACACATTCATAGGTCCTGATGGGGGGCTGGACTGGGATGAGCTGGCCCGTGTGACTAGGATTGCAGTCAACTTCCTAGACAACATAATAGACATATCGAAACACCCATCCGAGAAGATAAGGGAGAGAACGCTGAGGAGTAGGCGGGTGGGCTTGGGAATTATGGGGCTGGCCGACATGCTCTACGCCCTCATGATACCGTACAACAGTGAGGAGGGGTTCAGACTAATGGGTAAAGTAATGGAGTATATAATGTACAACGCAGTGGAGGCATCCACCCAGCTGGCTGCGGCTAGGGGTGCATTCCCAGACTTCCAAAACTCAACATGGGTCCGTGGCATTATACCGGTGGAGGGTTTCCATATGAGAGAGTATTGGACGCTAGACTGGGACGAGCTGGCTGGGAAGGTTATCAAGAACGGTGTCAGAAACTCACATCTAACCACGGTAGCGCCAACCGGAAGCATCTCCATGCTGGCTGATGTTTCTTCAGGACTGGAACCCCAGTTCGCCCTAGTTTATGAGAAGCACGTCACGGTTGGCCATTTCTACTATGTGGATGCAGAGTTTGAGAGGCGTCTCCGGTTGGAGGGGATTCTCAGCGACGCTCTGTTGGAGAAAGTGGCTGAGAACGGCGGCTCGGTCCAAGGGCTTTCAGAGATTCCCGAGAAGATTAGGCGGGTCTTCCTCACGGCTTATGACATTCCTTGGTGGGACCATGTCCGGGCACAGGCCGAGATTCAGAGGTGGGTTGATACATCTGTGAGCAAGACCATAAACATGCCCAGCTGGGCCACCCCCAATGAAGTGCTTAACACCTTCCTCATGGCTTACCGTCTCGGTCTTAAGGGGATAACAGTATATCGGGACACATCCAAGACCGCACAAGTCCTCGTAACACCCACCCAGAAATATGGCAGATACTTTGTGGAAGCCGAGAACAAAACC
The DNA here is from genome assembly GCA_038891515.1 of Nitrososphaerota archaeon. Taxonomy (GTDB): domain Archaea; phylum Thermoproteota; class Nitrososphaeria_A; order Caldarchaeales; family Caldarchaeaceae; genus HRBIN01. Next base: position 8,480 of record JAWAEB010000030.1, on the reverse strand, counting down.
CTCGAGATTATGAATAAGCTGGGTATAAAGCCGACTGGGCTGGCGGCCACCCCACCTCCCAAACAGAGGCCAGCCATAAGCCTGTCCGGCATCTCGGAAGAATATAGCTCATGTCCCATATGTGGAAGCCTGAGGATAGCCTTTCAGGAGGGATGTACAAGGTGCTTGGACTGTGGCTGGTCCAGCTGCGTGATCGCATAATCCTGAGATGAAGGGTAATGTTGATAAAATCCCTTCCTATGCCACAGCCGACATGTCAGTAGCTAAGAGCCGTGCCTCGGCTGTGTGGGAGGGAGATCTCCTGTCTGGGAAGGGCAGGGTTCGACCGGCTAGCGACGTATTTCCCGAGCTGCCGCTGACTTGGGCTGCAAGGGCTGAGAGAAAACCTGGAACAACAAGTCCGGAGGAGCTTCTGGCGGCGGCGCATGCAGGATGCTTCTCCATGGCTCTGTCCAACATATTGGCTAAGGGTGGGACTCCGGCAGAGAGGCTGGAGGTCTCAGCTGAGGCCACTTTCGAAAAGGCTGCTGACGGATTCAAAGTCACTAGTATTGTCCTTGATGTGATGGGTCGGGTAAAAGGCATTACCGCCGAGAAGTTTGCAGAGGCAGCCAAGCAGGCAGGCGATGGTTGTCCAATATCCAAAGCGCTCAAGAACAATGTGGAGATAAGAGTGAACGCCCGTCTTCAATAATTTATTATAGGGGATTATACAGCCCTAGGTGATGGCTAAAGACCCTGTCTGCGGTATGTATGTGGAAGAGTCGGCGGACTCGCTAAGTGCAACCATCAGGGGTACCGAGTATTTCTTCTGCAGCGAGTCCTGCCTCCGCGCCTTCCTAGCACCCGAGATAGAGGTTAGGAAGCTGAAGCAGATGGCGGCTCTTAGCTTCATACTTGGAGTCCCTACACTCATCCTCACGTGGTTCATAACCCTGCCCCAGCCCATACCCCACAACATAGTCCTCTTCACACTGGCTACACCAGTCCAGTTCATAGCTGGGTGGAGGTTCTATCAGGGCCTCTGGCATGCTCTGAGGGCCCACACCGCCAACATGGACACCCTAATCGCAGTAGGCACAACCGCAGCATGGCTCTACAGCACCATCGTCACATTCATCCCCACCCTCTTCCCAGAAGCGCTATACTTCGAGGTGTCAGCCCTCATAATCGGTTTCATACTTCTCGGAAAATATCTCGAGCATATGGTGAGAAGGAAGGCCTCAGAGGCCGTGAGGAAGCTTCTCGAGCTCCAGCCTCAGACCGCTAGGGTTGTCGATGTTGACGGACATGAGGTGGAGGTGCCGGTGGATAGGGTTAGGGTTGGTGATATTCTGCGGGTTAGGCCGGGTGAGAAGATCCCAACGGATGGTGTTGTGGTGGAGGGGCATTCGGCGGTGGATGAGAAGATGGTTACTGGTGAGAGTATACCGGTGGAGAAGACTGTGGGCGATGAGGTGATAGGCGGCACAATCAACACCACAGGTTTCCTCACCATGAGGGCCGTCAAGGTGGGTGCAGATACAACTCTGGCCCAGATAGTGAGGCTTGTGGAGGAAGCCCAGGCAGCCAAGGCACCGATAGAGAGGATAGCGGACAGGGTAGCCTCGTACTTTGTCCCGACTGTGATATTGATAGCGCTGGCCTCCTTCCTAGGCTGGTACCTTCTGGCCGGCCAGCCCCTCATCCACGGTCTAGTGGCCTTCATAGCTGTTTTAATCATAGCCTGCCCTTGCGCCCTCGGCCTAGCAACCCCCGCCGCCTTGGTGGTGGGGACTGGGAAGGGTGCTGAGAACGGCATCCTGATTAAGGGTGGCGAGAACTTGGAGCGGGCCAGCGCTGTGGATGTTGTTGTCTTCGATAAGACGGGGACGCTTACGGTGGGGAAACCAACGGTGACAGACATAATAACCTTCTCAGGCATATCAGCGAGAGAAGCCCTAGCACTTGCCGCGTCGGCGGAATCTGGGTCCGAGCATCCCCTAGGTGAGGCGATCGTAAGGGCCGCAAGAGAGAGAGGTATGGAGCTGTCGAAGCCATCTGATTTTGAGAGTGTGCCAGGGCAGGGTGTTAAGGCGATGGTGGACGGCCGTAAGGTCCTAGTGGGTAATAGGCGTCTCCTAGCCATGGAGGGTGTGGGGCTCGGCCAATATGAGGATAGTGTGGCCAGACTGGAGGCTGAGGGCAAGACAGTAATCTTGGTGGCCGTTGATGGGCAGCCCACAGCTGTGATAGCTATCGTTGACACACCGAAGCCAGATGCCAAGGAAGCCATAGAGCATCTGAAGAAAATGGGCATTAGGACGCTCATGCTCACAGGAGACAACGAGAGAACAGCCAAGGCCATAGCGGCCATGTTAGGTATAGATGAGGTCTACGCAGGAGTCCCACCAGCTGGAAAGACTGCGATTATAAAGGGGCTGCAGGAGAGGGGCTTGAGGGTGGCGATGGTGGGTGACGGTGTAAATGATGCTCCAGCTCTCTCCAAGTCCGATGTGGGAATAGCCATAGGAAGTGGGACAGATGTGGCTATTGAGACTGCTGGAATAGTATTGATCAAGGAGCGTGTGCGGGATGTGGTCTCAGCCCTTAAGCTCAGCAGACTCACCATGAGAAAAATAAGACAGAACCTAGTCTGGGCCTTCATCTACAATACAGCGCTCATACCCATTGCGGCCACCGGTCTCCTCAACCCAATCCTCGCAGGCATAGCCATGGCCCTCAGCTCAGTCTCAGTCCTCAGCAACTCCCTAACACTCAAAAGAGCCACACTGTAGACGAGTAACTTTCCTAGTATTATTGGAGTGCGCCAGTTTTTGGTTGTGTCGAGGCTGTCATACGGAACATAACGTGAGATAGGATGGTTGTCCCAACCGCTGTGGCTCTGGAGCTTTGAACATCAGAGTTAACGACCGCCGTAGGTCTCACGAAGATATGGCAGTATGTCCTTGGCGTAGGCATCAATAACCTTCTCAGGCTCATTTCTCAGACAACAGACAGTGATGCTGGTGGCCCCCGATTTCAGAAAGGCCTCAATCTTTCTTATACAATCCTCGGGGGAGCCTAGGGCGGTTATCTCCTCTACAACGCTGGACGGTATCTTTGCGGCGAACTCCTCCAGCGATGTTGCTGACGCCGGGTCTGTGGGGTCGAGTCTCTGTAATGAAAGGTGCTCAGGTACATCCAACCCGGTAAGCTCCTTAAGAACCTCCCTCTGCTGTATCAGCATGTATTTTGCTGCCCGCTCCACCATTCGGCGTGACTCCGAGCCCTCACTTATATCCGTGTATATAGTTATGTCGACGTCTATTTTTTCCATATTGCGGCCCGACCGCCTAACCCCCCTCTCCAAGTCGGCTAGATGTCTCTTGAGAGTTTTAGGTGATTCAACAGCCACAGCAATCCAACCGTCCGCTATCTCGCCAGCTAGCTCCCGGCTCTTAGGCCCCGCCGCACCAATGTAGATTGGAGGCTGTGGCCTCCGAATGGGGCTGACCTGAAGATATGCATTAGTCAACTTGAATATCTTCCCCTCATAGTTGGTTCGCTGTTTAGAGCTGGCCATCCATAGCCGTCGAATAACTTCAACAGCCTCTCTTAGACGTCGTAATGGCTGTGACCACTCAATTCCAAACGGTCTAAGGTTCATCTCTTCCCCCGCCCCGATCCCAAGAACTGCACGACCATTGGTGAGGATATCCAGAGTGGCTATAGCTTGGGCAATCTCGACCGGGTGCCTCCTATAACTATCCGTGACAGCGGTTGCCAGTTTTACAGACTTTGTTAACGCACCCAGCGCACTAAGTATCGTTTGTGCGTTGGGGTATTGGGCATCTGGGTTGGGGATTAAAACATGGTCGCCAATACGTATGTGATCGAAGGAAAGCTTATCCAACAACATGCCTAGCTGGAGTACCTTGTTAATGGAGTAGATGGAGGTCACGATATGGTATCCAAACTCTCGTAGCATGGGTTCCAATGACGGTCAGCAGAACAAACACTACACATAAAAATATATCTTTGTGAGCGTTTTCTCATCATTATCTGTCCCCTATGCCTTCTGAGAGCCCGACCACTCCCAGCCGCTCCTCTGGTTGACAGGTTTTTAGAGGAAAATTCGCAGTCCTTAGCAAAGCTCTTGGAAGAGGACTGACACATACCTAGCATATAAAGAAGGGTACTTAAAAGCGCTGGAGGATCTCTCAGACTAACCCGAGGGAAGTAGCTCAGCAAATCAGAAGAGCCGTCTCATCTCTGAAGTCTCTTAGGGTTTAAGTAATTGTAGGGATAGTGTATTATTGGTTTGAGAGGAGCAGAGCTTCGGAGGCTTCTTAGGACACAGCCATACACCTACACAACTGGGGTTTACACGCCCCTGCAGGCCAAGCTAGCCGAGATGGTGGGCTTCAAGCTAGCTTATCTGAGCGGTTACTCAGCTTCACTAGGCTATCTCGGTAAGGCCGACCTAGGTCTCCTCTCCATGGCCGAGATGGTCGCCATCGCACGTCAGATAAGCTCGGCGGTCAACATACCCGTGATAGCTGATGCGGATGACGGCTATGGAAGTGCCATCGTCGCCATGAGGACTGTGAGGGAGTTTGAAAAGTCGGGGGTCGCAGGAATACATGTGGAGGATCAGAAAGGGCCCAAGAGATGCGGGCATCTGATTGGTAAGATGGTCCTACCCTTCGACGAGGCTGTTCTCAAGTTTAAAGCCATCATCAAGGCTAGGGAGGACCCCGACTTCGTGATAATCGCCAGGACAGATGCCTTTGGGGCTGTGGGCGGAAGCTTGGATGAGGCGATAAGACGAGGTCTTGCATATGCTGGTGCAGGGGCGGATATGGTTTGGTGTGAGTTCAGCTCACCCGACCAAGTGGCTGAGGCTGAGAAGTTTGCAGAGAGCATCCACAGGGAATACCCAAGCATACCCCTTGTCTTCAACTACTCATCATCCTTCAAATGGTCAAGAAGCAGACACAGGCTGACCTTCGAGAGGATCGCTGGGATGGGGTATAAGCTCATAATCGTGAGTATGGGCGCTATACATGCTGAGATGTACGCTGTCTGGAATTTTCTGGATGATCTGCTGAAAAAAAAGGAGGAGGCCCAGTGGAGGCTGGAGGAGCTTAAGACAGGCCATCCCACCGAGAACCATCACACTGTTGGCGAGTTCGAGAAATTCAAGAAGCTGGAGGAGGAGTATCTGCCACCATCCATCTTAGAGGAGAGATATGGAAGGGCTGGAAAAGCTTGAGCCGCCCACCCATATGGATAGCCATGATAGTGGCCCTCTTCATAGCCCTAATTCTATACCCGTCACTGAGGGAGGAAAACACCACCACCACGGCTGGTACCACCTCCACATCACATACCAAAACATTCACAACCGTCACTGAAGCAATCGGACCACACATAATAGTGGGCGGAGTCAAAATCTCCGTGGAGATAGCGGATGACCCAACGGAGCGAGGCCGCGGCCTCTCCGGTAGGACAGGACTTGAGGAAGGCTGGGGTATGCTATTCGTCTTTGAGCGGGCGGGACGTCACTCGTTCTGGATGTATGGGATGCTCTTCCCCATTGACATCATCTGGATGGATGAGGATGGTGTGATAGTCTATGTGGTTGAGGATGCTCAGCCATGTACTAGTGTCTGCGAAACCTACGCTCCAAACGCTGACGCCAAATACGTCCTAGAGGTGAGGGCGGGGCTTGTCAGGGAGTTAGGTGTGGGGTTGGGTGATGTGGTGGCCTTCATCCAACCGAGCCAGCCATCTCCAGCTCAATAAGCCTGTTGAACTCCACGGCATACTCCATGGGAAGGGTCTTGGTGAAAGGTTCGAGGAAGCCCAGCACCACCATGTTGAGGGCCTCCTGCTCCGAGAGCCCCCTACTCATCAGGTAGAAGAGCTGGTCCTCACCAATCTTACCTACACTAGCCTCATGCGTCGCCGTCGTATCCTCCTCATTAATCTCATTATAGGGGTAGGTGTCAGTCCTCGACCGGTCGTCAAGTATCAACGCATCACATCTCACACTGGACTTAACCCTCTTAGCACCCTTAGCCACATGCAGCAAACCCCTGTAAGAAGTGCGTCCACCATCCTTACAGACAGACTTGGAAGTGATACGGGATGTAGTATCAGGAGCGAGGTGAACAGCCTTGGCGCCAGTATCCTGATGCTGCCCACGCCCAGCAAAAGCTACAGATAAAATCTCAGCCCTAGCACCACGTCCCAAAAGATACACGCTCGGATACTTCATCGTCACCCTACTGTTATGGACTATCAATCCCTGAGCGATAAAATTGGCTGTCCCCTCCACTTCGATGTCGTAGGTGACCCTTGTTCCAGCCGGCTTGACAGCTATCACCGGGACAAAATATACCTCCGAATCGGGTATGATATCGCCGAAATACAGGGAGTAATGGGTATATGTCTTCAACTTCTTACCCAGCGGTTTCTTCTCCCTTCTACGCCACCTGCTTATTTTGAGCGGGTTCAAACCACATGATATAGCAAGCGTTTTCAAGTCCTCAAGCAGCTTCTTGTTGACACTGCATACGCTGATATTTCTATGTCCGTTTCTTATGTACCCGTCTGCAGCTATATAGCCTTCTATAAGGGCCATCTTTTGCAGACGCGGCAGTTTAAACACCCAGCCGGGGATTCTCTTCTCTCTAGCCCTCCCCGCCAGCCCTAACGATGTAAGAAACCTGACCAAGTTTGTAGAGTTGACCCGTAGCACAACCCCCCTCCTTGTCGGCTTTACGTTAAACAAGTCTCTGAGCAACATCTCGACTTTTCCAGAAGAGCTGTCATCCAACGGGACGGCGAAACAGACACGGCTATTTCCATCTACGTATCCATCGCCCAAGTAGAACCCTATCAGCCACATCAGCTCCTCTGTAGTCTCCAGAGGCCACGATATTGGCTTGCCTTTTTCACGAGGCTTGAATGATATCTTGTGAGGTGTTCCCCTGTCTGGAATTCTACCGACAACACCAACTAGATCACCTACTTTGATATCCTTGAGGATTGTCCATGACAGTTTGTAGAACCTTCCCACCTTCTTCAGAAGCAGAAAAGGATGATTATCGGTGGCTATAACTTCCCTATAATTGGCGGTAACCAACCTGTACACTAGCCTAGGAGGGTTAACCTTTTTCCCAACGACTCTTGAAGACTTTATCCTCAGATCGGGTCCTAAAGTGTAGACAGTATCACCTACTTCCACATCTCTGATACGTTTTACGTCGTTGTTCATGTAAACTATGGTGTCGGGGTCTAAGCAGCCTATGTTGGCGTCAACCCATTCGACGACGGCATTTTCATAGGCGTGCGCCCTCTTGGTGACAAGATTATACACGTCGGTGGACCAGTTCTGAAGCGTCGTATACCTCACATAGGCACCCTTCCTAGCTATGATCTCCACGACTGCGGTATGAAGTGAGGAGCTCGAATATATGGGTGCAGTACAGCCTTCAATATAATGGACCTTGCTGTGGGGCTCGGCTATGATGAGTGTTCTCTCGAACTGGCCCATGTTAGCTGCGTTTATCCTGAAGTATGCTTGAAGCGGATACTCGATCTCCACACCCTCAGGTACGTAGATGAAGCTGCCGCCGCTGAATACTGCGCTGTTGAGCGCTGCGAACTTGTTGTCCTCGGGTGGGACCACCCTCCCAAAATACGGCTTGAAGATGTCGGCATACTCTCTGAAGGCGGTGTCCGGATCAACAAATATCACGCCCTTCTTCTCCAGCTCCTTCTGAAGGTTGTGATACACAACCTCGGACTCGTACTGAGCCCCAACCCCCGCGAGGAACTTTCTCTCCGCCTCGGGTATGCCTAGCCTGTCGAATGTCCGCCTTATATATTCCGGCACGTCGTCCCAGCTTCTGGCTTTTCCGTCGCTAGGCTTGACATAGTAGTATATGCCATCGAAATCGACTCTTGATAGGTCTCCCCCCCAGAGGGGCATGGGCTTGCGGAGGAATAATTCATATGACTTGATTCGGAATCTTCTAAGCCATTCAGGCTCATCTTTTAGGCGTGATATCTCCTCTACGACTTCGGCTGATAGGCCTGGTCTCGATTTGTAGAGGTACTGCTCCGGGTCTCTGAAGTTGTATCTGCTGTAGTCTATGTCGAGGATGCTTTTTTCTGTCATTGTCAATATAACGCCGTTATCCCGTCTAATATATATATCATAATAACACGGGACTGTCAACTTAAGGCCACTCATGACCTTATCCACTTCTCCGATACCTTAGGCCTGTGTGTTGGGAAGCATGTGTTGAACTGTCTTATCCTCCTCTTCAGCTCGCTGAACCATGACTCTATCGTGTTCCTCCTGCCGAACGCCTCTATTCTCCTCCTCATCCTGAGGACCTTAATGGGCCATTTGTACCAGGGGCCCCTATCGGTATAGACGGTCGGGTTATTGGAGCACCTATCCCTGACCATCTCCATGAACC
>JAWAEB010000029.1:0-18135 GCA_038891515.1 Nitrososphaerota archaeon | reverse complement strand
TGCAGGAGCATGGCTCCATAGAGAATGCTGCGGAGAAGGGTGTGATACAGATAGTCTTTGACTACAAGTCCGTTAGGGAGCTCTTCAAAAATCCTAAGGTAACTGATAGCTATAGGCTAGAGTGGGGTGAGGTTGACACCGAGGCCGTGGTGGCGATGTTATGCGGCGAGTATGACTTTAGTGAGGAGCGGGTGGTCAAGGCTCTCGACATTTTGAGGGGGAGAAAGAGCCGGGCCGGAGGCACCCTCGACGCATTCCTCAGCTAGCCCTCATCCACAAGCTCGACAACCTTCCGCACCTCATCAAGGCTAGTCACCCTAACCTTGCCATGTATCTCCAGCTTCATCAAAGCTTGGTTCAGCTCGCCCTTCGATATATCCACACCAGTCCTATGCAGTTCGTCAAGTAGATTCTGCAACATAGCCTTCCCACCACTCTTCCTGAGGACTGTCAATATGGAGTAGTATGTGGACAACAGTGTCATCCTATCATGGCCAGCGGTCTCTCGGAAGATCGGAGCACCTCACCCAGCCTCTCATACTCCCTCAGCATCTGCGGAGAGATACTAGGCTTTACTAGGGTGAACGCCTCCTCAAAGTCTATCCTCGTCACCTTCTCCGAGTTTATGTCCCGCCTCAAAGCCGCTAAAGCAGCCTCTCTACATAGGGATTCGAGGTCAGCCCCAGAGAATCCCTCACTACGGCTCGCCATATCATCTAGACTGACATCCTCAGCCAGCGGCATATCCCTCGTGTATATTGTGAGTATCTCAAGCCTCGACCTCTCATCAGGCGGAGGTATGTATACAAGCCTGTCAAACCTCCCCGGTCTCAGGATGGCTGGGTCCAGCAGGTCCGGCCTGTTGGTAGCTCCGATGACCACTATGTCGGTCAACTCTTCTATCCCATCCATCTCCGCCAGCAGCTGACTCGCAACCCTATTCGTTACACCCGAGCTATCCTCCATCATATCCTTCCTCGGCGCTATTGACTCTATTTCATCCAGGAAGATGACCGCCGGCGCCGCCTGCCGGGCCTTGCGGAAGGTCTCCCTAATCGCCTTCTCAGACTCGCCAACCCACTTGGAATACACCTCCGGACCTTTGATGGTTATGAAGTTAGCCTCACTCTCTGTGGCCACTGCCTTGGCTAGGAGTGTCTTGCCACAGCCAGGCGGACCATAGAGGAGAACACCCTTGGGAGCCTTTATCCCAAGCTTTTGGAACTTTTCAGGATATTTGAGGGGCCATTCCACAACCTCTATCAGCTTCTGCTTGACACTGCCAAGACCACCAATGTCCTCCCACCTCACAGTAGGTGTCTCCACCTCCACCTCCCTCAATGCGCTGGGCGTTATCTCCTTATAGGCGTCTATGAAATCTTTCATGGTCACCTCAAGGTTGTTGAGGATTTCCGGTGATATCTTCTCCTCGGAGAAGTCTATGTTGGGCAGGATCCTTCTTATGGCTTTCATGGCAGCTTCCCTACATAGGGCTGTGAGGTCTGCGCCGGTATAGCCTCTAGTTATTTCTCCCAGCTTCTCTACAATAACATCCTTAGCTAGGGGCATGCCCCTAGTATGTATGTGAAGTATCTCGGTCCTCCCCCTCTTATCCGGTATTCCAATCTCTATCTCCCTATCAAACCTGCCAGGCCTACGGAGCGCTGGGTCTAGGGCGTTGGGCCTGTTAGTAGCTCCTATCACTATTACAGAGCCACGTCCCTCAAGCCCGTCCATCAAGGCTAGGAGCTGCGCCACAACCCTCTTCTCCACCTCGCCTGTCACCTCACTTCTCTTGGGAGCTATGGCGTCTATCTCATCGATGAATACTATGCTGGGACCCTCCTCCTCCGCCTTTCTAAAGATCTCCCTGAGCCTGGCCTCGGTCTCACCGTAGTATTTGTTCATTATCTCGGGGCCGTTGATGAGTATGAAGTTGGCCTCAGCCTCCGTGGCCACTGCCTTGGCTAGGAGTGTCTTGCCACAGCCAGGCGGACCATAGAGGAGAACACCCTTGGGAGGCTCTATGCCCAGCCTCTGAAAAAGCTCTGGGAAGCGGAGGGGCAGCTCTATCATCTCCCTAACCCGTTGAATCTGCTCCTGTAGACCGCCTATGTCCTCGTAGGTGATGCTGGTTCTCAACGTCTTCTCCTGCACAATCCTCGACTGTATAACGAGCTTGGTTTTGGGCGTTATCTTTGTTATGCCCGTTGGTCTTGTCTGGACAACAGCAAAGGTGAAGAGGTTGCCGAAGAATAGGACAGGAACTATGTTCTTATGCACCACTGGATACTCTATGAGCCTGCTCTTCACCAACTTGGTAAAGTTCTCATCGGGCTTAACTGATGAGTTGTAGGGAGCGAGGACGACCAGCTGTGCCTCCTTCACCTGCGCCTTCTTCACCAACACATAATCGTTAAGTGAGACTCCGGCGTTGTTCCTTATGTGACCGTCGATCCTTATTATGTCTTTATCCTTCTCCTCTTCTACGTATCCAAGCCAGACCGTAGCAGCTGTGAGCTTCTTCCCCCTAATCTCTATCACGTCGCCTGTGGAGAGGCCTGCCTCAGAGCCAACGCTCCTATCAATTCTAGCTATCCCGTAGCCCACATCACGCTGTTTAGCCTCGGCCACTCGGAGCCTCAGCTCTTTAACACTCATCATCCCAGACCGGTGACTAGGATAATTTAAGCGTAACCGATTCTAAACGCTTTAGAGTATTCTCGTAACCCTCTCCACGTTTACCTCTGAGACGCCTGGGACGCTCTGCAGGGACCGTTCCACAGATTCTGATACACCTTCGCTGTCGGGCATAGTTAGGCCCAGCAAGAGTGATTGTAGCCCGAAACCCATCTCCTCAACTTTATGGTCCTTGAGTCTAACGCCGTGGGGAAGACCGGCTCTAATATTCTCCAGAATCCCAGACAAGTCAACTTCGGGGGTTTCTGGGTACACTCTTACGACGAGCAGGACATTGGCCATTAGCAGTCCCCTCACGGCCCTCTGAACCAGCAGGTTGGGCATACATAGGGCCTAGCGAGCTCCCTACATACCTCGCAACGCCATATGACTGACTTGCCGCAGCTGGGGCATGGGAAGGAGACGGCTGACTCGCTAGGTATTATCGGCCTGTGGCACCAGCTGCATACGGGAACAGTTTGCTGCACACTCATTATGCATCCATCACCCATGTCAGCTTTTAAGTCTTGCCGCCCCATCCACCAGGTAAGTCTTTAGCAGGTGGGTGATGAAGGATAACCCTCTCATGTGGAGCAACGATCTAGCGATAGTGGGAAGGTGTCGCTCCATATCACCTACCTCACCAATCCTAGCATCTAGGCCGCTTTCACTCACTGCATGGAAGAGGATGTCCAGCGTTCTGGCGTCAAGCCTAGACACAAGCCTCCTGAGAAGGTATGTTCTCCTCAGCTCAGTGAGGAGAGGTGAGGCTAGTCTGCCGAACTCACCCTCACCTGCTATGTGTCTAGCCGCAGCGATGGCGCATAGCCCACCATATATAACCCCTCCCCCTGTCGTAGACTTAACCTGACCAGCCACATCACCCACTAGGAAGGCGCCATCCCACATGGGCTCGTCTAGTGGGGGGCCAACGTAGATGGATGAGGATGAGACTCCTACCACACGGCTCTTGGGAAAGTATTGATGGAGGAATTTCCGGCCCGCTCCCCAAGTGTCACGCATGGCTGCAACCCCCACCTTCCCAATTCGCTCGTCAACAGGGACGAGATATGCGAAGAAGTCGGGTAGATAGTGAGTGAAGAACAAGTAGACATGGCTGGGGTTCATTCCATGCCCCGCCACCTGATACTGTATGATCGGCGTCCACCTCCCCAGCCCATACCTTGGATGTACCTGCCTAGCTATGTGGGCCCGCCTACCCTCAGCCACTATGAGATATGCCGCACTGTAGAGCCCGTCGCCTGCCTCGACTCCGAAGCCGCCGTCCAACTTTCTAATACTCCTGACCCGCTCGCCGAGCCTCAGGCACCCGCCAACATCCAAAACCGTCTCAGCGATATACTGATCAAACCTCTCCCTATTACAGACAACAGCAACATCATCTGCTGCCTCCACCACGAAGCTGTGACCGCTTGGTGAGATGAACGTTGCTCCACGCACCGTGTTTTGGACATAGGGTCCATCCAGTGGGAGTCCTAGAGACTTTAGTCCTGAGATGCTGTAGAGTCCGGCGCATCTCTCTGGTCTGCCTATTGTTCGGTCTTCCTCGAAGACCAAGACGGAAACCCCTCTTCTGGCCAGCTCCCTAGCCGCCAATAGGCCCGCCGGCCCAGCTCCCACAACAGCCACATCGGAACCCGGCAATTCAATAAATATTGCTGGTGAGGTGATATAAGTATGAGAAGGGTTTCAGCCCATATCCGTGTCTATGGAAGGGTTCAGGGCGTCTTCTTCAGGGTTAACATGAAGGATGTGGCTGACGGTCTCGGTGTTTCGGGTTGGGTGAGAAACCTGCCTGATGGAAGTGTGGAAGCTTACGCCGAGGGCTCTGAAGATAGTGTACGCAGGCTGGTGGAGTGGTGTCATAGGGGCCCTCCCTCCGCCAGGGTTGATAAAGTTGAGGTGTCTTGGAGCGGGCCAGCCCAAGGCCATATTGGCTTCCGCATCAGACAGTCTTGACTAGCCTTGAGATGATGCTTGAGCTGGGTTGGGCTTCATACAATCCGGTGGCAATCGTGGCGAGATTCCTGACCTCGGCCTCCTTCAGGATAAGTATTGCAAGTGTGAGAACGTTTCTCATCGGTCTCCTGAAGTAGTATTTGGACGCTAGAGATATCTTGGCTTCCACTGCCATCCTCTCCAGCTCCCTAATAAGAGTCTGGAAATCCTTGACAGCGGTTGTCCTGAGCCAGGCGAAAGCCCCTGAGAGGATGGAAACAGCCTCACCCGGCTCCTTCACATCCAGAAGGCCTCTAATATCCTCATCACCTATCTCCACACCGGCCTTAGGTATGAACTTCACCACATCCGGCGGTAGAACCCCCCAGCTCCTCAGCCTCAATATTGTGACAGCTATGCCCGTGTCCACATCTAGTGAGATTATCGCTTTGTAGTCCTTCCTATCGCTCTTGGACAGGCGTTGGTAGCTGGTCAGCAAGTTCTCAAGGAATATCCTATCCACCGCGGCGTCGAAGGCGGCCAGATCCTTATGCTCACTCCAGACTCTCAAAGAGATTCTGGCCACATTTCCCAGCTCTGTCTTCGCCACCTCCGCAACAGCAGACTGAATGTCTCGGGCGTTCACAGCCCTCATCACCTGATCTCTAACATGGAGCAGCGTCTCCGGGTAGAGGTCCACAGTCTCCATAATCTCTTCATAGGATTTGCCTATGGCCTTCCCCCTCAGAACGGCCTTGAGGTTGATGTGTAGGTGTCGGCTGAAGTAGGCGTCAAGGATGGGCCTATTGTGGGAGGTTCTCATCATGCTAAAGTGTGTGTCCACAAGGCTCCTCCAGAGGGCCCGCTCAACCCTAATAGGAGTGATTGGACGCTGCATCTGTGCTAGGTGGCTCCCGTAGGGTGTTGCCCTCAACCTATCCACGAAATCTTCAAGGCTCCTAGAGTCAACCAGCTCTTCGATGCTTGGATATGGGAGGAGATACGACTTTAACGCATAGGACCTTGCAACACTGTAAACCGAGTCCAGCTTTATCTCCCGCATCAAGCCACTGCCTCTCTAGCGCTCCCCCAGCAGAGCCGAGACAGCAAGCCTAACAGCCTCATCCACCCGCCTCTCCGCCCTCGCCCTAACCTCAGCCGCCTCTCTCTCAGCCTTCTCCATTATCTCCCTAGCCCTAGCCTCCGCCTCTGCGCTGGTCTCTGCGAGAAGCCTCTCCTGAACGGACTGCATCTCGGCCAAGAGCTTAGCCTTGAGGTTCACAGCCTCTTTCTCGGCGGTGAGAACAAGCTCTCTCCCCGCCCTGCCAGCCTCGGCCACAAGCTTATCCAACTCCGACTCCACTTCAGAAAGCCTATGCACTACTTTCTCCAGCTCAGAGCCTTCGCCTTCCACAGCCCAAACATGTCAAAGACCTTCATTTAGTCTTTTCCCATCCTTAAATTCCACAGCAACCCATCACATATGTATGGGAGAGCTGGCCCAGAGACTCTACAAATCCCTCACCCGCATACGGGACCCTACCTCCGGAGCTCCTGCATTCCCACTCACAATTGACATTGCTATAGAGGAGCTGGGGGGCGGTGACGTAATCCTCACAATAACGCCGAGAGACCCATATACGCCCACAGCATTATCATACGCAGAGGCGGTCAAAGCAATAGCCTCCCGAGTGGAGGGTGTAAAGAGAGTCACCATTATATGCCGGAACCACGTCATGGCGGACCTAATCAACATGAGGCTAAACCAGAAGCCATAAATTTTTTATCATACGGTAGCTAAGATTAAATGAAGCCCGGTCGTCTAGCGGCCAAGGATGGGGGGCTTTGGACCCCTCGACGCCGGTTCGAATCCGGCCCGGGCTATACTCGTATATATTTCATGCGCATTGTGTGTTGCGCGTAGCCTTTGGTGGGATACACGTCCTTTTCTTGAGGTGTCTGAAGAACCTCTCAAGCTCGTTCCTAATGGCGATTCTCTGGTGCTCATTTAGTCCGTGTTTCTCAATGCCCGTGGATACCATGGACCCACACAGTAACTGCCCATAGAATTAGAGATTGTTTGAGAGCGCTCTTAAGGAATGGAAAAGAATTTAGGCAGATCCTATCATAGGAATCTGTCAGAGCCAGCAACTTGCAGCTGTCTTGCCCACGGTTATACACCGCCTAAAACTTAGTCTAGAGGAAAACCTGACAAATGTTCTTAGACATTCGTGACAGGCCTAAGCCCATAAAATACCGCTCCTTATCCGGAGGCTATCTGCTCCTAGTCCATACCTTTTACCATGCGGGATGTTTTTGGGAGGTTGATAATCCATTCGCCCTGAGATCTTACTCAACCCCTACTGGATATCACGCCTAAGCTGGTCAGCTCGTCCTAACCACGAGCTAATGTACTATCCAGATTCGTTCCTATTTGGAGGCTTGGGTTTCTTAGTGTGATGTGAGTGGGTTTTAGCTTCACACCCTTCCCCTAAAGAACTGAAAATTGAGATGGATGGGCTGATGGCTGATTCTAGAACGTATTATAACGCCACGCAGGTGGATGGCCTGTTTGAAGGTTGCCAGCCGCCAGAAGACTATTCAAACGAGCCTCAAAAACACAACCTCCCTTTGCCACCCCATACACACCAGCACCCCTTTACCCCTACAACCAGACTTTTCGAATATAAACCCTTTTCGAGTTTAATTGGTCTAAACAGCATCATAGAGATTTAGATTTGAGGTATGAGAGATGGCTGAAAGTGGGAAGATAAATTTTTTACAAAGCCAGAACACCATACACACGGCCACACGTGGAGGGAGAAGGTGTAATGCCCCTTTGTGTGGCTGGGGCTGTTGGGGAGCGCTCGAGCTCCCGCAGAAAGAGAGCGTTCGTGCTCTCAAACAGGTCAGGCGCTAGAGCCTGAACAGCCAAGGGAAAACCATCGTCGCCGCAGCTGATTTTAACAATAAACGCTAAAGCAATCTAAGACAAACCCCTTCATGTTTCCCCGATGGGAGGGCCTTCCGCTGGAGAGTGGTTCTCCGGCGGGAGGTTCTTTCCTCCTGTCGGGGATGCTCTCCGGCGGCCCAGGCCTTCCCGGGAGAGCCATGTCCACGGGGGACATGGTTGAAGGCCCTGCCTCCGGCGTTGGGGAGGGGTCTGCTCCCGGGCCAGAGCAACCCAATGCTGCAGGGGGCGGGGGATGGTCTGGATGCCCGCCATCCCTCGACAAGGCCTGGGCATCTGGAGAGGGGAGGGGTTCGAAGACATCTGAAACAATCCCGCAAAAATTTCCTAAACACACTACGACAGTAAGAAGAGGCCCATACATGCCGAGAGAGCTGCGGATAAAACTATACGAAGACGTGAGAAGACTCAGGGAAGAAGGGTTCTCCTACAGTAGAATCATTGATATCATAAGGCAGGAACGTGGCATAACGTTAAGAAAATCCCACATCAGTGAATGGGTTCGACAAATCCATAACCCATACAACGGCATACGAATACCATCAGTAGAAGTTCTCAGACCTTCTAAAGAGCTCGCGTACGTCATCGGAGTTGTCGCTGGCGACGGATACGTGTGGCGGAAAAAACGACCTCAAAAATCCTATCAAAGAGCGTCCATAGGGTTGATGGTGAAGGATAGAGAGTTCGCCGAGGAATTCTCAAGGTGTCTTGGAGTAATTTTGGGACGAGAGCCGCCAAAGCCGAAATGGTCAGGAAGGTTATTCGTCATCGCCGTTCAGTCCAAAACGCTATACCAACTACTGATGAAGCCCATCAACTTAGAGAAAGTCAGAAAATTCGTGGGACATGACGAAGAATGCAAGTCGGCATTCCTAAGGGGGTTCTTTGACAGCGAAGGCAGTGTACGGAAGGATGGAGTGATAACTGTATCCAACACTGACTTAGCACTGCTGAACTATATTTGGAGTCTGTTGTCTTCAATGGGTGTAAATACGACAGAACCACGTCTTCAAACAAAGAGTGGAACACCTATCAAAGAGCCGAGAAGCGGTAAAATACACTATACAAAGAAGGACGTCTACATTCTCCACATTCCTGCTGCCTTTCGGCTGACGTTCTACAAACACATAGGATTCACGATCGAGAGAAAACAACGGAGACTCCAGCAATGCTTGGTTCGACTAGGCCTTCTGAAGTCACCCCTCCTCTCCCTTCATACCCTGTTTTCACTAAGGTTCATACTTTGAGACGGGCCTAATCGCCGACACACAGGTCTTCAGCCTGCATTATCGGGGCTTTGGTCTACGTGTTAGGATTGTTGGCAGGGCTCTCCTAGGTCCCGCGATAGACGAAAGGAGAGTTAATGTAGTAGATGAGAGCAAGATGAAACTCTCGGGAAAGGTGGTATACGTTTTGACTGCTGGCGACGCGAGTTCCGGCATGATTATAGCTGTTAGGGCTACCCTTAGGAAGAGGGGTTAGAATGCGATGCTTGTGATCAACCATGTAGTAGCAAGTGTCCCAATGTGTCCACATTTTTCAGATACGAGGGCCATGGTACTCGGAGACATTGAGTAAGCTAGGGCCACAGCTTAATCCTCAGCACCCTAGACAGATATGAGCCTATTCTACCTACTTTCCCGAGAGGTTTATAAACCCCTATTCGGGGTGGCCATCATCTCTTACATCCCTCCAGCCATAGTATTGTCGCTGTTTCTCTGGCCTTCTCCAGAACCCATCTAAGGTCTTCAGACAAGTTGTTGACAACCGTTGGCTGAATGTATCTCCTGTAGAAGTCTGCGAAAGAGTCGATGGTTTTCTCAGCATTAGTTAAAGCCATAAACTTGGCTATTACGCCGACGTCGTCGGAGATAGAGGTGTTAACCGCGTTGTCCACGGCCTCTATAAGCCTCTCAAACTCAGCCTTATCACCAGCAAGGATGAAGAGGTCTGCGTATCTGTCTCTGATGCTTTCTAAAGCGGTTTCAGGCATTGGCCTCAGCCCCCGCAAATGGACGTTGAGCGGTCTTCTGACCAATGATAACATATTCGTATCTGAGGTGTTAGCAGGTATGTCCACGGCTTTTATGCAACTCGAAGTAGGCCGAAGGCTTGGCTAGCTGGAAAACATGTCTCTCAACGTTTTTAAATCCAATCGTCTTCATAGTCTCTTCCACAGTCTCTGGAATCCGAAGCTTCGGAGCCGTCGAAACAGTATGCTTAACGACGACAACACACCAGCCGAACCGCCTCAGCATGATGTAGGCCGAGGCTATGATTTGCTGTATGAAAGCCCTGTAGTTGCCACCAAGAAAAGTCCTCACCTCATCCTTAGCGAAGCCACGTAGCTCCTTCTTCGGCGAAGACATGATGTTGCAGTAGGGCGGGCTGAACACCACAGTGTTAGCGACCCCCCTCGGATAGGCAAACCGTGCTCCAGAGACAATCGTCTGAGCGTATAATGCAGTGTCTCGGCGGGGCCTTCGAACTTAAACACCGACGAGCTGTGGTTCGTAAACCTCAGAAGCTCCGAAATAATACCATGTGCTGTTATAGCATAGCTGGGGTTTATGTCGTTGATGATGAATGTTTGACCGGCATGCAGTCCGCAGGCTATGGGCTGGATGAGGATAGGAGCCTACACAGCTGTTCACCCCACCCCGCACACAGGCTCTACGACAACCCTCTGATTGGCTATGTATCGTTTGAAAATCCATGACGACAGCCATGGGTTCATCGTGGCTGGATGCTGTTGAGTTGAATGGCTCACCAGCAAATCTTCCTTCCTAACGCTTTTGAATGCGTCGCAAGAATAATATACGAGAACGGTGGAAGCATGAAGCTTAAACTGCCTAAAACGGTATCGCAAGCACTAAACATACCAGATAAAGGAGATTATACAGCCTGCGTTAAGAAAGACATGTT
This sequence comes from Nitrososphaerota archaeon, assembly GCA_038891515.1. Taxonomy (GTDB): domain Archaea; phylum Thermoproteota; class Nitrososphaeria_A; order Caldarchaeales; family Caldarchaeaceae; genus HRBIN01. The sequence goes on along the minus strand of JAWAEB010000029.1, from coordinate 7,601 downwards.
TCAGGGAAGGTATGATGTTACAGCAGGCTTCAGGCTTAGAATACCGTCAGCCTACAAAAACCTCTTCCACATAGAGTCCCATGACGAGAGACAGGTTAGGATAACCCTATGGGCTGAGAACGGGATGCCTCACTTCAGCTATAAAGACCATGAAGAGCCTCTTTATACTCCTTCAGGCAGGCATCCAAGATATGATAGGGGAGAATGCTTTTGTAGCGTATGTCAGCAAACATTCAGAAACAAGGATAAATGCTCATACTGCAACAGAGTTTTAAGAAAAAACCCAAGAAAAAAGAAGGACAAACAACACTCTAAACCACAATAGGCCGACGCCCTATCCATTCTAGGCCACGGGCCCCCTCTCATTGTTGTTCAGCGGTATATGATGTTTAAGGTTAATAACGCCTAATTCTGGTTGCCGGTGGACTTGGCTCTGGATACTACTGTTGGCTGCGGCCCTGTTGACAGTCTATCCAATAGTCGCCGGCCAGGAGATAGCCGCCTCGGAGCGGGTAATCAAGCTCACTGAAAACGGGCTACTACAGATAACCGACATCCTGAGTGTAGGCCCTTCTGTCACCTAGGTCAAGGTTGGGTTCACATCCGAGATGTATGGTAGACTCGTGGCCTACTATGTGGAAGATGGGGAGGCAGATGTAACTATATCTCCCGTGGAGAATAATGTCTTCTTCCTCATCATAGACATGCCTCAGGGCTGGGGCGGAGGTAACGTCAAGCTTTGATGCACGAGGTTGTGGGGTGGCGGAAAAATCGGCTCAATTTTTGGGGAAAAGTTTATTATCGCCAAAAAAGATAGAAAACTATGCCGAGCTTTAATTGCCGGGATGTGATGCCCAACTGCTCCTTTGAAGTGAAAAACGCTTCCACGACGGATGAGCTGATGACCATTCTCAGCGCACACGCAAAACACGCACACAAGATAGAGAAAATTCCACCCGACGTTCTTGAGAAAGTGAAGAAAGCCATTAAGCCATAAACTCCCAATTTTTTATACACCCCATACTCTCGGGAGAGCCCGTCCCTCTCAGCCTTTATTGATGTCTAGGCCGTGAGGTATCTTAGCTGAACGGCTAGTAGAAGGTGTATGAACCCGGTGACGTAGAGTAGGCCTGAGGTGATGGCGTGTGCGCTGTGCCACCATCTGAAGGCTCTGCTCCTTTGGGCTGCTTTACGGTAAATGTATCTTCCGAAGAACCCGCTGGCTATCAATGCTAGGACCAGCCACGATGCCACACCCTGAAGGCCCACTAAGCCAAAGACTCCCAGCTCCGGATACATGCGTGGGAGCGTCCAGTAGCCGAACGAATAGGGGAACCCTGCATGGACCTGAATCAATACTCCTCCCACCGTGGTGAGCTGGCAGTGGATGTCCAGCCAGGCGGGCTTGGAGATGAACCCTGGCCTGAACAGATATACCTGAGCGGCCAAGAGCAGCACGGCCTCCGCATACCCTAGTCTATAACCAAGCCAGCCATCTCCTTTGAGGTCCATAGACATCAGGCCGCCCACGTGCCCTTCAGTGAGGGGCCCCACGCCCACCGCCATAAAATAAGCTATCACGCTGACAAGCAACACTAAGACAGCTCGGTAAATGTTCAGCTGGCTAAGCGGGCCGGCCAACCGGCATCACGTATACAGGAAGCTCGGCCTCATTTATCCCAAGAATAAGGCGTATCTCATCCTCGTAGAAGGCCCCAATAACCACACATCCCAAGCCCAGGGCCTCTGCCTGTAGGTATATGTTCTGCGCCGCATGGCCCGACTCTTGGAAGATGTATTGGAGGGCCCTGCCGCCATACTTAACGCTCGTCCTCTCAACCACGGCCGTGAACACTATGTTAAAAGCCGCTGACCAACCCATTCCTGGTCCACACATGCTGACATCAAGTCTCTACTATAGTCACCTTTTACGACAGCTGAGAGTTCGTGTTTGTGGGGATTGTAGTGATAGACGCCGGCCTCCAACTCTTCAACACCGTTCTCTCTCACGACTATATACGTCTCGAGCGGGTAGAGTCCGCCGGCGGAGGAGCTGTCCTCAGTCCAGTCCATAGATGGGGCGCCGTAACCGCTTGAGCAGCCCAGAGAAGCTGCGAAACATGCTCCAACTTGAGAGGCTCATTTCGGTAATTTCTCCTTGACCTTCGGCGTTGTAGGGCCTGCTCAACTGACATCGGCCCTTCAGTCCTCGGTCTAGGTAAGGATATCATCCGCCCAGCCTCAGGTCTTCTGCCACTCACCTCTCTTCTCTCCCAAAATACAAGGCTTGTCAATACAACTAAGCCTATTATGGCAGAGGTTACAAGGGCGAAGATTAGGCTTCCGCTCCTCAGAAAGCTGCGGCGGGAAACCATGTCTATAGTATGGCGAGGTATGATAAAACGTATTTCAAGAATTGGGGGAGAGAAAGTTTATAGGTTCTACACGGCATACTGAGTTCTTAGTTACACCATCCTTCAACGTTAACTTTTGGCTGATTCCTTGATGGACGATACTAGGGCTTGGGCTGAATTCTCGGCTGTCTCACGGTTTATAATTAGTGGTGGCTGTATTCGGAGAACGTTTTTGTATAGGCCGCCAACTCCTACTAGGTAGCCTCTTCTCCTCATCTCTGCTCTCGTCTTGTCGGCCAGCTGTGGATGAGGTTTTTTAGTCCTCTGGTCCTCCACCAGCTCCACACCTATCATCAGGCCACGGCCCCTTACCTCACCGATGAACGGTATCTCATCCATCGCCTCACCCACAACCCTCATGATGATCTCGCCATGCTTCGCCGCATTCTCATGCAGCCTCTCCCTTTTGAGCACGTTCAGGCCAGCCAAGCTCGCAGCACATGACACCGGGTTCCCCATGAATGTGTTGAAGTGGTCGCCCGGCTCCAGTCCAGCGTCTACCCTTTCAGAGACAGCAATCGCACCTAGAGGAAGACCAGCCCCTAGGGCCTTGGCCATTGCCATAGCCTCTGGCTGGAGGCCCCAGTGCTCACAGGCAAATATTCGGCCGGTCCTTCCAAATCCTGTCTGGACCTCGTCCACGAGGAGAGGCACACCCTGCTCCCGGCATATTTTTTCAAGCCTAGGCAGGTATGTGTCGGGTGGGACGATTATGCCTCCTTCTCCGAGGATGGGCTCCACAACAACAGCAGCTACGTCACCGGCTACGTAGTAGTCTATCAGCTCGCCCACCTGGTCGGCACATCTCTTCCCAAACTCGTCTGGAGCCATGTCACCTCCAAGCCTGTAGTGGTATGGACATGGAGCGTGGATGACTCCCGGATAGTTGGCGTAGTTGCCCAGCTTAGCCTTGTATTTCCTCTGACCCGTGAGGGCTAGTGTTAGGGAGAGTCGCCCGTGGAAAGAGCCCTGCAAAGCTATGACGCTTGATCCCTGCCTCCCCTCATGGAAAGCCAGTTTCTTGGCCAGCTTCACAGCACCGTCCACCGCTTCTGTTCCGCTGTTACAGAAAAAGACTTTGGCCAGACTCTTGGGAGCAAGCTCTATCAACGTCCTAGCCAGCTCCACCTCGAGGCTGTGATTATAGTATCCCGAGACATGCATGAATCTGCCTGACTGCTCCACAATGGCTTTGACAACCTCCGGATGGCAGTGGCCCAAGTTGTTGGTGCTTATGCCGGAGAACAGGTCAATGTAGGTGTTTCCCTCAAGATCCTCCACATAGAATCCATAGGCTCTCTTTACCACTATAGGCTCCCTCGGGACCAAAGCCCTCACCATATACCTGTCCCGAAGAGCCAGAACCTCATCCGTGTTCATAACCCATACCGCCCCATGAGGACATTTAAGCCTTGCAGTACAAGGGATGGGCAATTGACGTGGCTATGGAGGAGCGGGGGGAGGGTGACATACTGCTCACGATAACACCACGCGACCCCTACGCACCCACAGCACTATCATACGCTGAGGCGGTGAAGGGCCTTGCATCCCGTATGGAGGGTGTGAGAAACGTCACGATAATATGCCGGAACCACATCATGGCCGACCTCATAAGCCTCTCCCCACATTTTTCCTTGGTTTTAACTAAATTTTGCCCTGAATTCTGGGGTATCTATCCATGTTTCTATGTGTTCCACGACATCTGCTACAATATCCATCTCCCCTATCATAACAAGACTGAACATACCTACACTTCATACTCAAAACAAGGGAAGAGCCTTGATCTTGGAAAATGAGGGGCGGCTCTGTGGAAAGACTTTCTGAGCTCTGGCAGTAGACCCACATACATAAGGCATATTCCGGGCTTGCTAAGACGCGTCCCGATCATTTGATGGCTGAACATTGCGGCCCTAGTCGGTAAAACATATTAACGTCTTTCAATAATGTAGATAAGGAGGCAGATAAATGGAAACAGTTGTTTTCAGGCTTCAGGCCTTCCTGAGAGATGGCAAGAATTGGGAAAGTAGGGGGGCCACAGTACTGGGCGTCTCCCTAGTTAAGATTCCGGGTGGTGCGGGGATAACGGTAGGAGATGAGCCATGTAGATCCTTCTCGACAGACAGAGAAGAGGAGAAGACTTGTATTGAGAGGGTATGTAGATTTGGAGGATTTTAGGAAGATAATAAACGACGATAAACTAGATACGCTGATGAAATTGCCTGAGAAGGTTAACCCTAAGAGGGATAGTAGGACAAGTAGTAAGGAGACGATAGAGATATAGGCATGCCTGTTACTTGGACAGTTCCAAGCCAGAGAGAGCCTTCAGTAAGATACACAGTAACATTTACTGGAGCAGGGTTTACATGCACATGTCCCGACTACATGTTTAGGAGAAAGGAGTGCAAACATATATACGCAGTCAAGCTCTCAGAAGGGCTAATAACACCGAACCTACAACAGACAACCCCTAAGAAATATGTCGAACATCCAATGGTCAGGGAGGGAGTTGTTGAGGACAGAGCCTACCAGAGGGTTTTGGTTGAAGAGGCTTTGGAAGGCAATACGCTTGTCGTCCTGCCGACAGCTTTGGGAAAAACGGTGATAGCTGAACTTGTTGCTGCCGAGCTACTTCACCGACATCCTGGCTCGAAGATACTTGTCATGGCTCCCACAAAACCGTTGACACTACAACATAGGGAAAGCTTTCTAAAACATCTAATCATCGGCACAGGGGATACGACAGCGGTAGTAACAGGTGAAACATCTGGGAGGGGGAGGTTGTGGAGCAGCGGAGTAAAAATATTCTTCGCAACACCCCAGACAGTTTGGAACGATATCAGGAGGGGTCTTGTAAGGCTTGAGGAATATTCACTACTCGTCTTCGATGAATGTCATAGAAGCAGGAGCAGATACGCGTACACCAAGATTGCTTCAGAATATGTCAGGAGGTGTCCATGGCCTCTAATACTTGCCCTAACAGCAAGCCCCGGAAGCGAAGAGGAAAAAGTAATGGAGGTATGCAGAAACCTTATGATTGAGAAAATAGTTTGGAGGGGTGAGGACGATGAAGATGTTGCGGGGCATATACCGGGCATTTCCATTTCATGGGAGAGGGTCGCCCTTCCAGAGGAGTATGAGAATGTGAGGCAGAAGGTAAAGAAGATGATTGAAGAACGGGTAAAAAAGCTGTATGGATCAGGTTTGTTCAAAACACCTTTAGAAGCTGTCAACAGGAGGGCTATAGTCCAGTTCATGGCAAGGCTTAGGGCTGAGATAGAGTCAGGCATCAAAGGACTTAACATGCACTACATGGCCCTGTGCTCAGAGATACTCAGCCTATACCATGCTATGGAGCTTGTGGAGAGTCAGCACATACGCTCACTAAGAAAATACCTTGAGGAGGTTTCTAGGTCAGAGCTTAAAAGTCATAAAATGCTCTCAAGAACATACGAGTTTCAAAATCTCTTAACTGAGGCAGGCAGAGTGGAGAAAGATCATCCAAAACTTGAAAGACTTGTCGAACTTGTCTCACAGCATTTAACACAGAAGCCAACCGACAGGGTTATGGTCTTCGCCAACATAAGACATACCGCAGAGATCATAGTTGAAAGGCTTAAACAAGCAGACATATCCGCTGAACTATTTGTTGGAAAAGCTGAGGGTAAGGGGGGGCCCAGGATGACCCAGGAGGAGCAGAGAAAAATACTCCAAAAATTCAGGGACGGCGACATAACCACACTGGTGGCCACATCTATAGGTGAAGAGGGTTTAGACATACCAGAATGTGGTTATGTGATCTTCTACGAGCCTGCTGTCTCGGGCATAAGATACATCCAGAGGAGGGGCAGGACAGGCAGAATACTACCCGGAAAGGTGACAATCCTAGTGACGCGAAACACAGTTGATGAATATTACTTCAGGGAGGGGTATAAACGTGCTAGGAAGATGTCCACAATACTTGAGAAAGTTTCGGAGAAGCTGAAAGAGTTCACCATATCAAGGAAGGGGCCTAAACCGACTCCAGGAGAACCATGGCCGTGGAGAAGAGAGCCAGAAATAATAAAAATTCCTGAGGAGAAGGGAGATATCATAGAGATACCTGAGAGGGGTGAAGAAGCCGAGCCATCGCCGGAGACTTCTTTAGAAGAGCTATCGGCAGAGGAACCGCAGGAGGTCAGGCCTCCAAGGATGGGGCCCAGCAGCAGAGAAGTATACTACTACGCAAAATACCTGTATAAGAAGCTTCTCAAACAGGGGTTGAAAGGACTATCTGAGGCGGAGATACTGGAGGATCCAGACCAGAAACCGGACACAATTAGAGCTGCAATAAAACACCTCTACAGAGACGGGTTGGTAACACGTATCGGCGGTAGGATAGTGGCTAAAGCAGTGGTGAGAAGCATGTCGAAACAACCACATGGGAAGATTCATACGATAACGATTGAAAAGATATACCCGGGATTCGCCATTGTGTTGGTGGATGAAAAGTTCAGGGCAAGGCTGGAGCCGTCAAGATACAACGGCCCAAGAGACAACATAAAAAAGGGAAAAGTGTTCAAGGCCATGACAACCATTACAAAGATCGGCGGTGTGACATATGTTTCAGTACATGACATAATAAGCTAATCTTGCTGAAGCCTTTAATACAATCACTTGCCAATTAACTTTCGTGAGCTATCGGAAGGGTAGGAGGTTCGAGTATAGGGTGAGGGACCTGTTTAGGAGGAGGGGCTGGATTGTCATAAGGGCCGCCGCATCAAAGCCAGTAGACCTAGTATGTCTGAAGAAAGGTGTAGCCATCTTGGTTGAGTGTAAGAATAGGAAGCATGTGAGCCGTGGTGAAGTAGCTCCCCTTATAGAGCTTGCAGACAAGAGCATGTCCCGACCAGTCATAGCATTAAACAACAAAGGCAAAATATTACTAACAGATCTAAAATCATACAAACCATTTAAACCCTGAAAGGGCTGAACTGCTTCGTAATTCTAAAACCTGCCTAATTACATCAGGGCACACATTAGGGCAAAGTTCTACAAGCCAATAAAATTCACAATACATAGAAAACAGAAGAATCCCGAAAACTATCTTCTAAAAGCTTGATTCATAATGTTTTTGGCCAGCCTAGCGTAGCTCTAGCTTATGGTTGATAGAGTATACGTTAGGCCAGCCCAGTTGTTTAGGTTTGTTGC
>JAWAEB010000028.1:0-18709 GCA_038891515.1 Nitrososphaerota archaeon | reverse complement strand
CCCTCTTCTCACCCATAGGTCTTCCGGACGGATACTTCCAAGGAGTGATACCCGCCATATTCCAAATATTCACCGGGGCAAATGTTGATGGTCTCTGGGTCAGAGCGCGTGGCTACCCAGACCTCCTCGGACTGTTCACAACGGCCTTCCTCATTCTAGCCCTCATATACATAGAGGCTATAAGGGTTGAGATACCCATCTCATACGCCAAGTTCTCCGGATACAGGGCCAAATACCCCGTCAAACTACTCTACGTCTCCAACGTGCCCATAATCTTCGCCACCACAATATTCAGCAACATATACTACCTAGGCTCACTTATCTGGAACCGTTTCAACCCCAACAACGACAACCCACTCCTCAATATTATAGGCACGTACACCTACAATCAGAACTTGTCCACTGTTGTACCCACAGGGGGGCTGGCCTACTACGTCATCTCACCTAGAGGACTCTCCAACGTTCTGGCCGACCCACTCAGGGCCCTTGTCCATGCAGCTCTTCTCATAACCTTCGCAGTATTGTTCGCAAAATTCTGGGTTCAGGTAGGTGGCTTGGGGCCACAGAAGGTTGCCGAGCAGCTGATTGAAGCTGGGATGCAGGTGCCGGGTTTTAGACGCTCCCCAGAAATTATAGCCAAGATTGTGGAGAAATACATATCCACAGTAACGATTTTGGGGGGGCTCATAGTGGGTGTGATTGGGAGCGTGGCGGACTACTTCAACGTTTTCGGCTCGGGCATAGGTCTCCTCCTCATGATAGGCATCTTACATCAGTACTACCAGGCCTTGATGAGGGAGAGGCTTACTGAGATGTACCCCGCAGTGGGCAGATTCCTCGGCGGTGAATAGAATGGTGTATGAGCTGCTCATGATTCTTGGGATGGCGGCAGGCCTCTCAGCACTCACCAACGGCATAAGACGGGTGGTGCTTAAGGAGGAGGATTTGAGGAAGATGGCTGAGATACAGGCGTTCAACAGGGAGCTACTAGCAGCTCAAAGGAAGAAGGATATGAAGGCGGTTCAGAAGCTCCAGCATCGGAAGGACTACATCCAGAAGCTCAACGCCGAGGTCAGCAAAAAGAACATGATTGTGATGTTCAGTAGCCTAATAATATTCTTCACAATCTACCCGCTATTGTCAGGCTACTTCGGCCCAGCGGTCCTAGGTCTTATGCCGTCCGGACTAGACATACCCTTCATCTCAAACCAGAGAGAGATACATTTCTATGGATGGTTCATCCTCTCCTTCTTTGCAGTGGGCTCGCCCATAGCTAAGGTCTTGGGGATCAGCCCATTCGGAATGGGAGGTGGAGGCTTTGAGGCGAAGTCTGAGGACAAGAAGCCGGAGAAGGATAAGTAAGAGGGTGCCTGGGGGGAGGACAGTTCTCCACTTCAGGTCAGAGCTGGCGGGAGCACCCAGATGCAAGAGATGCGGCCGGAGGCTTCATGGCATACCTAGAAGATGGGTGAGGAACCGGAGCGGCAGAACTGTCTCGAGACCATACGCAGGCGTGCTATGCGGAGGATGTCTGAGGGAGCTTTTGAAGACTAGGGCTGAGGGACTGCTTCAAAAAGCTTAGGATTATCCGATAGACCTGGATTGGCGTTAGATGGGTTGTGTCAAGAATTAGGTGGAATGGTGTGAAATCCTCGCCCAGCCTAATCCCATACAGTCTCCTATAGATTTTCTTGCTTTCATAGTCTCTCCGTAGGAGAATTCTCTTGGCCTTGGCCACGCTTATCCCGGCCCTCCTAGCCATCCTCTCAGCCCTCACATCTACACTGGCGGACATCCAAATATTGAGGGAGGCCTCGCCGAGTATCCATGGCATGACCCATGAATCCACCACCACCTTCCCCGCCCTAGCGATCTCCACCAGCTTCTCATCCACCCGCCTATCAAACGAGAGGTCACGTCCCCTGAGAGAGAGGAACCTCACACCCTCCCTAGTTTCCCACCAGCTCTTGCCACCAGGACTGTAGCCCATCTCAACTGCGAGGGCCTTGAGGGCGTCGCCTCCAGAGACATACTTGTAGCCAAGACGATGTGCAATCCACTTTGAAACCGTTGACTTCCCTGTAGCTGCGAAGCCGCTTATGCATATTACGGGCCGGCGGCGCATATAAACCGTATTCCCACGGATAATTAAAGCCTATAACAAGGCTGGAGTAACCGATGATGTATGTCGCTCGCAGACCATGTGGGTAGGATATGTGTGAAGCTGGCTGGTAGGGACGCAGGTAGGATGGGGGTGATAGTGGCTGTGGTGGATAAGAAGCACGTAATGGTGACCGGGCCGCCATCCCTTACTGGGCTTAGGAGACGGAAGGTGAACATAACCCATATCACCCTCACGGACAGGAAGATAGAGATTGAGCCTGGATCCTCAGATGAGGATGTCCTGAAGACCCTTGAGGCTAATGGGTTAAAGGAATGGATGGTGGGTGGTGTGAAGGTTTGACTGAGCTCAAGCCGCCCTGGATTAGGAGTAGAGGTTTGGAAGTGCGGATTGAAGCCGAAACCGACAGCAACTACGGCTATGATCCCGCAGCGAGACCCATAGCCATCCATCTCCGATATGGTGTCATAAACTTGGACAAGCATAGGGGGCCGACAAGCCACGAGATTGCCGCCACAGTTAAAAAGATACTTGGACTCCAGCGAGTCGGACACGGCGGGACCCTAGAGACCCTCGGGGAGATCCCGCTGTCTCCGGCGTTCTACCCCTGATGCTTGAGGAGTCCACGAAATGCGCCGGAGCCATCATGCATAGTGGGAAGGAGTATGTGGCATTGATGGAGATGCATGGGGATGTGGAGGATGATGACCTGGTAAGCGCCCTTCAGACATTCACCGGGAATATCTACCAAGTTCCACCGGTCCGCTCCTCAGTAGCTAGGAAGCCTAGGGTTAGGACGGTTTACTGGATAAGGATCCTAGAGCGTGAAGGGAGGATGATACTCATGGATGTGGCCTGCTCAGGTGGAACATACATTCGGAAGCTCTGCCATGACATTGGCGAGTATCTTGGCTTAGGCGCCCACATGGAGGAGTTGAGAAGGGTTAGGGCCGGGCCGTTCACTGAGGAGAACTCCACACCATTCATCGAGGTTTTGGATGCATGGAGCCAATACCGTGAGGGTGGTGATGAGAATGTGTTGAGAAGGGTCGTCCACCCGGTGGAGGAGTCTCTGCAGTTGCTTCCCAAGGTGTATATCCTTGATAGCGCTGTTGATGCTCTGTGTCATGGCGCTGACCTGATGGTGGCTGGCGTGTCCAAGGTGGAGACCGGTATCGTGCGGGGTGATCTCACAGCCGTTTTAACTCTGAAAGGTGAGGTGGTGGGTCTAGGGTTAGCCGTCATGAGCACCGAGGAGATGCTCAATTCTTCAGAAGGGTTGGCCGTAGACATAACCCGTGTGGTGATGCCTAGGTCCACGTATCCACCTATGTGGAAAGGCGGTCTGAGGCATAAGGTGGCATGAGGTGGTCGAGGTCATATTCTCCAGAAAAGCCCGTGATGTCTTATCCCAGCTCAAGAGGGAGAAGGGAAGCCTCTACATACTTCTTGGTGACACAGGCTGCTGTGGGTTCAGCAATGTCTTCATCACATCTCTAGAGCCATCGGGGGACTATGTATACCTAGGTTTCGAGGATGGAGCTAAGATATATCTACAGAGGCGCCTCATGGCATCCCAGAAGCTCCATATAGATGTCATAACCTCAGAGATAGATGACAGCTTCTCCGCCGAGACATCCCTGAGATGCAGGTTCATACTCAGGCGACGCTAGCTGCCGAGACCGTTGGTCTTGTCTGCAAGTCTATGCGGGCTGGGGAGAATATGGATTCCCTAGATATTGTGACTTACAAATGCGCGCCCCACCCAACATGGCTTGGGATAAACGGACTTTTTCTGGTCCCGATGACAAGGCCCACAGACAATGTGCCCACATACCAAAGCCAGTATATCCTTTGACAAAATCATGATTAAATGCTGGAACAACCGGTTGATTTGTGGGCCGGGGTCGCTTAGTCTGGTAGAGAGGATATATCTTTCCCCTATAACGCAGGCCTGGAGAGCCTGTGGCCTCTCACAGGCCGCGTGGGTTCAAATCCCACCCCCGGCGCTTTATGCGTAGGGTCTAAATTTGATAAAGAGTCGTGTTTTTCAGTTTAATAGGATTGAAAGAGGTAGTGTTGGTAGTCAGTATTTTTTAACAACCCACCCCGTCTAAGATATTCATCAAGCCTTTGTTATTTCCGCCATACTGTGAGTCCTATGGGATGGTATATTCTCAGTCCGCTATTCGTCCCAACATATATTTAGTATCAGTCTTTTTTCATTCCCCATCATTCTGTCGAAGAAGGGGGGTTGCCTTCTGACATAATGTAGCCCTGTCTCGATTTCCAGCAAATTGAGAAGCTTCTGGATTTCTACCATCTAAATACCCCCCATTAGAAAACTCATACAGTATCACATGATCCTGGCAATGGGCCTTCCAAGCAGGCAGTAGAAAACCTCCCAACACACATCCAGATATAGTGGTAGATGGTGTAGAACATATAGAAAAATGGATAGATATCCGGAAAACCCTGAGGAAAAGAGATGGATAGGATCTTAATCATGCCCCATTCCAAATGAGTTGAGGTGGATACCCTGAAGGTTTTCACCGTGATCTTTGGTGGCGGGGTACCCTAGCCCGGTAGGGGGCTGGCCTGCTAAGCCTTCAAATGGTGGGCGCTACTTCCCCAACGAGTTGAACCATTTAAAACAATGTCCATGTTAGAAGAGCCTAGGCATTGTGAGTAGTAGTATTGATGCTATGAATGATGTAACCCATGCTGTCTTACGCCATTGTAGTATCATGCCACCGTCTAAAGGGCCTATGGGTAGTAGGTTGAAGAAGGCTAGGTAGGCGTTGAGTTCCGCCAGCCTGTAGCCGAGTATGCCTGATAGACCTGCCCAGTAACCCATATACAGTCCAATGGATATCAGTATGTTGGCGGCAGGACCTGCTAGTGCAACGGCCCCCATTCCCCGCCAGTATGTGGGGCCGCTGACATGGACAGCCCCTGGGGCTATGAACTTGATTGGTATGAACGGTATCGAGGTTATGATGGTGAGCATGGCGCCCAGCGGATACAATCTGAATGTTGCTGTGAGGCCGATTCTGATGGCGTAGAACTTGTGGGCCAGCTCATGGGCTAGGAAGGAGAGAGTGAGTCCGGCCACCGATATTGCGAGGGCGGCTGGGCTGCCTGTGGAGAAGATGAATAGGGATATGCCTGCTGCGGTTATTAGAGTAGTGGCCGCGACTAGGTGGTATATCTCCCGCCTCTCAAATACACCCCTCGCCATGGGAGGACCAGTCCAATCTACGCCCAATTTCTCAGCCCTACCCCTCTCGATGGGGCTCTTGGCTAGCATGATCCCGCCGCAGCCATGCTTCTCCGGTATGCGGTGCTCGGGGCAGAAGCTTTCACCACAGTAGGCGCACTTGAATGGGAGGAGCTCATCCACACCACACACTGTACACTTGACCATCCCAACCTTTGGTAGGTGCCCTCCTTTTAGCGGTTATGGGCTGAATATGTTTTTAGCCAGCCTCTCCACATTGGTGTTAGGTGATGTTCGTGTCTTTCCTCCGTGGTGAGGATCTGGAGAGATTGGTCAGGGATATGGTGGAGAGGATACGTGATAGTTTGGAGTCCTCCATAAGCCGCCTAGAGCCGACGATAGTGGGCGAGTATAGGAGACCTAGACACGAACTCATCCAAGACGGCGAGTATGTCTACCTCGTTGTTGAGATGCCCGGATGCAACAAGGATAAGATAGATCTGCGGATTGACGGTTTGGAGATAGGGATTTATGGGGAGTATGCCGAGCCTCCCCAACCACAGTTTAGACGACTCCACCCGTTCAGGGATACGTTGGGATATAGAAAAACTATCACCGTAGCTAGGAGGCTGGAACCAACCGGTGCTGAAGCTAGGTATGAAAATGGCCTGCTCTTAGTCCGGATACCGTTTGCTAAGGCGTCGGGTGAGAAGGTTAGGATAGAGTGAGTTGTCAGCGTTCAGGGAGTTTACCCGATTATGCTCTGCCCTAGAGTCTGAGAACAGCAGGAATAACAAGGTACTTCTCCTAGCCAACTATCTAAGGACGCTCAAGCCTGAAGATGTGGCCCCGGCAGCCCTAATGATGATTGGAAGGACTGCGCCCGAGAGGTCGGCCGCCCCTCTCAATGTGGGCTGGTCCCTTGTGAGGACCGCACTAGAATCGGGCCCCACATCCATGCTTCTCGGCGGGCCCCTCACAATCTCAGAAGTCTGGAGCACCTTTGAAAACATTGCCAAGCTTTCAGGACCCAAATCAAGGGAGAAGAGGAGGTTGGCTATCCAATCACTCTTCACAAGAGCCTCGGATGTAGAGCGAGAGTGGCTCCTCAGGCTCTTGAGTGGGGAGATGAGGCACGGCGTCAACAGGGGCCTCCTAATCGAGTCCCTCGCCCTCATGACAGGTGTCAGCCCCGATACAGTGAGGCGGGCGGACATGTTTCTCGGCGACCTTATGGAACTCTCATCTCTCGCGGCTAGGAGGCAGCTGGACACGGTTGGTGTCAAAGTGTTTACACCGGTAAGACCGATGCTGGCTCAGATGGCTGAGAATGAGGCTGACGCACTGGGGAGGTTAGGCGGCACAGCGTATCTCAACCCCAAGTATGATGGGGTGAGGGTCCAGATACACAAGAGCGGCCCAGCGGTAAGAGTATATACAAGGCGGCTGCAGGACATAACCGGAAGCCTCCCAGACGTGGTCTCACATATTGAGGACCAGGTTCAAGCTGGCTCAGTCATATTGGACGGCGAAGTATATGGCGTAGATAGGGGTGGGAGGCCCCTACCATTCCAAGACACGATGAGGCGGGTGGTGAGGGAGAGGGAGACGGACAGGGCTGCTGAAGCCATCCCCCTAGAGCTCAAGATATTCGACATACTCTACCTCGAGGGGGTGGAGCTATGGTGGAAGCCCCTGAAGGAGAGGTTGAAGCAACTACAGTCTTCCGTGGAGTCACCGCTGCTGGCCGAGTTTCTGGAGACATCGGATAGGGACGAGGCTGGGGAATTCTACAGACGCGCGCTCCGGCATGGATATGAAGGAGTCATGTTCAAGGACCCTGCCTCACCATACTCGCCGGGTAGAAGGGGAGGCCACTGGCTAAAGGTGAAGAAGGTGGATTACCTAGATGTGGTGATCGTGGCGGCAGAGTGGGGTCATGGCAGGAGAAGGGGTTGGCTCAGCAACTATCACTTGGCTGTTAGGGACGAGGGCGGCGGCTTCAAGATTGTGGGTAAGACCTTCAAGGGTCTTACAGACGATGAGTTCCGGGAGATGACACGTCGGCTCCTCTCCATCAGGAAGATGGAAACCAGCTGGGGTGTTGTGGTGGAGCCCAGGGTGGTTGTAGAGGTGGCGTATAGCGAGGTCCAGAGAAGCCCCCACTACCCCAGCGGGTATGCCCTAAGATTCGCCCGTATAACTAGGATAAGAGATGATAAGGATGCCACAGAGGTGGACACCCTGAATAGGTTGAGGGAAATATACATGGCTCAGAAGAGGCCATCCACCAGTATTTAGGGAGCGTCACTGGGCTTAGTACGCTGGGAGGACCCATTTGGCCCCACCTCCAAAAAGTTATAACACGAATCCAGCCCTCCCCAGCCATGGTGCAGTTGGCACTACCTGTCTTGCTCGCCCTAGCCATATTGGTGGGCTTCGGAACTGCCATAACTATGGATGCCTCCATTTCGGGTTTGAGGCAACCAACCCCTCAGATGGCGGTTCTAGCCATCATCTTCAACGCTCTAGCAGCTCTGACAACCCCCCTCACATCGGCGGCTGGCGGTGGGACATATATGCCCATTGGCGGTGAGACTCTCTATCCCGGATTGATCCCGCTAGCAGCATGGTCTGTGGCTGGGCTGGGCTGCGGACTCTTGGTCGGAGATGCCAAAAGGGCAATACCAGCAACCCTAACAATCTCGGGTCTTTCCTATCTTTTCTGGATTCTCTCCTCGCTGATGGTATTACCAACAGTCAAGTCCATGGTTCCATGGGAGCTCTACTTGGCGAGGGCCTCTAGCCAAATCTTCATAGAGGCGCCCCTAGACTTCGCCGCCATATTCGCCATCCCAGCAGCCTCCTCAATAGCCATAGCCCTGTTCGAGCCTATCCCACCAACATCTAAACCTACAAACCAGCCCATCCAACCAGTGAGACGAAGATTCTGGGAATATGAAGAATAAAAAAGTGGAAGACTAGGCGGCGCCCGTTCCAGCTTCCTCGGCTGGCGCCGGAGCTGGCGCTTTCTTAGCTGGTCTGGCTGCCTTCCTAGCCTTCTTCTTACCACCCTTTCTTGCCTTAGCTTTCTTCCTCGCCATTTCCACTTCCTCAATATTTGAGAGTATGTGGGTGCATAAAAAATTTTCGGAAAAAATTATTGTCAAACCTTTCGGATAAGCCGATAACTCTTTATCCGGCCCTAACCCGCCATTCTGTGTCATGACTGTGTCTATCGAGGAGTTTAAGAGGCTTGAGCTCAGGGTTGGGGTTGTGGAGGCTGCTGAGAGGGTAAAGGGCTCGGCCAGGCTTCTCAGACTAAGGGTTGACTTCGGCGATGTCAAGAGGCAGGTCCTCACAGGGCTGGCCCACCTATACCCGCCGGAGCACTTCCTGGGCAGGAGCCTAGTATTCATCACCAACCTCGAACCCCGTAAGATAAGGGGTGAGGTCTCAGAGGCCATGCTCCTAACAGCAGTGGAGAGTGATGAGAGGGTGGTTCCTATCGTTCCCGAGTCCGTGGTCAGGCCCGGGACTCCCATATATTAGGGGTTTAAATAATGATAAGCCGGAAGATGATATGTTGAAAACAACCTACATCTCAGATGTGTGGGGGATGCCTGAGGGTAGCCGTGTGGAGCTCCTAGGCTGGCTGAGGAGTAGGCGGTCCCATGGCCGACTGATATTTCTGGACTTGAGGGACAGCACTGGGGTTATGCAGGTGGCTGTGAAGGGAGGTATAGCTGACCCGCAATCCATGGAAGTGGCTGCCTCCGCCGCTAGAGAAGCCCTTCTAAGTGTGGAGGGTGTGGTGAGGTCTGAAGCCCGGGCCCCGTCAGGTGTTGAGCTTTCGGCATCAAGGGTTAGGGTGCTGAGTGGTGTAGCCCGGGACTTCCCCATTAGGAGAGGCATAGGTGCTAGAGCCTTATGGGATAATAGGCATCTACACCTCAGGAGCCCAAGAGTGTCGGCCCTCATGAGGGTCAGGGCTAGACTCCTTAAGGCAATACGGGGCTGGTTTGAAAGAAATAACTTCATAGAGGTTAACTGCCCCACTTTTATAACAGCGGCTGTGGAGGGCGGAGCCACCCTCTTCAAGGTGGATTATTTTGGACGTGAAGCATACCTAACCCAGAGCGTCCAATTCTACCAGGAGGCAGCCATATATGGGCTGGAGAAGGTCTTCAGCATCCAGCCCAGCTTTAGGGCTGAAAAAAGCAAAACTAGAAGGCATCTGACAGAATTCTGGCATGTGGAAGCAGAGATCGCCCACGCAGGTCTAGAAGACCTAATGAGGGTTGTGGAGAGGCTTGTTGGTGAGTCTTCCATAGAGGCGTTGCAGGAGTCGAGGCGGGAGCTGGAGGTGTTGGGGAGGCATCCGAGGTTTGATGAGCTGGAGCCACCGTATGACAGGGTCAGATATTCTGAGGCACTGGAGATACTGGAGTCGAAGGGTGTTCAGATAGCTTGGGGAAGTGACTTGGGAGCTGATGAGGAGAGGGTGCTTACCCAAGACTTCGAGCGCCCGTTCTTCCTCACCCACTTTCCGAGGGAAGCCAAGGCCTTCTACCATAGGATAGACCCTTCAGACAGCCGTGTCACCCTCTCAGCAGACCTGCTGGCTCCAAAGGGATATGGTGAAGTGGTGGGTGGTGGTGAGAGGATATCAAGTCTCGGAGAGCTTTTGGAGCGTATCAAGGCTGACGGGCTCAACCCCGCCGACTATGAATGGTATGTGGATTTGAGGAGGTATGGCAGCGTCCAGCATGTGGGGTTTGGCCTGGGGCTGGAGAGGGTTC
Organism: Nitrososphaerota archaeon; assembly: GCA_038891515.1. Taxonomy (GTDB): domain Archaea; phylum Thermoproteota; class Nitrososphaeria_A; order Caldarchaeales; family Caldarchaeaceae; genus HRBIN01. Next base: position 8,565 of record JAWAEB010000028.1, on the reverse strand, counting down.
TCCAGTGGCTTTTGGAGCTGAAGAGTATCAAGTCCGCTTGCCTCTTCCCAAGGACTAGGGCGAGAATATACCCTTGATCGAACCCTATCTCCCAGCGGAGGATACATTCCTCTTGGTCGACTCGTTAGGACGGTTGGATCGTGTGGAAAAAGCTGCTGAGGTTGGGTGCTCGCTGGGGTACTCCACTGAGGCCCTGCTGGAGAAGGCTGATGAAGTTGTGGCCACGGAAATAGATATTCAAGCACTGTACGAGGCGGCAGACCGGCTGGCAAGGCATTATAGCAGACTCCATCTCATCCAGGCTAGCTGTCTGACTGTCTTCCGAGCTGCTCCATTATTCGACTTAGTTGTGACTAACCCACCATATCTACCGGATGTCGATTCTCATGACACTACCGTGGACGGGGGGCCTACTGGTGTGGAGATGAGCCTAGCCGTACTCGGCGAGGCCTCCCAGTTACTTCGTCCGAATGGTGCAATTCTATTAATAGGCTCCACCCTCTCTGACCTGAGTACACTTATGAAGAGGGCGCGGGGCATGGGGCTCGAGCCGGAAGAGACTGGTCGGATTAAGCTGTTTTTCGAGGAGCTGGTGTGCTGGCTATTTAGGCGGAGTATATAAATATGGATAGCGTGGTACTGTCAACCAGGTATTACACCTCTTTCTATCTTGGTTTTATGTTGTGTGAGAGGGCTATTGGTTGTGGCTATTCCTTCTATGTTTTTGAGTTTGTGTTGTTGTAGAATCTTTTGGTCCTGTCTTTAAGCTCCCTGAACCACCTCTCTATCCTATTCCTCTCTTGGATGTATTCTATCCCCAGCCTGTTTAAAGCCCATTGATACCATGGGCCTCTATCTACTACTATTACTGACTTACCCTCGCATGTTTCCAGAACCTTCTTAAGGAATGTTAGCGTGTTGAGGATAGACCTGCCTTTGGAGGCGTATAACGCTATAATATCCCCCTATCCACGTCCAGGGCAGACCATACATATACTATTCGGCCTAAAACCTTCTCTAGTCTCATCTAAACACTCTCCCTAGAAGCATGGGTCAGACAATACCTCCCACTAACATCCCTAAGCCAATAAGCCCTCTGTAATAATTATGGAACCTGAAAAGCCTACCCATACAGCCTACAAGATAATCAAATACATGCATGACACCACAAGAAAGAACCAGACCATAGGACTACCGGAAAAACCTTAAGTTGACAGTGCCATCAATGTCCATGGCAGACCATATATGTACCGCTGAGCCATGCCTAGTCTCATCAACAGCTATACACCTCCTATTCCTAGGCTTGGAGGCTATCTCCACCTCTTCGGAGAACCTCCCAGCCAGCTAGTGTACATCCTACTTATAGGCAATATAGCGAGGCTTAGAACCCCAACACTGCTAGGACCTTAGTCTCACGGCTTCTTTACTATGCTTGAAACCAACTCCCAGCCTTTAAATATACACCTTAGTCGGACACTACCCAAATATGCAACCACTTCCTTAATAATTTCCAATACGCGTTTGGAGTGGATAACTTTTGTCCATCAAGCATCCCCGCTTAAGGCGTGATGTGGGCTGGTTCGGATCATTTGCCATGGGTTATGGAGATGTGGGGCCCAACATCTTCATAGCGCTAGGTGTGATAACACTCTTTGCGGGCGGGGCTGCTCCACTAGCCTTCCTGATAGCCGCCCTCATCTACATCACGGTGGGTCTGGCCTACGCTGAGCTGGCGCCCACATACCCCTATGCGGGCGGAGTCCATGTGTACGTCCTCAAGGCTTCCAACACCCTCACTGCCTACGTGGCTGGGTGGGCTATGACTCTCTCATACCTCCTGTGCATCTCGCTCTTCGCAGTAGCTGCAGCTGGCTACCTTAGGTATCTGATACCATTTTTCGAGTTTGGGGGATTGAACTTCTTTGGGATTGTCCTACCGGCCCTAGGCTTCATGGCTGGACTTCTGATAGCCCTCCTACTAGTCCTCAATTATCTGGGCATCAAGTATTCCTCACTCTTCCTATCTTCCCTAGTTCTCCTCGGACTAGTCATCGAGGTGGTAATACTGGCTTCAGGGTTCCTACTCAAATTCGATATGGGCTTATTCATGCAGCAGATAACGCAGGTGGGTAGCGACGTGGTTAACCCAGACGTGGCTTATTTCCCATGGCTCTCTCTAAGGGATAACAACTTCCTATACGCAGTCACACTGGCCATGTCATCCTTCATAGGTATAGAGTCAATAGCCCAAGCGGCAGAGGAGACGAGGAGACCCCACAAGACAATTCCCCGGGCCACCAAGATGACTGTGGTGGCTGTCGTCATCTCAGCCCTGCTCTTTTCCCTCCTTTCCACAGGGTCGCTGGACTGGAGGTTGCTCGCCTCATCCCTCGAGAATCCCGTGGCCGCCCTAGCCCAGACATTCCCAATGGTGGGCGTCTGGTTAGCACCCCTAGTCGCTGTGGCGGCCTTCATCTTGTGCTACGCAAGCTCCAATACTGGTGTCATCGGCATTTCCCGCCTAGTATCCAGCATGGGCAGGTTCCAACTCCTACCCGCATGGTTCCATAGCATCCACCCCAGCTTCAGAACTCCGTCGAGGGCAATAGTAACTCTAGGCCCACTAGCCATTCTCCTAGCTCTGCCTGGCGATATACCATTTTTAGCCAGCGTTTATAGCTTCGGAGCTCTCCTAAGCTACATCCTGCTGATGTACAGCTTTGTGAAGCTTAGAATCGTTGCTCCGGACGACTACAGACCCTGGAAGATGCCCGGCTCTGTCAGACTGAGGCTTAGAGGCGGCGGGGTGGAGGTGCCGCTCGTAGGCATACTGGGGCTGGTGGGAACAACAGCTTCATTCCTCCTCCTATTAGTTTTCCACATCGCCGGCCGCACACTGGGACTCCTCTGGCTTGGTGTTGGTATGATACTCTATGTGGTGGCTAGGGAGATGAGGGGTGCTAGGATAATAGGAAGGGAAGAGTCAAGCCTCGTTATACCCATGGCATATAGGATGAGACTGGCTGTTCTCGTCAGGCCCTATGAGGATATGAATGTTGTTAAGAGCACCGTCAGACATGGCTTGGACCACCGCTTCAGTATAAAGCTGGTAAGCATAGTGGAAAACACCAACGACGCCACCAGCGTGGAAGACCTATGTAACAGGATAGACATGGACCTAGCCCAGCTCGCCCAGGAGCTACGTGATGAAGGTTATGAGGTGGAGCATGATGTGGCAGCAGGTGATTTTGAATCGATTGTCTCCAATATGTTGGAGAGAAATGAGGTGGATCTGGTGGCGTATATTCAGAGGAAGGCTGGAAAGGCAACCTTTGAGAAGGGGCATGAGCATCAGATACACCGTCTGATGACCATGTATCCGGGGAAAACTATGGCCTTGAGGAGGGTAGGATAGCATGTCACAAGTGGGAATTAGAGCCATACTCCACATCTTCGCAGAATCCAACGCATTGGAGAGGGTGGCACGACAGGTGAGTAAACTACCTGAAACAGTTGACGTCTACGAAGTCACTGGGGAGTTTGACATAATAGCTGTCGTTGTCTCACCTGACATAAATAAGTTCAGGGAGTTTATCAAGGAGAGGGTTTTGAGGATACCCGGCGTCAAGAGCACAGTCACGTCAATTGTGCTCTACACCCACAAGAAGGATGGTGAGGAGACGGGAGAGTGAGTTAGAACTCCTCTTCCTCTTCTTCCTCGAACTCTTCCTCCTCGAAATCCTCCTCAAACTCCTCTTCGAAGTCTTCCTCCTCTTCTGCTCTAAAGGGTAATGGGTGGTGCATTTGCTACACCGCCGCCATGTGGGGAACGGCCCCGTTTTAAGTATTTCTATGACTATCCGGGATACTGTCAACCAAGTAATACAAGTATAATGCCATGCCAGTTATTTCGCCTCAGCAGAGGCTCACTCGCCGTTAGAAACTTATACGCTAGAAAAGCTTAACTAAAAGTTGACAGTCCCACTATCCGGAGACTGTCAAGTTAAGGTCTGACTGATATTTTCTTCTGATATGATGGTATTACCTTTACTCTAGAATGGTTTATAAAGGGATAAATCTGTAAAAGAACAGACCTCCAAACAAAACCAGTTAAAAGATAAACATACACAACCTAACTTGACAGTACCCTGAAGAGGTGGATAAGACAGTTCAACACATACTTGCCAACAGACAGACCGAAAGTACCTGAGAGGTGGATCAGGGCATGGACAGCCTTGTCAGTACCATTATCCAGCTCCGCTATCCTTATCTATTGCTGGAACACATACCCGACGGGGATGAGGCTGCTGCCCCAGACTGACCTGTGATGCAGGAAGAGCCGAGCCGACCCAAGGCTATGGTGGGAGATTCACCCAAACCTTCTCACCCTCCCATAGCTGCGCCACGCCAGGTTCAGCTACTATGAATCCGTCTGTCCTAGCTGGGATGCTCATACCGCTGGACTCTCCCAACCTTGGATGGCATGTTACACTCTCCCCATCATCGCGAAGCTTAACCCAAACAACCTTCTTGAAGTCATGGTATTTCCTGAACCTTACCGTCTCTGCTAGACTGGCCATGACACGACGGTGGTAGATTCTAGGCTCTAGTCCCTGAAGATGGCGGATAAGTGGATATGCGAGAAACATGAAGACGTTGAGGGTGGACATTATCAGTCCGGGCAGTAGTACTGCCGGCCTGCCACCCACCAATGCGAATCCACCCACACGGCCTGGCTGAAGCCTAAGCCCGTGGACGAAATACTCGGCCCCCAGCTCTGTGAAAACCTGTGACGATACATCCTTCTCACTCACAGATGAGCCGGCTATGGTGAGGAGGAGGTCAGCCTCATTTAGGGCTTTCCTTACAGCTTGGCCCACTGCGCCCAACTCGTCTGGCTGTATGCCGATGTACAGCGGTACGCATCCGGAGGCCATGACGAGGTGTTTGAGCAGGTGGCTGTGGGTGTTGAAAATCTTGCCCTTCTCAACCTGTCTGGGATCATCTGTCAACTCGTCGCCCACAGCCATTATCGCCACCACAGGCCGTTTGACCACATCCACATACCAGACACCCACATGTGCGAGGAGTGTGGCATCCGCCGGCCTGAGAACTTGGCCTCTATTGACTATCTCCTCACCACGGGATAGGTCGAAACCTTTCCTATCTATGAATTCGCCTGCTTCGGGTCTGCGGGTGAATATGGCCCAACCGTCCTCCACAACTACCTCCTCTTGGGGTACCACCGTATCAGCACCCTCAGGAAGATATGCTCCTGTGAGGATACGGGCGGCCTCACCTGGTCCGAGCCTAAGTTGGGGCTCGGTTCCCGGCCTGACTGTACCTACTATCCCAAGCCTGACGGGTTTCTCCTCGCTAGCACCGGCTAGGTCGGTGTGCCTCACTGCGAAGCCATCCATGTGGGACGAGTCCCAAGGTGGGATATCCTTAGGTGATTTGATGGTGGTGGCTGCAACTCTTCCGATGGCATCTAGGACAGATATGGACTCAGTCCTGTTGATGGGGTGGACATGTGTGAGAAGTATCTCCTGAGCCTCCACCACAGGGGTATAGCTTGCCACACGCCTGAAGTCTACTCGCATTGGTATAGCATAGGAAGAGCTTATATTTGAGGCATGTCAGAAAACGTTGGAATGGACAACCTCGACTTCTATAACAAGGTTAACGAGCTCATCCTGCAGGGTAAGAGGATATGCATAGCCACAGTCGTCAAGACTGCTGGTCATACTTCAGGTAAGGTGGGCTCGAAAGCCATCATACTCGAGGACGGATCCACATTCTTGGGATGGGTGGGAGGCGGATGCGTAGAGGCCACAGTCCTACAGGAGGGGCTTAGAAGCATCAGGGATGGGAGGAGCAGGACGATACTTCTGGAGATGGAGGATGAGCTGAGAGGCACAGGTGTTCCATGCGGGGGGACGATGGAAGTGTATTTGGAGCCGGTTGTCTCCAAGAAGAAGCTGCTACTCGTAGGCCATGGTGCAATAGTGGAGAACCTAGCTAAAATGGGTAAGCTCCTAGACTACACGGTCGCTGTGGCTGACCCTGAAAACATGTTTACAGCAAGGGAAGATGTCGACAACGTCATAAGCGACCCGGACCTGAGGGGGGTGGAGATAGACAGCTCCACCGCGGTGGTCGTGGCCACCATGCATAAACAGGATCACAAATACCTCAAGGCTGCGCTCGATGGAAAAGCTTGGTATATAGGCCTTATAGCCAGTGAGAAGAGGGCTGGAATAGTCTTAGAGACCCTATCAAAAATTGGGGTTCCAAGAGATGAGCTGGAGAAGATTAGGACGCCTGCTGGAGTTGATCTGGGTGGTGAGACGCCGGCCGAGATCGCCCTCAGCATACTGGCCGAGATAGTTTGCCTATCTCGTGGTGGGAGTGCCCGCTTCCTCAAGGAGAGCAAGATGATGAAGGAGCAGATGGCCGAGATAGTCTCAGACACTGAGAGCGGGTCTATTGAGAGGGTGAACCCAGTCTGCTAGAGACAGGCTTACGCATTATTGGCTGAAGGGCGTTTCCGAAGAACCTAACAAACCCTCTCATGTTCTGTAGCGAGGCCATCCCAGCCAGTAGGTCTACGTATGGCATGGCTGTCTCCATCCCTACTGTCCTAGGCTTGAACCCAGGCTTGTCAGCATGTGGGTTTATCCAGACGATTCGGCCCGATCTGTTCTTCAACTCCCTCATAACCCTGTCCAAAAGCTCCGGCTCACCCGTATCCCAACCATCGCTGACTATCATCACCACAGTACCCCTACTCACGAGCCCACCATACCTGTGTAGGAACGTCTGCAGGCAACTCCCAATCCTGGTTCCACTGCCCCAGATGTGAATATCCTCACTAATCTTCTCAGCCGCTGCCTTTGGGCCGAAATATCTCAGCATGTCACTAACCCTCACCAGCTTGGTGCTGAAGACGAAAACCTCCAGAGCCACACCCTGCCTAGCCAGCGCATACATGGACTGCATGAGGAACCCCGTGTAGGCGTCCATGGAGCCGCTCACATCGAAGAGGGCGATCAGCCTGCATCGTGTAATCTTCGGACTTGAGTGACTTATCCTTACAAACTCTCCGTAGGTCCTAAGGCTGGTGCGGATGGTGTGGGGAAAGTCCAGCAATCCCGAGGAGCTGAGCTCAGACCGCCTACCAGGCAGCAGGGCCAGCCTCCTCCTGAGCCTCCTAATCACTCTCCTGCTCTGCCTGAAGGAGTCATGGGTAGGCGCCGGCAACATCCTCTTCATCAAAACCTCCATAGGGCTGTAAAAGGTTATTGACTGCCCCGACTGGCCCGAGCTCGACTCTACCTTCCTCTGCTCACCGACAGACTCTCCCGGAAGCTTCTCAGTGGACTCCTCAGGCCTGCTCAATTTCCTGACCGGGTTTAGCAGCTCCTCAAATACACGGTCGAATATCTCATAGTCGTCAACCCTCTTAATCATCGCCAGCCTTAGAACCTCCCTTAGATGATACACGCTTCTGATGGGTATGGACTCGGCGGCTATACACCCGTCTATACTCTCAGAAACACCACACCTTACACCTTGAAGCCTCAGGCGGTTAGCCAGTAGAATAACGAACTCCTGCATGTCTTCCATGCCCACACCTAGACCATACCCATGCTCTTCAGGTGGTTGAGGTCATCCTCGCTCTTTATGAGACAGCTGAGGGTTGATGCCAGAATCTGGGGTGTTATCTCCTTCGCACCCAAGGTTTTGAGGGCCTGGGCCCAGTCGAGAGTCTCGGATATGCCCGGCCTCTTAGTGAGCTCCGGTATATTCCTAAGCCTTTGCACAAACTCCACCACTTCATGGGAGAGGTTGGCCGGCAGGTCTGGAACCCTCAGACTGAGTATCCTCCTCTCCTTTTCAGGACTGGGGTATGAGACGTAAAGGTATAGACATCTTCTCCTCAGACCATCACCCACCTCACGGGTCCTGTTGGAGGTGAGAACAACTATGGGCCTTCTCTTGGCAGCTATTGTGCCCAACTCAGGAATCGTGACCTGAAACTCCGCTAGAAACTCCAGTAAAAACCCTTCAAACTCCTCATCACTTCTATCCACCTCATCGATCAGTAGGACAGGTGGTCTTGGCCCGGGGTGCAGGAGGGCTGCAAGGAGCGGACGCTTGAGGAGGAATTTCTCGTTGAAAATCTCCGAGGCTATCTCATCAGCCGATTTTCTTGCCTCCATCAACCTTATGTGTAGGAGCTGCCGCGGGTAGTCCCATTCGTAGAGAGCCTGAGACGCCGTTATCCCTTCATAGCATTGGAGCCTGATCAGATCAGTGTTAGTCATCCTAGCCAGGACCTTGGCTATCTCGGTCTTCCCGCATCCAGGCTCTCCCTCAATGAGGAGTGGCTTCTCCATCTTTAGAGCGAGGAATACCGCCGTGGCTATGCCCTCATCGGCTACGTAGAGTTCTTTCTCCATCTCCCTGATTAAGGTCTCTGGACTGAGGGTGCTCAATTCCACCCCGATCTACCTTTTGAGCAAATTTATGTGTTATCATATATCTATATCGTAACGGATA
>JAWAEB010000027.1:0-18769 GCA_038891515.1 Nitrososphaerota archaeon | reverse complement strand
AGCCATGGAATAAAGAAGGAGAATCAGGGTAAGGAGGAGATGGGCTGTAGAGCATAACAACTCAAGACACCTAGACACACTCAAGAGCATATACAGGGTTAAGGGCATAAGAAGAACAAAGATATACTCATACATGGCCGCTACAGCCCAGCTAGCAGTCGCCGTAGCCGCAGCAGCCATAGGCAGACCAGACAAAGCCAGATCCTACAGAACCATGATAGCCAAAAACCTAATTATGAATCAAGCTTTCTTGAGTGTAGCTGTCGCACCATTGTCAGGTGAGCCATCAACACCAACAAAAGCTATCTTCCTCGTATATATTCCAACAGCTACTGTGTTGGCTTCAGGCGTTAATGTGGTGTTCTATCTGACGACTGTAAACCCAAGCCACCTCGCCTCCAAAAAATACTGGCCGTAGGTAATCTCTTTAAGAACTATCTTGCCGTTAAGGACATCTACTTTCTTGCCTTCAACAAACGCTTCTCTAAACGGTGCCGGCCTTCCATCAATGTCCACGAAGTTTACAACTGCGTCGAAAACATCTAATTTAACAATGTGTTCACCATGGTATTTGGGATTGTGAATCTGAAAACCCAGCCACAAACTCGTTTTCCCTGATCCAATTATATGCATGGGCTGTCACATTGTAAACTCCTCTTGGGAGTCTGGAGAAAACCAGTTTGTCTATGGCTTCTTGGGTGTCGTCAAACGGTGTTATGGTGAGTCTGACTTTGCTGCGTAGTTTTTCACCTCTATAGTTGCGGATGTCTAAGGTCAAGTCACCTACATCGGCTTTTACAAGTCTTCCCCCAAGACTGTTTCTGGTTCGTCAACGGATATGTTTCCCCCACATACCTCTACCTCTTTCCACCAGCATTTAACCTCATAACTTCCCTTTGGGACATTCTTAAATACAGTAAAGCAGTTTACCGCAACAGTCTCAACATTGCCCAACTTTAGCATCAAGAGGTCTGTTGGCTAGATCTACTATATTCAAATGTGCTTCGTAAAGGAATGTGTTGATCTTTCCTGATTTTGCAAGGTCTATGAGTATTGGAAAAGCTTGTCTTACCATGTAAACTTCTCCATTATAGGGTGATGGGTAAAGAACCATTAGTCTGTAGGCCCCGTCGCTTAAACGTCGAAGAGTTGTGTAGCCTTCTTCATCCGATTTAAACATGTACGTTGACTCTACGCCGGGGAGGGTTGACTCGAGTATCAACGTGGCGTCTGGTACAGGGTTGTTTCCCCAACGGTTAACAAATCTGACGTTAAAGGATCTGAAGGGCGCTATGGTTATATAATCTAGGTCTGTCGATACAGTGAGCGGCCCTTCAACCCCTCCGTCTTCTGATGTGAAAGTGGTTCTTAAACGTAGCTCTGCTTTTAATCTTCCGACAGGAACATCGGGCTTAGGGCTGACTGTTATATTGATCTTTCTTTCGACAAGGCTGTCCAGCAGAACACCATTTGGAGTAGGATAGTGACGGCTGGACCGTCATATCTGTTTTGCCGCCGGTCTAGCTTTTTATGAGGGGTATGGCTGCCATGGCGAGGGCTATACCGGCTGTCTTGGTGGGTGTGGGCTTTTCTTTTAGTATGATGTACGCAAGCATGACCGTGGCTATGGGGTAGAGGGATGATAAGACCGCTGATATGTCTAGCCTTGTGGCGTGTCTAGCCAAGAGGAAGAAGCCGCTTCCACCTGAGTCTAGAAGACCGCCCAGCATGAGTAGGGGGAGTACCTTAGGCTCTGTGTTAAACCCAGTGTTCCTGACGACAGCCAATGCTATGGACGCGGCCACGGTTACGCATCTCGAGGTGGTTAGAGGCCAGAAAAAATACTCCTCACCAACTTGGCCAATAAATACAAGGAACAGTCCGAAGCCTATTCCAGCCAACAGCCCCCTGACCAGCCCAGCGCGTATGGTGGAGAATTTGTCGAAACCTGTGACAAGCCCAACACCGCCAATCGCAAGCAGGAAACCAATGAACTGCCACAATGTTGGAAACCCCTCGAGAGAAATCCCAAAGATTACTGGCACTGCAGCAGTCACCACACCTGTGACCGGGGCAACCACACCCATCTCACCCATGGCCAGAGCACTATAGAGCGCTATGAGCCCAGCGCCTCCAGCCAAACCCGCGGCGCTAGACCATAAAAGCGTCCCCGTGTCTGGAGGGGGCTCGCCTACCAAGAGTCCGAGGAGGGCGAGTGTGGCTAGTCCTACTATCTGGGATATGGTGACGACTGTTAGGACGTTGGAGTGTTTTGATGCTAGGCCTCCCACGAAGTCTCCCGAGCCCCATGAGAATGCTGATGCGAGACCGAGCATTACGGGGATTGGGTCATCAAGCACGGCTACAGCCGTCTAACCTCCTGTATTAGACCTTTACAACACATATAACGTGGCTGGGGAAGCTAACTATGTCGGGCTTTGGCCGAGGCTGTTGAAATCCGAGATCTCTGGAAGTTTTTTGGAGGTAGGGCGGCTCTAGCTGGTGTTGAGCTTGTGGTACGTGGGGGTGAGATATTCGGTCTTATAGGGCCTAATGGTGCTGGGAAAACCACCTGCTTCAGGATTGTGGCCACGGTTCTCAGGCCCAGCAGAGGCTTGGTGAGGGTGTTTGGACATGATGTTGTGGAGAACCCGGGAGCCGTGAGGAATATCATCTCGTATCTGCCTGAGGAGGCTGGCGTATACAGAAACCTCACAGGTCTTGACTTTCTCAAGCTTACGGTGAGGCTGTATGGTGGTGTGGATGGTGAGAGGGTCATGACCGGGGTGGATTTGTCTGGCTTGGGTGAAAAGATTAGGGAAAGGATGGGAACATACAGTAAGGGGATGAGACGACGCATACTTCTGGCCAGGTCCCTCATGGTGAACCCGAGGCTGGCCATACTGGACGAGCCTACATCGGGCCTTGATGTGGAGCATGCAGTCTATGTGAGGAACGTCATAAAGGAGTATGCAGGGCGGGGCACGACTTTCCTCATCTCAAGCCATAATATGCTTGAAGTGGAGTATCTCTGCACTAGGGTTGCCTTCATGGATAGGGGTAGGATAATTGAGGTGGGTGAGCCGCAGGGCCTCATACAGAGATATGGTGTGGAGAATCTTGAGGAGCTGTTCCTCAAGGTGAGGGGTTGAGGAAGGATGGGTTTGACTCCGCTTGTTCAGAAGGAGATTAAAGAGTTGATGAGGGAGAGAACCATAATGGTGGGAGTCATCCTCCTGCCACTGATCCTATTCCCCCTTATGGGCTTCACAATCTCGGCTGGAATAACATCGGCCAGCGACCGCTTGGTGGGCATGGATGTCCTATACATAGACATGGACCAAGACAGGTTCTCAGAGAGGCTCGGCCAATTGCTGGGAGAGGCTGGGCTTAGATTGAGGAGCGGTAGCATGGCGGGCGACATGGAGGAAACGCTCAGCAGGTATGGTGTCAGAGCAGCAATAGTCGTTCCTGCTGACTTTACCGAGAAGATATTCTCCCATGAACAAGCTGTGGTGGGGGTCTATATGCGCATAGAGAATCCCACGCCAGCAAGCCTCCAATACGTCTCCTCGATCGGAAGCATAGTGGAGTCTTCCAGTAGAAAGCTGGGTGAGGAGCTAGCACGGCAGGCCGGTGTGGATATAGAATATTACAGCTCGCCATTTAGCGCTGTCAACAGCCTATTCTACAGGGGAAGGGTTATCGAGGCGGGTGTCGAGACGGTTACACAACTGTATCTTGCGATAAACTTCATGCTACCTCTCGTGGTCTTGATGGTGGCGGCTACAGCGGGCTCGGTAGCAGCGACTAGTGTCGGACTTGAGAAGGAGGCTAAGACGTTGGAGATGCTGCTCACCCTGCCCATCTCAAGGCTTAAGATACTGCTGGCAAAGCTCAGCGGGTCGGTCTTCATAGCCCTGCTGGGAACCATCTCATTCATGGCAGGGTTCACATTCTACCTCTACAGCCTCACCCAACGGCAGACACTCATCCCAATACGCCAGAACAACGTATTCGAGTTGATAGGCCTGACGCCAGCCTCGATGATTCTCCTCGGACTCACCATGGGTATAGCCCTCTTCATAACCTTGGGCCTAGGTATATTGGCGGGGGTTCTGGCAGGAGATGTCAGGGGAGGCCAGCAACTGGCGGGACTTTTGCAATTCCCCCTCTTCCTCATACCATTCCTAGTGCTCCAGTTCACCGACTTCCAAGACCTGTCTCCACATACAGCCACTGCGCTCCTCGCAGACCCCATAACCCACATATTCCTAGCCATTAGAGCTATAACAGCCACCAAGTATACGGAGGCTGCCACATACCTTTCAATCACGCTATTGTTTATGATTGCCCTGCTGGCCTTGGCATCTTGGCTCTTCAGTGGTGAGCGGCTGGTTACAATGAGGCTGCGTATACGCCGAACAACTGGGGATTAGACCTCCCTGACAACTAACAGTCTGAGCCCAGATCTGTTGGTTCTGTTAACTTAGGTATCATTGGTAGGCGAGATTTCATCGCTCTAAGCCTTAGGAAGGAATAATCCCTTATGGTAATACCTAAGTTAACAGAGCCAGATCTGTTTATGATAAGATTTATATAAGGTGCATGAGCATTACCCACGCTATGAAGGAAAAGGGTTTAACCAGAGCTGAGACCGTTTTAGCTGTATTATTCGTCATAGCTCTGATAGCTGCTGGGATTGGATGGGCCCAGACCGGGCAGAGGATAACCGAGACTGTCACCAACACTGTAACAACAATGGTGGGTGGCGCGGCACAGACCGTAACCACAACACAAGTCCGGACCTCCACGGTAACGGTGGAACGGCCTATAGTGCCGGGCGCTGTAAAGATTGCAGTTGTATCGGACATAGGTGGTAGGGGCGACCTCTCTTTCAACGACATGGCTTTCAAAGGTGGGGATGAGGCTGAGAAGGACTTCGGTGTCCAGATGGTGGAGCTGATAAGTAAGACCGAGGCAGATTATGTGCCTAACCTCGAGACCGCAGCCAAGGACCCAGATGTGAAGCTGATAGTAGGTGTGGGTTTCCTCCTGAGCGAGGCCCTACTGGATGTGGCCCAGAGATATCCTGACAAGAACTTTGCAGGCATAGACACCTTCACCCAAGCCCTCGCAGTAGGCAGCCTAGGCAAACCACTGCCCAACATGATAGACATAGTCTATGAGGAGCATAAGGGAAGTGCCATGGTCGGCGCCCTAGGCTGTCTTGTCGCAGCTTACTACAACGAGAGGGGTGGAGACTATCCATACATAGGCGGTGTCTTCGGGATAGAGATTCCAGTTCTATGGAAGTTTGAGATAGGGTACAAGTGGGGATGCGACTGGGGTCTCAAATGGTATGAGCAGAGGTTTGGTGAGCGGGCGCCTGTGATTGGAGAAGATGGAAGATACGGCTCAGGTCCAGGCTGGCAGGATGGCCTCTACTGCCCAGCTGGAGGTCAGTGCTGGTATAAGGGACGTGTCCTATGGACATATACTGGAACATTCAGCGACATAACCAAGGGCTATGCTGCGGCCAAGCCTATGTATGAGCAGGGAGCGATAGCAGTCTATAATATAGCTGGTCCTCTTGGCCTTGGAATAAACCAAGCCGTCCAAGAGATAGCGAGTGAGAGGAGGCTTGAGAGTGGGCCGCCCTTCTGGATAGGTGTCGACGCCAACCAGGACTGGATTAACCCAGGCTTCATAGTGGCCAGCATGATGAAGCGTGTTGACAGGGGCGTCTACTATGCCACACTGCTCACCGTGATCGGCAAGTTCAGGGATGTTGCAGCCGAGACCGGCGGTGTACTCACTCTGGGAATAGGAACTAGGATAGGCAGGCTGTCGATGGAGGGTATCTCGGTGAGCACGCTGGGAGACTTGGATGAGTTTATCCAGATGGGGGTGGATGCTGAGAAGATGACTGGAAAGCAGGTGTTGCCGATGCCGCCCGAGCAGATAAGGCAGAAGGTGACAGAGATGCGTGGAAGCCTGCCCTCATGGATATGGGATGCGCTGACAGAGCTCGAGTCCAAGATAAGGGGTGGCCAGGTAGAGGTTCCTCTAGCATTCACAAAGGATGCTGTGGACAGCTGGCGTGAACTCCTAGGCTAAACCCCCAACCATTTTTTATAGCCGTCATGGGCCAACTCCCGTCTTTTTCTTCTGGAAGAGCGCTAAGAATACTGCCCAAGATTGTCGAGTCACTCCTAGCGGTAGCTGTGGGGCTGTCGGGTGGCGCCATACTCATGCTCCTCTATGGCTATGATGTGCTAAGAGCCTATAGAGCCTTGTTTATCGGAGCCTTCGGAGATATCTCAGGCCTCCTGGAGACGCTTGCCTTCGCAACGCCACTCGTATTGACTGGCCTAACCTTCGGGGTGGGTGTCAGGTCCGGACTATTCAACGTGGGAGCTGAGGGGCAGATGTATCTGGGAGCCATAGGCGCGGTATTCATAGGAGGCGCACTTAGGCTTCCACCCACACTACATCTAATCCTAGCAACAATCTTCGCCATGCTCCTAGCCGCCCTATGGAGCCTACCTGTGGCACTGCTGAAGATAGCCCGTGGTGTTCACGAGGTGGTCTCCACGATTATGCTCAACTGGGTGGCCTTCTGGCTAGTAACCTATCTCATAACATATCAGCTGGCAGACCCGACGAGAGCTGAGAGGGCTGTGCCGGCGCAGGAGACAGCCAGATACCTCGTCTTAGGAGCCTCCCTCACCACAGTTTTTCCAGTGGTGATAGCCATGGCTATAGCGGTTTACTTTATACTCTGGCGGACCACGATAGGCTATGAGCTGAGGGTTGTGGGATACAATCAGGATGCGGCCCGGTATGCAGGTATAAGCATAAAGAAGTCCTTCATTGTGAGCTTCGTCATAGGGGGCTTGATGGCTGGTCTGGCCGGAGCATCGCAGGTCCTCGGTAGGCCACCACACTGGACGGTCTTCGCAACCATGGGAAACCTGATAAACCTAGGCTTTGAGGGTATAGGGGTCTCCCTCATAGGGCGCAACCACCCCTTAGGCATAATCTTCGCGAGCATCTTCTACGGCGGCCTACTACATGGTGGAAGGTTCATGGAGTTCGAGGCGGGCGTCGCGTCTGAGCTGGTGAGGGCCATAAATGGAATAATAATTATAGCCCTCGCAGTGCCAAGCGCACTCCAACTCGTGGGCAGAGCCATTAGAGGGGGGCGGGGGGCCAAACATGCCTAGCAGGTCACCAGCCCGTAACAGGCTATTAGGTACATTACTGGGGTCTGCAGCAATAGCGCTCACTATATACGCTCTATACATAGCTGGCATGAGGCCAGCGCGGCTGATAGAGTCTGGGCTACTAGCTATGACACCTCTGGCTCTGGCTGCTGTGGGCGAGTGTATAAATGAGAAGTCAGGCCAGATAAACATTGGTATCGAGGGTATATTCCTCATCTCGGCTGTTGGAGGGGTTTATTGGGCTGAAGTGTTCAACTCTGGTGTGGTGGGTATAGTTGTGGGTGGCGCCTTCGGCGGAGCTGCCGGAGCATTTCTTGGCCTCCTAAACACCTATGGCAGGGCTGAGCAGGTAATAGCCGGGATGGCCCTCAATATAATGGGCTCAGGACTTTTCCAATACCTCCTCATGGCCATCTGGGCCTTCCCCGGCATACACATATTCCCAAGGCAGCTAGTAATCCCACGCATAGCCATACCATTACCAGGTGGAGAGCTAGCGGTAAATCCGATAACACTCACAGCCATAGCAGCTGCAATACTTGCCACCATCATGCTCTACAGAACTCTCCTAGGCCTCAGGATAAGGGCTGCCGGAGAGAAGCCCGAGTCGGTGGACGTGGCCGGGCTCAGCGTAAACAGGACGAGAATCATAGCCAGCACGCTGGGTGGCTTTCTGGCTGGGCTGGGCGGCGCCTTCATGCCGCTGGGATGGTTCGGGGGTTTGGTCAAAGAGATTACCGCCGGCCGTGGATTCATAGCATTGGCCGCAGTCGTGTTCGCCGGCCTCAACCCCCTCACAGCGTTGGCAGCCACATTCATATTCGGCTTCGCAGAGGGCATAGCCTTCACGGTAGTCGTCACGCCCGGCGTCAAGGAAGCTATACCATTCCACTTCATACAGATGCTACCCTACGTACTCACCATAGCAATCCTCGCCATTTTCACAGCCTCGAGGAGATTCCCGAAGGCTCTTGGAAAGCCCTATGTGAGGGAGTAGCATATATACTGGACGCCATAGGCTTCAGGGAGATGGCGCTGGCCAAAAGGATAATCCCCTGCCTAGATGTGAGAGCAGGCCGTGTGGTTAAGGGTAGGCGTTTCATAGACCTGCAGGATGCGGGAAGCCCAGCTGAGCTTGCAAAGCGTTATTCGGATGAGGGAGCTGATGAGCTGGTCTTCCTCGACATCACAGCCTCGCTGGAGAGGCGACGCATACTGGTGGACGTTGTGAGGAGTGTGGCTATGGAGGTTGACATACCCTTCACGGTGGGAGGTGGGATAAGGTCTCAGGAAGATGCTGAGAGCGTCCTACACAACGGAGCAGACAAGGTATCGGTCAACACAGCTGCAGTGGAGGACCCGCGGCTGGTGAAGCATCTCTCCGAAATCTACGGCGCCCAGTGTATCGTGGTGGCCATAGATGCCAAGAGAGACCAATCCTATCCATCAGGCTACCAAGTCTACACACATTCCGGGACAAAACCATCTGGCTTGGATGCCGTCGAATGGGCTAGGCGGGTTGAGCGGCTGGGCGCTGGTGAAATCCTCCTTACATCAATAGACAGGGATGGGGCAAAAGATGGGTATGAGGTGAGTCTGACAAGGGCTGTGGCAGGCGCCGTAGACATACCGGTCATAGCCAGCGGTGGAGCTGGGGCGCCGGAGCACTTCCACCAAATCCTCACGGAGGGTTGTGCTGATGCGGCCCTCGCAGCCTCAATATTCCACTATAACGAGTACACCATACGTGTTGTTAAGGAGTTTCTCCTGGAGAGGGGTGTGATAGTTAGGCTTTGAGGCTGGATGAGCTGAAATTTGATGAGAGGACAGGCCTCATACCTGTGATAGTGCAGGACGCCGGCTCACTCGAGGTTCTCATGATGGCCTACGCCAACAGAGAGGCTATCGAGGAGACGCTGAAAACTGGCCTATCACATTTCTACAGCAGGTCTAGGATGAAGCTGTGGATGAAGGGTGAAGAGTCTGGAAACATCCAAGTGGTGAAGAAGATACTTGTGGACTGTGATGGTGACTCGCTGATCTACTTGGTTGAGCCCAAGGGGCCTGCGTGCCATACTGGAGAGAAGACATGCTTCCACAACAAGCTCACCGCCTCACCTGAGAGATGAAGTTCCTCAATATCCGCCTGCCCGCAGTGGATGACTTCTCCGGATGGAACTGGGTGCCGAAGATATTACGGTGACTAATCACGCTTGTAACATCCACACCATATACTGTTTTGCCCGCCACGATGCTCGTGTCCTCCGGTACCGGGTAGTAGGAGTGATTGAAGTAGACCCACTCATCCTCCACATCCTCCAGTAGGGGGGTGTCCCTAATCTTAATGAGCCGGTTCCAGCCCATCTGAGGCCTCTTCACTCCCAGTGGCAGGGATACGACCCCGCCCCCGAATAGTCCGAGACCCTCACCAGGTCCTTCCTCGCTCGTCTTGAACATAATCTGCATACCCAGACATATTCCGAGGGTTGGCAGGCCGGACATTATCCTCTCTCTCAAGCCCTCCCTGAAAGGTGATATGGACTCTGCTGCGGCTGAGAAGCTTCCCACACCCGGCATCACAAGCGCGTCAAAATCCTGCCCGGCTATCTTTTGACTGACTACGACTGTTGCGCCTAGTCTTGCAAGGGCGTGGGATATGCTGAATATATTTCCAACGCCATAGTTCAGCACCAATATGCGCATCAGCTACGCCTCCCGAACATACTTGGACAACAGCCTACCCCAGTCAAGCCTCGTAACCAGGTATACGGCCAGAAGTGCTAGTGCGGCTGTCCCAACAGCTATTGCTATGCCTGTCCCTAGAGTAACCTCACCGCCAACACACTCCACCAGATAGCACATCAGGTCACGCCAGTAGAGAGCCACGTATGCGACCGCAAGGGTTATCACCAGTTTTCCCGCAAAGACAGTAGGTAAAAATAGTCTAGCCCTGTAGTTAGCCATGGCTAGGGGCATGAAAACCATGTCATCGGGCAGCGGTGTGGCTGAGGCGGCCAGCACAGCAATCCACCCATACCTCGTGAGAAGATTCTCAAGGGGCCTCATCCTAACCCTAGTCTCAGTGTTGAGAAGTACCCTGCCACTCTTAAAACCGTGAAAGAGGATGAGCTTCCCAATAGCGGCTCCCGCAGCGCTTACCACCGCAGTTGCCAAGGGGTCAAACCTGCCTGCTATAACTGCGAATATGATGGGTAGCAGGTATGGGCCGGAGAGAAACGGTATCAGACTACCCAAGAGACTTGCGGCGAATACGCCTAGATAACCATAGGCCGAGAAGTTCTGCCATATGAGGTCTACGACTCCGATCAACTGGGGAGTGGGCCGGTTAGGCCCTTATATATGTTGAAATCCTTATTGGCATACACTTATGTAATATCGATTAGGCCCGTGCATGTAATGAGAAGGCGCTGCAGCAGATGCGGTAAAGAATTCAGCGGTGATAAAGCGTATAGGCAGCACCTAAGGGTCAAACACACCGCATATTACATCACCCGACACATACTCCCCATAGTCTCCATGTTAGTACTGGTTGCCGCCGCGTTAGCTGTGGTAGCACCCCAATATCTAGCAAGCTCCAGAACAATCACCACAACAACAGCCGCCGTGGACAGGGATGAGCTGCTCACCAGATACCTATCAAGCCATGACCGGCTTGTCCTCCACATACACCCAACCATAAAAATCCTAGTGGACGGGAATGAGATACAGGTCCCAGCCAATATAGGGGTCTCGCCTGACGGCAGATTCCGGTACATCCACACACATGATGCAACAGGTGTGATACATATCGAGTCCCCAGTCTATGTTGAGTTCACATTGGGTGACTTTATGAAGGTTTGGGGGAAGAAGCTTGACTCCAAATGCTTTGACACCTACTGCGGCTATGTAAAGGTCAGCGTCAACGGCGCATTAGTCGAAGACCCGCTATCCTATATAATGAGGGATGGAGACAGGATTTTGGTGGAGGTAACCACCGGTTAGTATGAGCAGGGCTCGATTCTCCTTCAGAGACCTTGTCACGATGGCTCTGAAAGAAGGTTACCAGTTATCTGAAGATGCTTTTCTCAGGCTTGAGCAGAGTCAGACACCTTTGGAGGACCTAGCCAAGACGATAGAGAATATCAGGAGAAGGGAGCTGGACACCCTGGTAATTGAAGGCAGTCACGTGGCTGAGGCTCTAGGTTTGGAGCAGCCTGTCAAACCCTCTGAGACAGACGTAGAGGCCGATATTGTGGCGAGGCCTCTCAGCTTCACGGTGGGGAATATATTCTCCGAAGATGCTAGGATAGAGGGGAGTCTGACCGAGTTCTCACGCTATTTTCACAGCCGCTTCACCAAGCTCAGGAGATTTATTGAGAGAAGGGGACTGAGCTTTATCCCAATCTCCGAAGCCTCAAGACTCAGGGATGGTCAGGAGGCGTATATGGTGGTCATGATTATGGGTAGGACGGAGACGCAGAAGAGTATTGTGTTGGACTGTGACGACCCATCGGGTAGCATCCGCCTAATAACGCCGAAGCGTGACACCGACCTCGTGGAGGGTGTCTCCGGGCTTCTCATGGATATGGTGGTGGGTGTGAAGGCGCGGAGGATTGGCCAGTCCTATCTGCTACAGGAGGTTTATCAGCCTGATGTGGAGAGCACTAGGACGGTTGAGAGGTACGAGTTGCCCGAGATATATGTCTGTCTCATCTCAGACATCCACATAGGAAGTAAGAAATTTGTGGATGATTCCTTCCAGAGTTTTCTTGACTGGATATGCCGTGGCAGGGATGCTATTGCCAAGAGAGTGAGGTATCTCGTGATTGACGGTGACTTGGTTGATGGCGTCGGCGTATATCCGGGGCAGGAGAATGAGCTGGCCATAAGGGATGTTGAGAATCAGTTCAAGGTAGCCGCATCATTCTTGGCTGATATACCCGCGAGTATCGAGGTAATTTACTGTCCGGGCAACCATGAGCCAGTGAGGAAAGCCATACCCCAGCCACCTGTCCAGGAGAGGTATAGGAGGATACTGGGCTCCAGACGCAGCATCCACTTTGCCACCAACCCCTTCACTGCGAAGATTGAGGGCAGAAGGTTCCTCGTTTATCACGGCCAGAGCCTCGACGAGGTCGTCCAATCACTTCCCAACGTATCCTACAGCACCTTGGAGAGGGATGTAGGCCGTGTCCTGACCGCACTGGTGAGGGCGCGGCATCTGGCGCCGGTTTATGGTGAGAACACCCAGATACTCCCTCTTCCCGAGGACCCGCTGGTGATTGAGGATGTCCCGGACGTGTTCCAAACCGGCCACATACATCGAGTTGCCAACCTCAGCTATCATGGCGTCCAGCTGGTCAATACAGGTGCATGGCAGGAGCAGACGGAGTATCAGAGGCTTCTGGGCATTGAGCCGTCCATCGGAACCTGCGTCTTGGTTGAACTTTCCTCCTTGAGGGTTTCAGTCCGCTTCTTCACCTGAATTGTGAAAGGAAGGCTAGGGTTTTTGACCATGCGTCTCTTGCAGCCTCTGGGTTGTGGCCAGCCCAGTTGGGTCTATGGAATGCATGCTGGGTGTAGGGGTAGATATGTATATCAGCCCTCTTCCTATATCTTACTACTGTGGGCATGAATGACTGGTAGGCCCAAGGCGTCACACGCTGGTCCTCCGAAGCCAGTATGAGCTGAATCGGCCCGCTGACATTCTTTAGCTTCTCCACCTCATCCATCATGCCATAATAGTCCACCACAAATCCAGCGCCCACCTCACAGCCTCCCAGTAGGGCGAAGCCACCGCCCATGCAGAAGCCCATGAAGCCAATCCTACCCCCATCACCCACCTCATGTGCCAGAAGCTTATAGCCCTCCTCTAGCATAGAGACCACCTGCCCAGCCTCAAGCGTGGTCCGCAGCCTGAACCCTTCCTCGAGGGTTGTGGCGGCCCTACCCTGATAAAGGTCGGGGGTCACAACCCAGTAACCCTCCTCAGCCAGCATTTGTGCCAAACCCCTCTCATAATCGGTTAGGCCGAATATCTCATGGATGAGGACAATACCCACCCCGCCTTTGCCCCTATAGAGTTGGTGCCCCCTCATGATAGGCTGGTGGAGTCATCACATATATATGTGCTCGGCGCCAATGGGACAGCGGTTTGAACGGCTTCAGGATACCTACACTCACAGACATTTTGAAGGCAAGGAAGAATGTGGAAAGGTTTCTCAAGCGCACCCCCCTTATCTACTCAAGGAAGCTCTCAAGGCGGCTGGGCTTCGACGCATATGTCAAGCTGGAGAACCTCCAGCCCGTCAGGTCTTTCAAGGTGCGTGGTGGGATCCACTACATGGCAACCATGCTGGATGAGGCCCTCAAGAGGGGTGTCATAACAGCCTCAACGGGGAACCACGCCCAGTCAATAGCGTATGCTGGTGAGATCTTCGGGGTGAATGTCAAGATAGTAATGCCCAAGAATGCTCCTGAGATCAAGGTGGAGGCTGTGAAGGAGCTGGGTGCAGACGTGATATTCTACGGTGGATACTATGAAGAGGCGCGTGAATATGCTGAGAAGCTGGCCGCCGAGCATGGAATCCTCTACATTCATGGGATCAATGAGCCTCTCCTCTACGAGGGTGTGGGCACAATGCATCTAGAAGCTCTCGAGGAGATGCCCTACCTAGACGCCGTGGTGAATCCAATAGGCGGAGGCTCGGGAGCCGCCAGCGCAGTTATAGTCTATAAGACCGTCAACCCCAGGGTAATGGTGTATGGTGTCCAGTCGGAGGGGGCGCCTGCCTTCTACCATTCATGGAAGAGTGGGAATCCTGTGAGGATGGATGTGAAGACCTCGGCTGAGGGGTTGGCTACAGGTATGGGGTATGAGCTACCGCTCCGGATAATGATGGGGAGGCTTGATGATATAATACTGGTGAGCGATTTTGAGATGATATCTGCTGTAAGAACGCTCTTGGAGACGATGGGCCAAGCGGCTGAACTCGCAGGTGCAGCCTCAACTGCAGCAGCCAACAAAGCAAGGGATAGGCTCAGAGGGCTTAGGGTCGTGCTCATGTTAACGGGCGGTAATATCTCTGGGGAGTCTCTGGCAAGACTGTTAACTGGAGAGTAGGCTGCAGAGGGTTAAGCCTGTGGGGGAGGACTGAATTCCCGTAGTTCGAGAGTGCTATGTAAACGTTGTAGACAATTCGCTATCTTTCGATAAAGGAGATGTGTAAGAAGCTCTGTTGATGAACGAGCTGATAAAAATCCATGCTAGACCGCGTCACGATATAACGGGCCGATAATCCGTCTAAGCCGTTGAAGAGGCTGTCAAGCATGATGAACAATGCGGCCATGATGAGGTAAAATTTGCCAGACCTAGCCATCATGAAAAAGGCAGCGACTATGTGAAAAACAAGACTAAGAAGGCTACCATGTTGGGGAAAACAGGCATATGCGAAAGTATTGACAATAGGTGTGATAATCTTCCCGAAAACCTCTCTAACTACTGCTCACAGCCACGAAAAACCTTAACCATCTCCCGATTTTAGTCTACGATGCTTAAAGCCGTCTCCTCAATAATGCTTTGGCCGCCTCTACTGTAAGAGGGTCCAAAACTCTAAAAACCATTCTCCTTCTTGATATAGCTGAGGTCCTCTAGGTTTCTGAGCATCACAGCCAACTGCTGCTTGCTAACTGTTCTCTTAAAAGTCTTCTCTAAGGAAAGACGTATGTCAGACCATGTAGTCCCCTCAGGCTTGAGGGCGGAAAGAATTCCAATATATAAACGGGACCGTGACGAAAGCTTTCCAAGCTCTTCAGCACAAAGCTGGACGGCTTTAGATTTCACGGTCTCAGCCAGCTTTTCAGGAGTCAGAGTCACACCCTCACTATAAAGCCTAACAGCTTCTGCTCCGAAATAGGTAAGCCATCCAATGATCCCGTCGAATTCATCAACTGCTTTTTCCGCAAGCCCACCATACTGCTTAATTCCATGATACTCAAACCCTTTGTTCAAGAAATCAATTGAACTAGCCCTGTTCAGCCTGTCAAGGTGGATTGGGATATAGTGACGGCCATAAAGCGGGGACTTCGGCTCATCCACACCGATGAAGCGGCAGAGGAGCCCAATTTCGGAGCCTGTTAGGATGAACGTTGTCATTTGGAGGTTGTCATAACAATAGGCTATAATTTTTCTAAAGTCGATACGTCGCCGGCCTCCTCTGAAAAATCTAAGCTCCTAGGCCTCGTCCAAGACGATGGGCAACCTGAACCCATCGGCAACGGCCCAGGAGTCAAGCATTTTCAATATGCTGATGATGCTGGGCCTATCCCTGCCCAAGCTTAGCGAGACTACTCCATCTCCCACGGATATGCCTCGAACACGTTTCAAGAACTGGAAAATTCTCTTAGAAAATGGCGTGATCCTGTTGAGTTCTTCTGAGAGGAGGCTGTAGAGGGAGCGGTCTTCATAGGTTTTCAGCGCCCTCAAGTCTACAAAGATGTAGGGTTTATCCAGCTGGTTTAAGGCGACCCTGATTAACGAGGTCTTGCCCACACGTCTTACCCCTAGAACTAGAATGAGCTTCCTGCCCTCGCTCATGGCTCTTTGTATCTGATGTAGCTCGGCTTCTCTGTCGTAGAATGATTGGAGACTAGTTTTTGGCTCTGTTGAGAAGGGGTCTGTAGGTAATGGGGTTATGACCTGGGTCATGAGGTCATGACCTAATTAAAAACATTTACATGGCAAAACTAAGCCATTTTACGCAACTGTGAACGGTTAATATTTTAAGTAGCAGTCTTCGGAATCAAC
The DNA here is from genome assembly GCA_038891515.1 of Nitrososphaerota archaeon. Classification (GTDB taxonomy): domain Archaea; phylum Thermoproteota; class Nitrososphaeria_A; order Caldarchaeales; family Caldarchaeaceae; genus HRBIN01. Next base: position 2,734 of record JAWAEB010000027.1, on the reverse strand, counting down.
GGATTCTTTCTTTAGGCGTTGCTTGGGACCCATAACTTTTCTGCTTTTTTCGGATTTTCTTCTAGGAGCTGCTGCGAACACCCTGTTTGAGGTGGTGAAGGCTTGGTATCTTGCTGGGTCTGGAACGCTATATGATATGATTGATTCTCAAATTGATAGCTGCTGTAATAACGCTGCTCCTATCAAGTGTTATAGCTGGAATGGTGAATTACCAAGGGCAATCGACTTTGCTATGGCGATTATGTCACTTAAAGGCATATTGGCAACTATTGTGTAACTTAATCCATTGTAGAAGTCCAGCCGACTTAAGGTGGGGAACTGGTCAGCACCGTCCCATTTGATAGATTATCGGTCATTATTCTGCAGTCATTGCAAAGCATTTTCCCACAGCCAATACGCCGTCTACATCAACTAGGTAGGCCTGCCTGTCGGGACGAATCTTAACAAACTCCTTATACACCTCCATAACGGTCTCCGTACCATTTACCACAGAGGTTCTGCTGATCGAGACAACTACCGCTCCATCTCATAGCCAACCAACAACAATGTAGTCATTTTCATGAGATGTTGAGGGGTCATTAAGCGTCCTGTTCCAATAGATAAAAGAAAACAAATATGGGAGAATATGGTATTATACATTGGAGTGAATACCCAAAATGGAGATGAATTGGAACCAAAGCTTGCCATTCCGGCATACATGTTCTTAACCGTCTCAAGTGGTGCTCTCCCCACACCATGTTGGAATATCTGAATAAGGTTCTCTGATAACTAGAAAATTGGCTCAAGTGATAACGATAATATCACAGCGCTGAGAACCATGTCCGTCTTCAGATATTCCGCTGTGGGGGGTTGTAATTCTCTTACCATATCTTAAAAGATCTTTCCTTTAAATGGATTGAAGATAGATTCCTAAACTGTGAAAATGGCGGACCAAGTGAGTAGGCCCTGCTTGTATGTGTTGAGGGTGTAACCTAGCGATTTGAAGAGCAGTAGGGTCTCGGTGGGGTTTGTGCCGTGGCCCAGCATTCTAGAGCTTATGGGGTCGACGACGAGTATGGATGAGCCTTCACGGAGCTTCTCCCGCAGAACTGTGAGGGCCGTTCTCTTCCTCTCTATGTGATGGAGGCTCAGCATCATGGCAGCCTTATCGACAGACTTGTGGAGCACGCCGTCCAGTTCGGAGGCGTCTGTCTCTAGGATGCTGACATTGCTGAGGTTGAGGGATTTGACCCTCTTCCTGAGCTCTGTCAAGTATTTGGCTGATGTGTCCACTGCATATACTCTTCCCTCCGCTCCTACAATGTGGGCAGCCGGCAGGGTTAGGAAGCCACGCCCACAGCCTATGTCTAGAAAGCTTTGCCCCCTACCTAGCTCCAGCAAGGCCAGCAGCTTATAGGGGTTCTGTATCCACCGCCTAATCCTCGAACCTATGACCGGCCCCTCAAATCTCTCCACATATTTCCGGCTGTATGTTATCAGTATAAGGGTTTAGGGGAAAATTTATATGCGAGGCGGATGTTTAGTGCACGACCCACATGTGTCACTGCATGACTGATGAAGAGTATGAGATGTGGCTTGCAAGAGTTAAGGAGGCCCAGAAGAAAGCCGCTCAGCCGGCCAAGAAGGAGATACCAGTAGCAGTAAGGGCCTAGAGAAAAACCGAGGAGCAGTAGCCACATCCTCTAGCTTCCCCAAGCTAGCAATAGCCATAAGCCACTCCCAACCATTCCAACCTATGAAAAAAGTGGTTCTAGGCATAACCACGGCTATCGTAGCAGCCGTCCTAGTAGCCATGGTGGGCAGCGCAGGTTCCCCCACACCAGTCACGGCAACCGTCTCAGCCAATACATTGCAGCCAGGCTTCATATACACCGCCGGCGGCAACCTCATAACCCGAAACCGCATATACACTGGAACGGTCACGGACATGGATGATGATGGAACCGATGAAGGCATCCTCATCATAGAGGATTCCACATGCAAGCTCCCATGCAGCCTCATGGGGCTAGAGGGCCGTAACCATGGTGTGATGATTGTCTACATGAGCAAGGGAAAGGTTGTGGAGGGCAGGTTTGAGGGAAGGCTGCTGGACGGCGGAACCCTCGAAGGCCATTGGCAGATAACTAGGGTGGCTGGAAGTCTGTCCGGCAGCCTCACACATGGCCACGGCTCCGGAACATACAGCGGCTCGATAACAGGGCTGGGCAGCTTCACCATAACCCTGATAGGCCATATCGACCTCTAAAACCCTCCCCATTTTTTAGTACGGTAATGATGATAAACGCTATCAATGAGTCAAAGGTGGGGTTGGAGACTGGAAGATAAAGGCTCACCATTGATTCGATAAATTCGTTGTCTATGAAGTTTCTTAATATATTCATGTACTCATGATTGGGAGGCAAATTTATGGGTTATGATCAGCTACAATCACTCCTAAGTAATCACTAGTTTTAATACTACCGAGGATAGTGGTTAACGATGTCTTGGTCAGTTAGGGTATGGTTCGTGCCACATCATCTTTTTCTCAGAAATAAGCTTGATTCATAATGTTTTTGGCCAGTCTGGCGTAGTCTTGCTTCATGGTTGATAGTGTCTATGTTGGGCCGGCCCAGTTTTTGGGTTTGTTGCTCCTGTTCTTGAGCCCTTCGCTGATAGGGTGGCTGGGGCTTATAGGTGTAGTGTTAGTGGTAGGGGTGGGAAGTATTATCCATGCCTGCAGATGGTGTTCGCATGC
>JAWAEB010000026.1:0-19039 GCA_038891515.1 Nitrososphaerota archaeon | reverse complement strand
TGAGGCAGGGTAAGCGGATTGACGGCAGAGATCCCAACAGTTTCAGACCTATTACAGCGAGGACTGGTGTGGTGGAGAAGGCTGACGGCTCCGCAATAGTCTCGCTGGGAAGCACGAAGATACTTACTGGGATTAAGGTGGAGGTGGGAAGCCCCTATCCCGATAGGCCTAATGAGGGCACATTCACCGTTAACGCTGAACTCCTGCCTCTGGCCTACAAGTCCTTCGAGGCTGGGCCTCCAGATGAGCGGGCTGTAGAGCTCTCCAGGGTGGTTGATAGATGCATTAGGGAGAGCCATGCGATAGATCTTGAGAGCCTTGTTCTGATTAAGGGTGAGAAGGTCTACATGCTCTACATAGATTGCTATGTGCTAGACTATGACGGAAACTATTTTGACGCGGCGGTCCTCTCGGCCGTGGCTGCACTCCTCACCGGCACCATGCCTAAGTATAGAGTTGTGGATGGAAAGGTTGAGAAAGTTGAGGGTGAGAGGATCCCAATACCTGTAAAGACTATCCCAGTAAGCGTTATGATGGGCCTGATCAAGGATGTCCTACTAGTGGACCCGATACCTGTTGAGGAGAGTGTTTTGGATACATCTATAATAGTGGGCTACACCTCTGACTCCATTGTGGCGGCCCTGCAGAAGAATACGCCTGGGCTAATGCCTATCTCAGCCCTAAAACAGGCTATTGAGACAGGTAAGGTTAAGTCCCAGGAGCTTAGAGCTAGGCTGTTGGAGTGTTTGGGAGATGCCGTCAAAAGGTAGGAACTATGCGGGTGGGCTGGGAGCTAGGTATGGATCCGCCCTGAGGAAGAGGTGGGCCGAGGTTGTCAGAACCTCAAGGTCTGGCCATACATGTCCGAGATGTGAGGCGAAGAAGGTTAGAAGGGTCTCAGTGGGGGTCTGGGTGTGTCGGAACTGTGGATTTAAATTTGCGGGTCAAGCCTACTCACCCCGAGCCAGCGTGAAATGACATGGCTTCATTCAGTATGCGACTGAACCTACCGTTGCCAGCTGCCGAGAGGGATATGGTTCTAGCGGCTCTGGGGCCCGAGCTATCAGAGAGGAGTAAGAGGACTGAGCTGAATGTTAGAAGGACTGAGGAGGGTATCGAAGTCTCAATCGATGCTGCGGACCTGGTGGCAGCAAGGGCTGCAGTCAACTCCTTCATAAGACTCTTAAACCTCTCCATCTCGACCTACAGGGTGGTTGGGGTTGAGCAGTAAGGAGATTCCGCCAAGCGTACAGCAGCAGGTTCTGAGACTTCAGCAGCTGCAACAGTCTCTAGCGGTGCTGCTCTCTGAGAAGCAGAGGATTGAAGCTGAGCTGGCTGAGGTGAATGCGGCTTTGGAAGAGCTCAACAAGCTGGAGGACGGTGTCGCGGTGTACAAGGCTGTTGGACCAGTTCTAGTCCAGTCCACAAAGGAGAAGGTTGTGGCAGAGCTTACGGAGAGGAAGGAACTGGCAGACACCCGTCTCAAGGTTCTTGAGAGACAGGAGGCTAGGGCGAAGTCACAGATAGAGTCCCTCCAGAGTGAAGTTCGTAAGATGTTGGGGGGAACTGAGACAGCCTAGTTCTTCATCTAAATATCTCCTTAGACATCCTGAGATGGTGACTTGTGAGAGAGAATAGGCTGGTTGATAGTCTTCACAAGAGGCTGGGCGAACTCTGTGTGGGCAGAACTGTCCAGCTGGTGACTCACTGGGGTGGAGACGCTGACTCCATAGGCTCGTCTTATGTCCTCTCCAAGCTAATCAAGTCAAGGTATGGTGCAATTATGACCGCCATTTTCATACCTGAAAACCCGACATCACACTCGAAGGCGATCATGTCTAGGCTTGGGTTTAGTGAGGGGTTGTTGGCCAGACCCGACCTGTATATAGCTGTGGATGTGGGCTCTGAAGAACAGTTGGGTGGTATGATGGATGTCATAAGGACTTCGGGCGCCCCCATCTTGCTGGTGGACCATCATCTCCGGGAGCCGAAAGCCGACTCTAAAACAGAATACTTCACATCAGACCGATATCAGTCCACCGCTGAGATGATCTATGACCTAGCGGAGCATGTGGGCTATACCCTAGATACCTACGATGCTACAGCCCTCTTCCTAGGAATCTACTATGATACGGCGAGGCTTGCAGTGGCAGACGGTGAGACAGCGGCTAAAATCTGCGCCCTTTTGAGACACGGCATAGTCCCTGCTCAGGTCCTCTCAGAGCTTGAGACTGCCATGGACGAATCAGAGAGGCTGGCTAGGTTAAGATCTGCTCTGAGGATGAGGGCGTACAGGTTGGGTGAGTGGATTGTGGCGTGCTCTGAGGTGAGTGCCTTCCAGTCAGCCTCTTCACGTGCCCTGCTGAACCTAGGAGCCCATCTTGCAATGGTGGGCGGCCAAGACGGAGACATGGCCAGCATCTCCATCAGAGCATCGGGAGAATTTGTCAGATCTACCAACGTGGGTGTTGGAGACAGGCTGGTCCAGCTCATACTCCAGCGGTTCGAGGGGTCTGGGGGCGGACATAGGAATGTGGGTAGGGTTAGATGTAGGGGGAGGCTTGAGGAGATATACAGTCATGTAGTCCGCCACCTCTCACTCATGCTGGGAGTAGGCTACGAGGAGTTAGCCGAGTAGACCATGGCAATCATAGAAATTAGAAACCTCAGCTTCACATACTTGGGACAGTCCACACCGGCCCTTAGGAACGTTAACCTCAGGATAGAGGCAGGCGAGCTCGTCTTGGTCTCAGGGCCTAGCGGAGGTGGAAAATCAACCCTCTGCCGATGCATCAACGGTCTCATACCACACTTTTACGAGGGCACACTAGAGGGTGAGGTATTGGTGGATGGACTTCTGACAAGCACAACACCAACCTACACTCTCTCCCAACATGTTGGTATGGTCTTCCAGAACCCACAAAACCAGCTCTTCTCACTCGATGTGGAGAGCGACATAGCCTTCGCCCTTGAAAACCTCGGCCTCCCAAGAGAGGAGATAAGCTCTAGGGTGGATGAGGTCATGAGAGTCATGAACATACGGGAGCTGGCAGACCGCTCACCCTTGGAACTAAGTGGGGGTCAGCAGCAGAAAGTGGCGCTGGCCTCTGTCCTGGCATTAAGGCCCAAAGTGATCATGCTGGACGAACCCACTTCATTCCTAGACCCCGTTTCGTCCCAGCATCTCATCAACGTGGTGGACAGCCTACGGGAAAGGCTAGGTTTGACAATCATTATTGTGGAGCACCGTGTGGACCTGATAGCACCTCGGGCCAGCCGCCTCGTCGTAGTCCATGGTGGGGAGGTGGCATATGACGGTCATCCCAAAGGCTTCTTCGAGAATTATGATGCTCATCTTTACGGTGTCACTGTCCCAAAACTGGCTAGGCTGAGCCAAGAGCTGGCTAAGCGTGTTCCCAAGTGGCCTGGGGTTATCCTCGATGTTGAGGGTCTTGAGAGAATCGTGAGGATGCTTGCCAGTCATAGAGTTTGAGAGAGTCTCTTACACCTATCCGATGGGTGTTAGGGCATTAAGAGATGTTAGCTTGACATTTGAGAGAGGTGAGCTAGTTGTCCTTATGGGTGAGAACGGCTCGGGAAAAACCACAGTCCTAAAGCATCTCAACGGTCTTCTCAAACCCAGCGAAGGCAGAGTTTTCGTGGAGGGTGTGGATACAGCAGGGGCAACGGTGGCCCAGCTGTCGGAAAAGGTGGGTCTAGTCTTCCAGAATGCTGAGAACATGTTCTTCGAATCAACGGTCTGGGATGAGGTTGCCTTCGCTCTCAGGAACTTCGGCTACGCTGAAGATACCGTGAGGAAGCGGGTTGGTTGGGCCCTCAAGTTTTTCGACTTGGATAGATATGCTGACCAGTCACCCTTCACCCTCAGTGGAGGCGAGAAAAAGAGACTGGCATTCGCAGTGGTGATGGCATGGAGCCCGCCAGTGATAGCTTTGGATGAGCCCACAATCGGACAGGACAGCCTACAGAAAGAGAAGATGCTCCACATGGTTCGTCTACTAAATGCGCAGGGCCACACCGTCATCATGGCCAGCCATGATGTGGAGTTTGTGGCAGACCTCCGGCCGAGGATCATCCTCATATCAGCTGGGAGGGTTGTGGGGGATGGGAAATGTGAGGAGATTCTCACAGACTTGGAGAGGCTTAGCCAGTGCTCAATACTACCGCCCCAGCTGGTTCTCGCTTTGAGCCGGCTGGTGGACTTGGGAGTCCCTAGAGACATCTTAGATGTGGCTGAGGCGGCTAGGGCTTTGGCGAGGGTGATTTGTCGATGAGCATATTCGAGGGCCTTAGGTTTAGGCCTGGTAGAAGCGTTATACATAAGATTGACCCCCGTGTTAAGCTCACTATATCCATCTTCATCCTAGCTACTGCGGCAGTATATGTGGACATTATCATTCTAACTGTTCTGTTGCTGGTGGAGGCTGTGGCAGTCATGCTGGCTAGGGTGTTGAGGCTCTGGCTTAGGACCCTCCGAGGCTCAGCCCTCCTCGCCGCACTTGTCTTCGTCATAACCTTCACCACTCGCTACATACAGTCCACCCCCTTGAGCGACACCCTCGGATACTCCATAACCTACACATTTAGGCTGATCGTATTCCTCACATCCTTCTCACTCTTCTTTCTCACCACCACCCCTGAAGAGATTGCCCTCACCCTCAGCAAGCTCAGAATACCCTACGAGTATATATTTGCCTTCGTCTCGGCTGTGAGATTTACACCGGTCTTGGCCGATGAGCTGAGGGTGATAATGGATGCGCAAAGGTCTAGAGGGCTTGAGCTGGATAGGGGTGGCTTCTTAACGAGAGTCAGGAAGGTGATACCCATACTCATTCCACTGCTGGTTAATGTCTTGAGAAGATCATATGAGCTGGCTGAGGCGATGGAGGTGAAATGCTTCGGTGCTTCCAAGAGGAGGACATTCTTGAGGGATTTGAACGCTAGGCCGGTAGATTACCTTATCCTGTCCGCCGCCCTGATACTCTTTGGATTGCTTGTCTTCTTGAGGCTAGTCGGCTACATGCCCTTTGAAACTTTTACCGGCCTCCGCATTAGTGGTATGTGATAAGATTCTTCTCCTCGAGGAGTTCCTGAAGCTTTGTCACCGCCTCATATACGTCCCTCTCATACTTAGCACCTGTGCAGACGAGCTTTCCGCTGGCGAACATCAGTATCACCACTTTAGGGGTCTGCATCCTGAATATGAGTCCAGGAAACTGCTCAGGCTCGTACATGACATTCTCGAGTATGGCAGCAGCCCTCTCCAAGTCGATCCGTCCGTGCAAATCTATCGAGGCCACTATATTCTGAATCTCTATTTGGGGCTCCTCCTTTATGAGAAAATCCTCTTTCTTGAGCGCCTTCACCACAGTCCTCACGGCCCTTATGGACTCTTCCTCGCTCTTGGCGCCGGTGCACACCATCTTGCCACTACTAAAGATTAGTGTGGCGGTCTTGGGCTTGGCTAACCTAAAAACCAGCCCAGGGAACTGGGCTGGTTTATACTCCACATCTGGGAAGGTTCTCTGTATCTGGGCAAGGTCAAGCCTCTGGAATAGTGTGACGCTGGCCACCACGTTCTGAATCTCCACTTTGGGCTGCGGTCCTTTGGGCATTTCGCTCCTGTCTTGATGGGGGGGAGGCTTTATAAACCTTTAAATACCCTCCACCTTAAAAGCCCACAACACCCTAGAACCTAGCAGGCTGGACATCTCGTCCACCAAACGACGCTTCACCTCATCCAAGGGGATTCGGCGGGCCAATATCTCCTCAAGGGAAGTCATTACCTCGGAGCTCATTCCGCATGGCCTTATTCCCCTAAAATATGTGAGGTCTGTGTTGACATTGAAGGCTAGTCCGTGGAACGTGACCCAGTGCCTTATGGCGAGGCCTATTGAGACTATCTTCCTACTACCCACCCAAACGCCTGGCTTGCCGTCCACGTGGATTGCATCCACACCATAGTATCCGAGGGTCCTTATGCAGGACTCCTCCAGTAGCGTAACCAGCTCCCTCACACCCAGACCTCTCTCACCAAGGTGGAGGATAGGATACACTACGAGCTGTCCCGGGCCGTGGTAGGTCGCGTCACCGCCCCGCTCGACCCTGTAGCAGGGCACATCCTTATTGAGGATGTTTTCATCCATGCCCTTTCTGCCCAAGGTGTATACATGTGGATGCTCCACCAAGATTATGGTGTCATTCAATTGTCCCTCGATGCGTTTATCCACGAGCCCCAACTGTAACCTCCACACCTTCTCATACTCCATAAGGCCGAGGTCCAATACCTCGATGAGCCTATCGGCTGACATAGTGTATCCCTCGTCGCATCCCCACATGTGAGGCCTCTAGGATTGACTCCGAGTATGTGGGGTGTATATGAATTGTGTATGCCAGCTCAGACAATGTGAGGCCCTTCTCAACTGCAAGAGAGGCTTCAGCAGCTATCTCTGTGGCATGGGGTCCGACGACCACAATACCATATACCACACCCGTATCACCGTCAAATATCACCTTCGTGAACCCCTCAACCTCACGGTCCGCCAGAGCCCTGCCCATCGAGGATATGGGGAATCTAACGGTTCTGAAGTTTTCCCCCCTAGACCTAGCCTCATCTTCGCTTAGGCCCGTGGCAGCCACCTCCGGGTCTGTGAAGACCCCATAAGGTATGGACTTGTTATCGAATCTGGCTTCCAGCCCAGCTATGTTTTCCGCAGCCACTATTCCCTGTCTAGAGGCTCGGTGGGCTAGGAAGGGTGGGCCAGTAACATCACCTACAGCATAGATATTCTCGACATTGGTCCTCATGCCGCTGTCCGTCTTGATAAAGCCCTTCTCGTCCAGCTCCACACCTATCTCTCTCAAACGCCTACACCACTCCGTAGGTTTCTTCCCCACAGCAAGAAGTACATAGTTGACTAGATATTTTGAGCTGTTGGAAAGCGTGACCTCCACATCACCGTCCCTATACGAGTATTGGGAGACGGTGGTCTTTAGGTGAATATCCACACCCATCTTCTCCAAAGATCTTCTCACCGCCCTAGAGGCTTCTCTGTCAAATCCTGGGAGGAGCTGGTCCATCACCTCAACAACGGCCACCTTTACACCAAGTTTGGCGAACGCAGTTCCAAGCTCAAGCCCCACGGCGCCGCCTCCCACCACCAGCATCGAGTCGGGTAGAGCATCTAGGAAGAGGGCCTTCTCGTAGTTGATTAATTTTCTACCGTCTGTGGGCATAGTGGGCAGGCCTGCCGCCTCACTTCCGGTGGCAATCACTATAGAGCCCACCCTAAACCTCTTGTTCCCACCACCCCTCACTTCAATCAAACCAGGCTCGAGTACATCGGCCTGCCCCTTCACAACCTTCACGCCGTAGGAGTTTAAGAGGAAGGCTATCCCCTGTCTGAGCTTTCTAATGATCTGCACCGAGGACTGGGTCACCATCCCCATCAATGGTTTCACTGTACCTTCGGCCAATCCAGCGCTCAAGAGTCTTCGCATATGGTCTACCTTGTTAGCGTATGAGATGAGATGTTTAGAGGGTATGCATCCCATATTGGTGCACTCACCTCCCAGCTCGCCCTTCTCCACTAGGATGATCTTCTTCCCCAGCTGGGCCAACCTTATAGCACAGACATACCCACCAGGCCCGCCACCTATTACAGCGCAGTCAGCCTCATCCATTTCATCCACCCATCTCAGAAGGACGCTACTTTTCTTACCGCATCAAGTATACGTTTCTCGTTGGGCATGTAGAGATTCTCATGTACGAAGGGGAAGGGTGAGTCATAGCCGGTGACCCTCGTGATCGGAGCCTCGAGACTGAGTAGCTCCCGCTCGGCTATGTAGGCAGCGATCTCAGCGCCGAAGCCACCTATCTTGGGTGCCTCATGTACTATGACAACCCTCCCTGTCTTCCTCACGGTCTCCGATATGGCGTCCTTATCATAGGGTAGGAGTGTCCTAAGATCAAGCACCTCCACATCGATACCCTCGGACTTGGCCTTCTCAGCAACTGCCAGTGAATCATGGACTGTGGCTGCGTAGGTTATTATTGAGACATCGGAGCCCTCCCTAGCAATCCTAGCCCTGCCCAACGGGACTGTGTATTCACCGTCCGGCACATCCTCCTTGATTGTCCTGTATATTCTCTTGGGCTCGAAGAATATGACCGGATCCTCATCCCTGATGCTTGATATGAGGAGGCCCTTGGCGTCAGACGGTGTTGATGGTGTCACAACCTTGAGTCCTGGAGTGTGGATGAAGTAGGCCTCGGGGCTCTGGGAGTGGAACTGCCCCCCTTTAACCCCGCCCCCGAAGGGTGCACGAATCACGATCGGGACGGAGAACTGGCCCCCAGTCCTGTAGCGCATCTTGGCCACATTGGATACTATTTGGTCAAACCCGCCGAAGATGAAGTCTGCAAACTGTATCTCAGCCACTGGCCTCAAGCCGTTCATAGCCATACCAGCAGCCACGCCGATTATAGCGGCCTCGGCCAGAGGAGTATCTATCACTCTCTCAGCGCCGAACTCCTCATAGAGGCCCTCAGTTATCAGGAAGACTCCACCCCTCCTTCCCACATCCTCACCCAGCACCACAACCCTCCCATCCCTGCTCATTTCGTATCGGAGGGCGTTGTTCAAGGCCTGCGCCATATTCATTATAGTCAAATGTCTTCGAAGGCATGGTCCCTTTAGAAGGTATTTATCTTTAGCTTGGTCCAGCCCGCCGCAGAGCATGGAGGAAGTGCTCACCAGCCCTGTACGAGCTTCTCACAAGCGGACCTGATGCCACGTATAGAAACCCCATCCTCATCGCCTCGGCCCCGAGCTGCTTGAATACCTCTGGGTGGACATACTCATTGACTGGTACATGCCTCATAGTGGGCCTGAGATACTGGCCAAGGGTTACTATGTCCACTTCAGAAGCTCTTAGAGTCTTGAGGGTCTCCACCACCTCTTGATACTTTTCGCCAAGGCCAAGCATTAGGGAGGATTTGGTGAAGATTCTTCTGTTGAGCTTCTTCACTGTTTCGAGGACCTTGACCGATTGGTGGAAGGTTGCCCTCCTATCCCTGACCAGTGGGGTGAGTCTTGGAACCGTCTCCACGTTATGGGCTATTACGTCGGGATTTGATTCTACTACGGTCCCGATGGCCTCGGTTGAGCCGTTGAAATCTGGTATCAGGGTCTCAACCATTACATCTGGGTTTGCTGTCTTGATGGCCCTAACCGTGGCGGCGAAGTGTTCTGCCCCACCGTCCCGTAAATCGTCCCTACACACGGATGTGAGCACCACATATTTTAGTCCCATCTCAGCCACAGCCCTAGCCACCAGCTCAGGCTCCTCACCCTCTATAACCCCACCAGGATGGCCTGTCTTGACTGCGCAGAAACGACAACCTCGGGTGCAGACATCACCCAATAACATGAATGTGGCCGTCCCCCCTCCCCAGCACTCTGAGATGTTGGGACATAGCGCCTCCTCACATACTGTGTGGAGCATGTTCCGCCTCAGAATGTTCCGGACCCTGATATATTCCGGTCCTGATGGGATTCTCGTCTTGATCCAAGACGGCTTGGTGAGTGGTTGCATTTTCCGCTGGGAACGGGGATGATGGGATAGCTTTTAAGCATATATGTCCGCTCAAATCAGCTATACACCGGATTGGGATTGGGGGAGAGAGTGGTTGAGCGGTCGGCCGGCGCAGTCATCTTCTACGCCGACTCGTCTGGAGTGGAGTATCTTCTCCTCCGATATGGGAAGGGCCACTGGGACTTCCCCAAGGGTCATATCGAGAATAAGGAGGCTGAGATGGATACTGTGAAGAGGGAGGTTAGAGAGGAGACAGGACTCACGGATATCGAGATTATGCCTGGCTTCAGGAGGACCATTGGCTACATGTACCGGAAGAACCGAACTCTAGTGAGGAAGGAAGTGATATTCTACCTAGGCCGAACTAGGACAAAGAGTGTGGTCCTCTCTCACGAGCACAGGGACTATGCATGGCTTGGCTATGAGAAAGCTCTGGAGAGACTTACATTCGAGACGGCCAAAAAGACGCTGATGGATGCTCATAAGCTCCTTTCCAGCCGTCCGCTCCTTCAGACTTAAAGTGAGGAAATAAAAGGGAGCCGCCAGTGAAGGTGGATGGGGAGGACACTCCAGCTAGCCGTCCTAGCGCTACTGTTGTCAGCCTCGATTGGTCTCTCAGCTGGGCAGGAAGAAAATCTCTACGTACATGTGGTCACAGCAGACGGAACGGCGAGGCAGGGAATCAGCGTGACAGCTACCACGGGAGGGGTCGCCGCCCGCGCAACAACCAACGCCACCGGCTGGGCCATCCTAGCAGGTCTGCAACCAGGCACATACACAGTAACGGTCTCACTAGGGGATATCCCACTCAACACAACGGTTGTCGAGTTTCCATCGGTCTCGTCAGTGTCATTGGTCGCACCTCTGGGTAGAGTGATTGTTGCTGTTCAAGACTTGGCTGGTAGGCCAGTAGCCAACACAGCCGTAACAGTGTCCTCTCCATCTGGACGGGTGGAAGCCACGCAAAGGACCAACACCACCGGATATGTAACATTCAACGACCTTCCATATTCCTCTGTGGATGGTGTCGGTGGAGAGTATAGGTTGAGGATAATTAAAGAGGGTATGGACATAGGTGAGGGGCATGTAAGGCTGGAGACACCTTTAGCCACTCTGCAGATGGTGGCCAAGCTCCTCAACCTAGATATCACGGTTTTGGATAGGGCTGGCTCACAGCTCAAGTCCCAAGCCACAGTATCCCTCAGGGCAGGCAACTACTCACAGCAGGCTAGTCTGCAGGATGGGAAGGCCACCCTGACAGGTGTCATCTCATCTGAGATTGTGGGGGAATATACGTTAAGTGTTCTCATGAAGGTTGATACCAAGGACCTGACAGTCTTCTCGGATAAGAGAATGCTCACCTTGGACTTAGGGCTGGAGGTGCAAGCGGATGTGGGTAACATTGTGGTTAGGACCTTGGATGACTCGGGCAACCCAGTACAGGGAATAGTGGTGGTGGTCAACTCAGCCAGCCTCGGAGCATTCGTAGGAGGCCGTACCGACAGTCAAGGCCAGCTCAGGCTCGTCGGTATACCTCTATCAACCACGGAGGCGGGCGACTACAACCTCACAGCCTACAGGGGCAGGACTATTGTTTCAAGCCAGTCTCTGAGACTCGAGGCAGGAGAGGTAACCACCGACATGGTACTGAGGACTACCGTGGTGCGGATGACCGTGGTGGATGCAGCTGGGGGACCACTGGTTCGGGCAGAGGTGGTGATAAGCGACCCCCTCACTGGACGCAACGCCACAGCCATAACTGATAGCAGCGGCCAAGCTAGGCTGTCCGTTTTTGCGGGACCTAACGATGTCACAATCCTCTACAAGAACTTGGTCGTCTTCAGGAAGACCCTGAATGTGGATGAGCAGCCCCTCACCATGACTGTCAACTCGGTCAACTTCCCAATAACAATAAGCGTAGTCGATGCTTTGGGACGCCATGCCACGGACTTCCAGCTAAAGGTTAGCGTAGATGGGCGGGATGTGTTCGAGGGTAAGCTATCCGGCAGGCCTGTTGTGATCACCTCCGAGCTACCGGGGTTGGTGAGGGTTGACGTCACTTCAGGAGGTAGGCTTTTGGCTAGGGAGACGGCCTATTTCTCGGCGGAGGGTAGGCTGGACATAAGATTCAGCAGCTATGTCTTCATGGGAGATACGGTTATGCCCTTTGAGGTGGTTTTGGCGGCGGCCATCGGTGGACTTTTGGCTGTAGTTGTGGCTTTCGGGTACAGGGCTTGGCGATATGCTGGGCAACACTAAAAAGCAAGCATGTATGAATTTCCCCAGCCAACTGAAGTGGAGGGCCGGAATTGCAGACTTGGACTTTGAGCAGGGAGCCGACCCCAATATGCAACCCCCTGTGCAGATTCTTCAGATGTGCCAAGAAAGCGCTTGACTTCAAAAGAAACCCGCCATGGTGCAACTGGGTTGAGGCGGCATGCATCGGATATCAGTGTCCATACGCCCAGTGTATTCAAGCCAAGCTCCTCCCAGATGGCCGCTGTGGATTATTCGTTAAGAGAAAGACAAACGAGGTGGAAGAAGACCTAACAGCGGTGAAGGCTGCAGCTGCCTCCAAAGCAAGGCGTAAGCTGGACAGGCTTGGGCTTTGAATTCAGGCCTGAGTTCTGTCGAAATATTTGCCATCCCAGGAGTCCCTATCGTGGATAAGGGTGAAGACATAGCTCATGTGGTGGCGCAGGCCGCTGAGAAAGCTGCCATAACCATATTGGACGGGGATATTATAGTCATAGCGCATACGATTGTCTCAAGGGCCGAGGGAAGGCGGATAGACCTTAGAACCGTGAAGCCGAGGCCGGAGGCGGAGAGGGTTGCCGCTCAGGTGGGGAAAGACCCGAGGCATGTGGAGGTGATCCTAAGAGAGAGTAGGCGGATAATCCGTGTGGCGAGAAATGTGATTATTTGTGAGACACACCATGGTCTAATTTGCGCCAACGCCGGAGTGGATGCATCCAACTCGGGCGGTCCCTACCATGTCCTCACACTTCCAGTAGACCCTGATCTATCCGCCGCACGGATAAGGGACGGACTGAGAAAGCTTACTGGTGCTGATGTGGCTGTGATAATATGTGACACGTTTGGAAGGCCTTTTAGGCGGGGGACTGTCAACATCGCGATTGGATGCAGTGGAATCAACCCACTATGGGATAGGAGAGGTGAGAAGGACCTGTTCGGCCGTGTCCTCATCTCCAAGGTAACGTGTGTTGCTGATGAGCTGGCTTCTGCGGCTGAGCTGGTCATAGGTCAGGCTGATGAGGGGACACCAGTAGCCATAATCAGGGGATACAAGTATGACCGAAGGGAGGCACCAGCCGGACACATAATTAGGCCGCCTGATGAGAATCTATTCGGCTAGACATGAGTGTGAGCAAGGAAGTGGTGGGGCGGATATTGATGGCCATCCTGGTGGTAACTAGAGACAACAACGTGCCGGACTTGAAGACGGTTGCCCAGCGATGTGGTGTTGACCCAGACCTTGCAGCACAGGTGATTGAGATGTACTGGCGGGCGGAACCGTCATCGAGGGTGCTAACTGCCATAAAGGCGCTCGAGCATGGCTGTGACCCCAGCTCGGTTGCTAGGCTCCTATCCTGGGGGGAGATGGAGAGTTTCACCATGGAGGCGGGACGACGTACTGGGTACCGAGTCTTCGGTAACATCCATTTCAGGGAGGGTAGGAAGAGATATCAGGTGGATCTCATCCTCTGGCGTGATAGCGTATGTCTCATCGTTGACTGCAAGAGATGGGCCAAACCCCTCACGGGGAAGACCCTCTTGGACGTGGCGGGACGGCAGGAGGTGAGGACGAAAGCCTTGGCCGAGCATCTAAATAAGGTTGCACCGGGAGGGCTTGAGGTCTTCCTATATCCTGTGGTGGTAACAGTCTATGAGCCCATGTCAAGGATTGTGGGAACTACCTGCGTTGTGCCTGTTCACACACTCGTAAGCTTCCTTAACACCGTGGATAGCGGTCATGTAAGCCGGCTTTACCGTGCCAGTATCTCAGAAAGATGGTCAGATGCGCTCCTAAGGCCTCATAGATAAATCCTTTAATCTAGATGAATGGCTTGGGTATTGAGTGGCGTGAAGTGGATAGGATCTGGGCACCTTGGAGAATGGAGTACATCAAGTCCGCCAAAGATGAGAGCGGATGCGTCTTCTGCCTAATAGGCCGGGAGCGTGATGATGAGGGTAGGTTGGTCCTCCAAAGGGGGCGGTACTCTTACATAGTTATGAACACATACCCATACAACAACGGTCACTTAGTGGTCACACCCTACAGACACGTCCCCAACCTGACGGACCTCAGCGGAGAGGAACTCTCAGACGCAATATGGCTAGTCTCATACTCAATCAAGCTTCTCAGGCACGTCCTCAATCCAGATGGTTTCAACATAGGGGCCAACCTGGGCCGGGTAGCAGGGGCCGGCATAGCCGACCATGTCCACTTCCACATAGTTCCTAGGTGGAGGGGTGACACCAACTACATGACAACGATCTCAGAGACTAGGGTTCTCCCAGAGGACTTGCGGGTGACCTATAGGAAGCTTTTACTGGGTGTTGGGGAGCTGGGGCCCGCCTACCGATGAGAGCTCGTCCCTCATTTCACGGAAGTAACTGGATTCGGGGTTGGCGGCCAGCACAACCCTACTCACATCGTCTTCGGCCACGATGGAAAACTTGAGTATACCCGCCAATGACTGGGCGAAGTTCCTCAGCTCATCCATAGATGGCATGTTCTCCCGTTTGAGTCTCTTCTGCGACTCTCCTACATGCGTGTATCCCTTACACTCGACGTAGTCGGGTTGTGCGAGGCCTATCAGCTCGGCATATTTCGCTGGCGAGTGCATGTTATAGCCCTTAACGAGGGTTAGGCGTATGATTTTCCTGCATCTCATCCCATGTATCACCCTGAGGGAATCCATCACCTTCTCCCAGCTGTCGGCCAGAAGAGGCTTATTGGTCCTGAGATGTGTCTCCAGGTCCGGTCCATAGAGGCTGAGATAGATGGTCGTGGGCTCGGCAGACCCTGCCAGCTCCCTAAGCCTCTTCGGCATTGTTCCATTAGTTACTAGAAATGTGGTCATTCCCCGCCTAGACGCCTCCCTGATAAAGTCAGCCAGATGGGGGTATAGTGTGGGCTCGCCATCTAGGGAGATGGCTAGGTGCCTAGGACTCATGGACTCTATAAACCGCTCCCTAGCCACTTTTTGGTTTCCTCCGAATCCAGAGAGAAGCTGTCGCTGCGCTTCTATAACCCCGTCCAAGATCTCGGATGGGCTGTCCCATTCGCCGGCGTATGGCTCAACCCTATTGGGTGTGTGGAACCTCCAGCAGAATACACACATCATATTGCAGTACTGGACTGATGGTGTCATCTGGATGCACCGATGACTCTCTATGCCATACCAACTCTTGTAGCACATCTTACCACCCCTCAAGGCTGACTTGGTCCAGTGGCAAACCTTAACGGCTGAATGCCGCCCAACAACACGGTAGCCTGCCTCTAGGAATTTCTCTAGGTTTTTCACCTCATCCCTAAACCGCCTCACTGGTTGAACTCGCTGAATTGTCTGACTCAACCCCCCACCTACCCACGCAGGGCTCATTTAAATATTAACCAGCTACACAACAGCCAGATGGGTAGAAGACCAAATCTATCGGTGGTGGGCAACCTCACTATAGACATACTGCCCACCGGAGAACGGATACCAGGCGGCTCACCATGGTATGCAGGGTTGGCAGCAGCAGCCATGGGGTGCGAGGTTTCAGTCATCGCCTCCGTGGGAGACGGCTACCCCAGACAACATATTCAATACCTGGAGAGGCATGGGGTCAAGCCCATCATAAACTTTTCCGACAAGCCATCCACCACCTACTCCAGCTCATGGTCACACCATAAGCGGATCCTTAGGCTCATCCACCCAGGACCACCCATACCGACACAAATGCTGGAGTACATATATGCCGATGCCGTCCTCTTCTCTCCAGTGGCGGGTGAGATAAGCATCCAGGACATCCGCTCTATATCGTGTAAACTTAGATGTGTGGACCTGCAGGGGTTCCTCAGAACAACTGGAGAGGACGGTGTTGTGACGCTCAAGCGACTGGCATCCCCCTCAATTCTAGAGGCTGCGGTTGTCCACGCATCCCATGAGGAGGTGGAGGCGGCTACGGGTTTGAGGTCGGTCGCAGCAGCTGCTGTTAGGCTGGCCCAGATGGGGGCCGAGCATCTCATCATAGGCTTGAGGGAGGGAGTTTTGGTAATCTCCAGAGAGATGGGCGATTGGCTGGTCCCATCACAGATTATGGGTGGTGTGGATGCCACAGGAGCAGGCGACATCCTGACAGGCGCCTTCATAGCCAACCTCTTGGAAATAGGCCCCGATCTACGGGGACTGGCAGCTGCCGTAGCCCTGGTCACCGATTCCATAGCCAGACCACCCCCCTACAGAGTCGCCGGCACGCCTGACCCCCTGAAAATCCAGAAGATCCTAGACAGAGCCATCAAGCTCGACTAGGCCTGTCTTCTCCCAATCATTCGTTCAGCCTTCAAAGTCAGAGCTGGCCACCTCTCCTTTAGGGCCGGCTCCACTATACCCGCCAGCTCATCGCTTATGCTATACCTAGGTATTGTGTTCTTCATGTAGTTCAAGACGCAGGCAGCCAGTGGTGAGTAAAAGGCGAGCCTAGGCTGCTCGAGAGCCCTTTTGAGGGATGCCCGAAGAACCTTTTCATCCAGTTTTTCTTTCTTGGTCTTCTTCTCCGCCCTTGCTTTCATGGGTTTAAGGTATACCTTGGAACTTTTAAGATTTACCTATGGCTCTTGAAAATGAGAGCCCGTACGCTCTAACAATGTGCATTCGAAAAATCAAACAGAAAACAGGCCTAATACACCATAGAATGCCCATTTCAATATGGATTGTTGGGCATTTTGCTTTGCGTTGTGGAGAGCGATCTAAAGCAACATATTTTGCGTTAATATGGGTGTTGCTGATGGTGAACGCTGGGAGAGCCCCCTCCTAGGGCTTCTTATACCCCCATCGGTCCACTAGGATTTCGAATCGGGTGGTTGTTCGGACAGATGTAACGTTAGCGCAACGGCGAATGCGATGGATGGGAAGGTGTCAATGAGCTATTGCCGCCAGCCAATAATGTTCGAAAAATCGGACAGAGGTTTTTATGTGCAAATATGGCTTAGAGCAAAAAATATTATTGGAGGTATAACTTTTTACTTATACCTTAAAACCGAAGACCTGTCCGCAACATATCTAGAGATCTTAGCTGGAGAGAGCTTCGAGGCTATGTAGTCGAAGGCTTTTTCTGGCTGACTGTGGGGACCGCATGTGTAGACGTCGACTGTTGCGTATCCGTAGTGGGCCCATGTGTGGAGGGCGATGTGGCTTTCTTGAACTAGGGCTATGACTGAGACGCCACCCTTTCTACCGCCAAAAGACCATGACCTGAGCTCAACCAACGTCATTTCTGCTACCTCGACAGCCTTCAGAACTGTTTTCTTCAGCTCTTCCTCGTTGAGTAGAGCGTCCTCACTACATTCATAGAGGTTGCCGAAGACATGCTTGCCGACAATTATTTCCTCCTTTGCTTGACTTGACAGCATTATCTTTTCTTCGAACCTCGACATTCGTGAGAAAATGATTGGATATAAACTCTTTCTTCATCCATTTTTCTCTAGTTAGTGACGTCTTTTAGAATCGGTAGATGTGTGACGATTCCTGCCATTCTCCAACATTTCTTGCCTGAAAGAGTCTTGTGAGGCAATCGTGGATCGGCGTCGTGCTTGCGACTGTGCTTTTTGGCCAAAAATAAATTCAGGGCATGTCTATACGATTACATGGTAGATGTGCCGCTGCCCGGCGTCTATGAGAAGAGCGGCCTAGACTTGAGGTCCATCTTCAGCTCTGTTCTTGATCTTGTCTCGGATGGCAGCTGTGGTGCGGTGGCGTTCTTTGTCGGTGTTGTCAAGTCTAGAGGGTTGGATGAGAAGGGTGTTGAGTCGCTTGTGATGGAGTCTTATCCGGAGCACGCCAATAAGGCTATACGTAGGATATGTGACGAGGTGACTGCCGAGTATCGATTGAGGTTTGTGGGTGTGTGGCATCTCACGGGCAGGTTTGAGCTGGGCGAGGCTGTAGTCCTAGTGGCTGTTGCGGGGCTGAAGAGACGGGAAGTTCTTGCAGCCCTCGAAACAGCTGTGGAGAGGTATAAGAGAGAGCCAGCGCTCTTCAAGAAGGAGATTTATCTTGACGGCTCACATGCATGGATTGAGGGTGCATGAAGGTATCCACTAGGTTCTATGCGTTTCTCAGAGAGATGACCGGGCTTGAGTCTGATGTGATAGTGTTGGAGGACGGATCTACGGTGGCGGATTTTCTGTCAGCCATCCGGGGGAGGTACGGTGCTGTGCTGTCTAGGATTTTCGGTGAGGATGGATTACTGCGCTCTGGGTTTGCAGTTGCTCTGAACGGTGAGAACGTGGAGAGGCGGGAGTGGGGGCGGAAGGTGCTCAGGGATGGGGATGTGGTGGTCATCCTCCCTCCAATAGCTGGAGGCCTTATCTGAAGGATGGTAGCTTAACCCCCCGCTGTCCTTGGTAGCGGCCCATGTAGGGCTTCTCAACGATGGAGGAGAGTCTGGCAAACACCACATGAAGGAACCTATCTCCCCTATATAGTCTGACTGGGAAATCGCCTCCCACCAGCTCTATGGTTAACTCCCCCTCGAAGTTGGCGTCCACTATGGTGGGTGGGATTGTAAGCCCTATGCGGGCGTAGCTGCTTCTCAGGTTAACGAACCCCATGAGGTCTTTGGGGAGACGTAGATACTCCCAAGTGTGGAGTAGCACATGCTCGCCCCTGTTTATGACGAAGGCGTCTCCTTCCTCAAAGTAGTAAAAGTCCTTAGCCTCACCTGTCCTCGTGTCGAATACACTGTTGTTCTTATTGAATCTGGCTATCTGGCCGCCTATCCTGAGGTCCAGCCCATTCTCCCTCACTATGTCGTCGCTGAACGGCTCTATCTGAAGTCTCCCACTTCTGATATAGTTGAGGAGGTCGAAGTCCGACAGTATCACGGGAGCCGTTGCAACAGTCCGCCTTATATCTATATGACATCCATCATGTCTTGGGCGACTAACGCCTTCACACCAGTCGAGGCAAGCACCTGGACAATGGAATCCTCACGCCCCTCCCAAGCTGGGTATAGGTGGGTGGCCACAACCATCCTCGGCCTCACCTTAGAGGTTATCTCGGCCAGCTGGATCTCGGAAGTGTGCTTGCCCACAAGTTCTCCGTGGGGGAAACTGCATTCATGGACTAGGATGTCGCATCCTATGGCTAGGTTGACCAGCCTCTCATCAGGTATAGTATCACCAGAGAAT
>JAWAEB010000025.1:0-19681 GCA_038891515.1 Nitrososphaerota archaeon | reverse complement strand
CCTGGCAATGGGCCTTCCAAGCAGGCAGTAGAGAACTTGCCGTGCTTCCCTGCCATTATTCGCTGTATGGTTGAGGACCAAAATGTTTACAGAGCTATTTCCCATAGCCGCCTCCTTGGCGGCACTCCCGTATTTTACAGAGCGGAGTTGAAAGGGGAGAAATAGCTCCGCTTTCAAATGGTGGGCGCTATTTCCTTCATGAATTGAGCCATTAACTGTTTGTATTCATCGGCACTTAGGTCTCCCATATCAATCACGACATGCTCGACTCCGGCCTTGTCAAAGGCTGAAAGTCTCGGCCCGAGCTCTTCAATCGTTGTTGTGTATTGGTATTTACTGACCACGTGGAGGTCTAGATGTATTCTGAGGGAGTATGTTATCTTTCTTCCACCCCGCATCTTTTCAAGTCTGTCCCTAAGCATGTGGTAGTCCTGCGGCGTTATGGGTTTGTCCTTATAAGTTATGGGCTGCCATCCATCACCCGACTCTACAACCCTTCTGAGAGCCTTTTCCGAGGAGCCAGCCCACCATATGGGTGGGTGGGGCTTCTGAACAGGTTTAGGCTCGAATACGCAGTCTTCGAAGCTGTAGTATCTTCCGTGGAAGGAGGGGTTGTCCGAGGTCCAAAGCATCTTCATTATCTTGATTGCCTCAGTAGCATATTCGCCTCTGCGGCGGTAGTCGGCTCCGAGGAAATTGAACTCAGGTATATCGTCCTCACCCTTTCCAAGCCCCACCCCGAAGATAAATCGTCCGCATGAGAGGTGGTCGAGTGTCACCACTTGTTTGGCTACGAGAATGGGGTTTCTGAGGGGGAGTGAGAGGATTGACGTGCCTATCCTCACCTTTGATGTCCTGGCAGCCACATATGATAGAACCGTGAGCGACTCAAATATGCGGCCATAGGGATAGCCATATTGGCGTGCCATGATGGTGTGGTCGATTGTCCAGACGTCTGAGAAGCCCAGTCTCTCAGCCTCGGAAGCTACCTCAGCTATTCCAGAGGCTGACATCTTGTTTCCATAGGTGGGAAGATTGACTCCGTAGAGCATAGTGGTGGGGTTCTTGCTATGTATTTAAAATTTAGTGGGGCGGTGGAGGGTTTCACACGCTTATATATCCGGTGGGATAGGGCGCTCCCGTGGAAGTAGTTGGAGTCATCGGGCTGGGCAGGATGGGCTCCAAGCTTGCCGAAAACCTCTTGAAGAAATATGAGACAGTGGTCTGGAACCGCACAGTTGTGAAGACAGCGGAACTGTCTTCGAAGGGAGCGATTGCAGTCAGCTCACCTGCAGAATTGGCCAGGAAGAGTACAGTGATAATCAGCATGCTGGCCACACCTGAGGCAACGACCGACGTGATTCTGGGCCGTGGACCCTACAGGGGGGTGGGCGTGTTGGATGGATTATCACCAGGCAAAGTCGTTGTGGATATGAGCACCAACTCACCTATTGTGGTGCGGAGAATGGCTATGGAGCTATCCTCTAGGGGTGTGGATCTTCTGGACGCGCCGGTGATGGGAAGTGTGCAAGCGGCTGCTGAAGCATCGCTGACTATACTATCATCAGGGAACCCGTCAACATTTGACAAAGTGAGGCCCATCCTCGAGTCTATGGGGAGGCGGGTCTGGTATCTGGGTGATGTGGGTCGGGCCTCTTCCCTCAAAATAATATTCAACCTCCACCTATGGCTGATGACAGCAGCGTTTGCCGAGGCCTTCACCTTGGCCAAGAGGGCCGGACTTGATCCGAGTCTCACATTGGAGATCTGGAATAGCTCCAACCAAAAGACATACATATCTGAGACAAAGGGGCCCAAGATCTTAAAAGGTGATTGGAAGGCAGCCTTCACGGTGGATTTGGCGCTTAAAGACCTGCATATCCTTTCGGAGCTGGCTGAGGAGATGGGATTCCCACTATTCCTAGGAGGTGTGGTGAGAGAGCTTTATAAGTCATGCGCTTCAATGGGCCTGAGAGACTTTGACTTCGCAGCCATCGCTCAGTTCTATGATAAACTCTCAGGAGAAGCCCATTAATGGGTAGGCTGGAACACTTAAAAACCAGTCCACCCCAAGTCCAAAAGGTGTTGGAAGACCTTGGAATACGTCTACGCCGCATTACTACTCCACAAAGCGGGGAAGAAGATAGATGAGGCTAGTCTAACTAGGGTGCTGGAGGCGGCTGGAGCCACGCCGGACCAAGCGAGGGTCAAATCATTAGTGGCCGCCCTGTCGGAAGTGAACATAGACGAAGTCCTCAAACAAGCTACGGCTGCACCTGTCGCACCGGTACCAGTTGCGGCGGCAACTCCGGCGGCGCCTGCTAAGGAAGAGAAGAAGGAAGAGGAGAAAAAGGAGGAGGCTCTGGCTGGCCTGAGCGCCCTGTTCGGATGACCTCGGTGTCCTGTTCATGAGGTTTGATCCAGATGAGTATCGTTTAGAGTATTTTCTGGAGAACGGTTTTCAGAGAAGGGCCTGCTCTGTATGCGGAGATTTCTTCTGGACACTTGACGAGTCCAAGACGGTCTGTAACGAGGCGCCATGTGTCAACTATGACTTCATGCTGAGGCGATACACAGCCCGGGTTCTATCGGTGGCGGATGCTAGGAGAGACTTCATACGCTTCTTTGAGGAGAGGGGACACAAGCCAGTCAGACCATATCCACTAGTGGCCAGATGGAGAACAGACCTATTCCTCACCGACGCATCTATAGTGGCGTTTCAGCCATGGGTCACAGATGGCATCGCACCCCCTCCAGCCAACCCTCTGGTGATTAGCCAGCCTTGCGCAAGGCTGGTGGACTTGGACAAGGTAGGTCTGACCTTTGGTAGGCATCTGACGGTCTTCGAGATGGGTGGTCATCATGCTTTCAACTACCCCGACCACCATGTCTACTGGAAGAGTGAGACGGCGGCCTATTGCCAAGAGTTTATGACTAGGGTGATTGGCGTGGAGCCCCAGGAGATCACGTATAAGGAGGCTTGGTGGGCAGGCGGCGGTAACGAGGGGCCCTGCCTCGAAGTTATCTCAGGAGGTCTGGAGGTTGCTACACTCGTCTTCATGAAATTCAAGACTGTGGATGGGGGGAGGATGGAAACTCCTGTCAAGACGGTTGATACAGGATATGGGATCGAGAGGCTGGCATGGTTTAGCAACGGCACTCCCAGTGCATTCGAGACCATTTACAAGGGGATTATATGGGATGTGGCCAATATATTAGGTGTGGAAAGGCCACCTCACCAGCTTCTCAGGGAATATGCACTCTACACGGGCCAGGTCATTCCCAAGAGCGACGCCACAACGGCTGAGATGAGAAGGAGGATAGCATCCCTTACCGGATTATCGCTGGAGGATATTAGGAATTTCATCGAGCCGTATGAGAAGGCCTGTTCTGTGCTGGATTTCACGAAGGCCATATCCTTCATTCTTGCGGAGGGTATCGTGCCCAGCAACGTGAGGGCTGGATATCTTGTGCGGCTCCTCATCAGGAGGACGTATAGGCTTCTCAGACACTTTGGCTCTGAAGAGAGGTTCCCAGATCTCCTTAACCTACAGCTCGACTATTGGGCGCGTGACTTTCCACACCTAGCCGATATGAAGAATGAGGTCCTAGAACTCGTGGGTCATGAGATTGGGAAGTTCCGTGACACACTTGCCAAAGGCTCTGAATACATCTTGAGGGAGGTGAGGGAGCTCAAGAAGCGTGGAGGCAGAATAACTCCCGAGCGACTGGTAAGCCTATATGATGAAAAGGGAATTACACCAGACATCGTCAGCGAGATAGCCTCGTCAGAGGATTTGGAGGTGGAGATACCTGAGAACTTCTATGAGCTCGTGGCCTCAAGGCATTTGCGGGAGGCTCCACAGGCAACGGTAAGGGCTGGGGAGACCATATCCCTTATCAACTATCCCAAGACTGAGAAGCTCTACTATGAGAGCCCATGGTCTTTCTCCTTTAAAGCCCGAGTGCTTGGTGTGGAGGCAGGTTTCATAATACTTGAATCGACCCTCTTCTACCCTGAGAGTGGAGGCCAAGTAGGGGACACGGGTGAGCTAATATTTGACGGAAAGGGTTGCAGGATAGTGGACACCCAGCAGTTGGGTGAGGTTATACTGCACAGGTATGAGGGGGAGCCGCCGAGAGTTGGCGAAATTGTAGAGGGGCTCGTGGATAGGGAGCGGAGGCTATCGATAGTCAGGCATCATACCGCCACCCACATATTGATTGGGACAGTGAGAAGGGTGTTAGGCAAGCATGCTTGGCAGGCCGGAGCCAAGAAGGATGCCGAAATGGGACGTTTGGACATCTACCATCATAAACGGTTAACAGATGAGGATGTGCGGATGATTGAGGAGGTGGCCAACTCTGTTGTCTCCCGTAAAGTGCCGGTCAAGATTTTTTGGAGGGAGAGGAATGAGGCAGAGCAGGAGTATGGCTTCTCACTTTATCAGGGCGGGGAGGTCCCCCTGGGCACGATAAGGGTTGTAGAAATCCCCGGATGGGACGCAGAGGCCTGCGGTGGACTGCACTGCGAAACCACGGAAGATGTTGGACTGATAAAGATAATCCGAAGTGAGAGGATACAGGATGGAATCGAGCGGCTGATCTTCACAGCCGGCCCGGCATCACTTAAAAACATCCAAAGAACGGAGAGCCTCCTGGCCGAGGTGGCCGCCAGTCTTGGGAGTCCTCTGGATGATGTTCCTAGGCGGGTGGCCGAACTGGGTGAGGAAGTGAAGGTGCTGAGGAAGAAGATGAAGAGGCTTAGAGAGGAGATAATACCGTTGAAGGCTGTAGAGATTCGGCAGGTGGGGGTATCCATCGGAGACCTGACGGTCTACACCGCAGAAGAGGAGGATGAGGACCAGGACTACATTATCCAGCTGGCTGGTGAGGTTGTTAAAGCCCAGTCTCCTGCAGTATGTGTGATAATCTCGGGCTCTCCTAACTCGAGGGTTGTTGTTTATGCCAACGAACAAGCCCTCAATAAAGGGTACGACGCAGGGGAAATAGCCTCCAGATTGTGTGTTTCTGCGGGTGGTAAAGGTGGAGGCAGGGGTAAACTGGGACAGGGTTATGGACCACGGGAGAGGGTCATGGACACTCTTGCGGATTTGGACAGGTTATTGCTTGGTCTCAAGGATACTGGCAAGATGTAGGGCCTCCCTCTCAGCCCTACCTAGGACTGGGCCCAGAGTCTCACCTGTCACGTAGCCAGCCGTCACAGCCACTGCAATTGCCTCCCTGAACGACTTGGATAACATGGGCGCTACAGTCTCAGATGTCACGTAGCCTATACCCGCGGCTAAGGCAAGGGCAAGTGCATATGTGGAGATGATATCCCGCAGCACATCTTCCAGACTAATCCTTAGATGCTCCTCTCTAAGAATCAGACCATCCTCATACGCCCTTCGTATGGTCAACCCCCTTAGCACCGCCTTCACACCCAGCTTTACCAACATGCTGGCCAGAAGGTCAGATATCACATCACCCTTGCTCGCCACCTTAGTGTCTCTCGCTATCCACACTTGGCCGCCCTCAATCCTTGTAGGTATCTTCATCTTTCCGAAGTCGCTGAGTATGGGGCCGGGGGGGAGGCCTGTATTGGTCTCGGAGACCCAAACATCAAAATCAGCCCTCTCACCAGCTTTCGCGAACATGGGCACCTTGCTCTTCTCGAGGAGTGTCGAGAGCTTGAAGCTGTCTATGCTGCTCATTATGAAGCCAATCGGTCCTTTGACATCCTCGACTAGGGCTTTCAACTCCGGCCTACCGGCAAGCTCACAGGCTTTGATGAACAGTTTCTTCTTAGCCACCCTTATGACGCAGCTGCCCCTAAGTATCTTCCTCATCTCATGTATGATGTTGGCTCTTAGCCCCGTCAGGTCAAAAACAGCTACTACCCTAAACTGTTTGAAGAGATCGGCCAACTCCTCCAGCTCACGCATCTTCCATCCTGGTCTCCTAAATTCAACCACCTGCGCCATCCGCCGTCCGCGGTTACGACTCAAAGCCCATCTTATAACGGTTGAAGTACATGGCTTAATTCTTATATACTCTGTTGAAGGTTGACTCACCATGTCCACGCTAGTTTATGAAAGGGTGGAGAAATGGGTGGGGAAAGGCATCAAACGCTATGAGGATCAGAGGTTGATAAGGGGGAGGGGCACGTTTGTGGAGGATATTATTCTCCCCAACCAGGCCTATGCCGCGATACTGCGTAGCACCTATGCACATGCAAGAATCGTCGCCGTAGATGTGTCAAAGGCTCAGGCGGTTCCGGGAGTGTTGAAGGTGGTTACGGGAGCCGAGGTGGCAAGGCTTACCGCCCCTTTTCCCCAGATAGCACCGCCTCCCGGGGATAAGGTTGTCGACTATCCGATGGCGGTAGACAAGGTGCGGTACATGGGTGAGCCCGTGGCTGTTGTCGTGGCTGAGGATCCGTACACGGCATACGATGCTCTTGAGATGATAGAGGTGGAGTATGACCCGCTCCCTGTCGTAGTGGATGGTGAGAAGGCCTTGGAAAAGGATGCGCCAATACTCCACGAGGGGGTCGGAAGCAATGTGATATGGAACGGCGTGTATAATTATGGAGATGTGGAGAAGGCGTTCAAGGAGGCCTATTTGGTGATTGAGGAGAGGCTGCACTTCAACAGGTTCAGCGCGATACCCCTAGAGAATAACATCATAGTGGCCGACTATGATGCTGAAGACGACACTCTCACTATATACGCCAACAACCAGATGCCCATGGTGGTAGGCTTCATGATCAGTGTAGCCCTTAAGAAGCCTCTCAGCAAGATAAGGCTGATAAGCAAGGACATAGGCGGCGGATTCGGAACAAAGATCAACAACTATGTCTACATGACCCTGATGGGACTTCTTTCGATAATGCTGCGCCGTCCGGTTAAGTGGGTTGAGACTAGGAGGGAGAACTTAGCCGCATCAACCCATTGCAATGAGAGGATCTTCCATGTGAAGGCTGCTTTTAGGAGGGATGGTGAGCTCATAGCAATCAAGGCCAAAGCTATTGATGACATTGGGGCGTATCCCAGGTATGAGCCGCTTGGTGCGGTAATATGGGCGCAGGTCTCTCCCAACATGTATAGGGTCAAGAATATTTACGTGGATTTCTACTCGGTGGCCACTAACAAGTGTCCGACAGGTCCAGTGAGAGGCTATTCGAGGCTACAGCATATGTGGATGGTGGAGAGGGTTCTGGACCTCGGTGCGAAGAAGCTAGGGCTATCATCCCATGAGATAAGGCTGAGAAACTTCATTAGACGGGAGGAGATGCCCTACACAACCCCCAGCGGATGCGTATATGATGGGGGCGACTACGCCCTCGCACTCAGAAAGGCCATGGAGCTGATAGATTATGAGAAGTGGATGGGGGAGAAGGAGCGGGCGGCTGGTCAGGGAAGATACATCGGGATTGGCTTTGGGGCCACTGTGGACTCGGGCTCAAACAACTTTGGGCAGGTCAGGGTGATAAACCCCTACTTCCCTATGTCTGGCGGGAGCGAGGCTGCATGGGTTAAGGTGGACAACATGGGAAACATCATAGCAGCCCTCAGCAGCAGCCCACAAGGCCAGGGACATGAAACTGTTGGACGGCAGCTAGTGGCTGACGAGCTAGGCGTATCCCCTGACCAAGTCACTATCCTCGTCGGCTTCGACTCCTACACCAACCCATATAGCGGACATTCGGGGACCTATGCCAGTAGATTTGCGGCGCTGGGGGCCACGGCCCTGGTCATGGCAGCTAGGAGTGTAAGGGAGAAGATTCTCAAGATTGTGGGAGCGATGACCGGTGAGGATTGGACGAGGCTAAACATTGTTAACGGTGAGGTCCAATCCCCTGACGGTCGTGTGAAGAAGCCGCTCTGGGAGGTGGCCAATGTTGCTTGGTCAAACCTGAGGTTGCTGCCAAAAGGCTTCGAGCCTGGGCTTTTCGCCCACGCCGTATACGCCCCCGACTTCACATACCCCGACCCTGCTGAGAAGAGAGGCAACCTCACCCTAACCTACTCTTATCAGGTACATGCAGCAGTTGTGCAGGTGGATAGGGAGACAGGTGAGGTGAAGGTGCTGGACTATGCGATAGTGGATGACTGTGGCCGGCAGATAAACCCCACAATTGTTAAGGGTCAGGTGATAGGCTCGGCGTTCAACGCGTGGGCGGCAGCTCTGTATGAGGTCTTTGAATACTCCGAGGATGGTCAGCTACTCAGCTCGAGCCTCATGGATTACCTTGCTCCAACGGCTGCAGACGCGCCATCATTCAACAAGGTGGTCTCAATAGAGACGCCCAGCCTCTCCAGCACACTATTAGGCACGAGAGGGGTGGGAGAGGGGGGAGGCTCACCGCTGGCGGCGATAGCCTCGGCGGTGGAAGACGCCCTCAATACATATGGAGTTACTGTTACTACAAGCCATATCAAGCCATTCCAGCTCTGGAAAAGCCTATCAGCTCGGGTATGAGCTTCGACTTCGCTGTAGTGGGTGGCGGAGTCAACGGACTGACTTCTGCCGCCTACCTAGTTAGGAGGGGTTTCTCGGTCATCCTGCTGGAGAGGAGCAGTGAATTGGGAGGATGTGCCATCACACGTGAAATAACGCTGCCAGGCTTCAAGCATGATGTGATGGCAACTTCTCTCAACATTTTGAAAGCGGGCCCGGTGAAGGAGGATTTGGAGTTGGAGCGCTACGGCTTTAGGGAGGCCCTACCGGATCCTGTGACAGCCCACACCTTCCCTGACGGCCGCGCCATTTACATTTATCGAAATATAGAGAGGACTCTCAAATCTGTGGAGGCCTTCTCTAAGAGAGACGCGAAGCGTCTAGGTGAGGTGCTGAAGATGTTTGAAGAGAACAGTGGGATATTATTGGGAGGGCTGCTTGCGCCGCCCCAGCCTTTAAGCGCGTTGGCCTCCCTGCTGGAGGAGAGTGAGGATGGGCTTGAACTCCTTAGACTCTCATTTCTATCTGCTAGGGATTTCATGGATGAGAATTTCGAGTCCGAGGAGGTGAAGGCCTGGCTCTCGGTGTGGGTGAGCAATCATGTCCCATATTCTCCCGAGGATGCTGGGACGACGCTCTTTCTCCTAGTGTTTCTCGGTATTCTCCAGTTCAGGGGCTGCGGTGTACCTGTCGGTGGTATGGCATCCCTCGTCTCGGCTTTAGCTGACTCGTTCAAAGCCTTTGGTGGAGTGGTTTGGACAGGCTCCGAGGTGACTAGGATCTTGGTGAGGGATGGGAGAGCCGTGGGTGTTCAACTCTCAGGAGGAGGGCGGATTGAGGTCAGGAGGGGTGTGTTGGCAAGCGCGGAGCCCAAGAGCCTCTTCCTCAATCTGGTGGGTGAGGATAACCTTGACAGTAGCTTCATACAGAAGGTGAGGCGGTTCAAGTTCTCCACCGTGAGTCAGGTCATGATACACGCAGCCCTCAATGGCTGGTTGAGCTATAGGCAGGAAGATGTCAGACGTGCGGGTATTGTCCAGATCGGACCGTCGATAGAGTCTGTCTCTAGAGCATATAATCAATGCTTAAACAGTATTCTGCCGGATGAGCCTTTCATGACGATAGATAACACGACCCTATATGACCAGAGTAGGGCCCCGCCTGGCAAGCACACCCTCTGGAATTTTGTCAGGACACCTGCAAGGCTGAGGGGTACGAAGTGGGAGGATGTGAAGGAGGGGTTCGGAGATAGGTGTATAGATACGCTGGAGGTTTACGCTCCCGGTGTCAAGGGGTTGATTCTTAAGCGTGTGGTCCTCTCTCCCGCGGATCTAGAATTCATCAACCCTAATATTATCAACGCTGACCCAGGTATTGGCAAGGCCAGCCTCGACCAATCACTGTACCTCAGACCGTTCCCAGGATACGCCTCCTATAGGACACCAATCAGGGGCCTATATATGTGCGGAGCCTACACGCACCCGGGTGGTGGAGTTAGCGGCATCCCGGGACGCAACGCAGCATTGACGGCCATAGCGGATGTTGAAAAGGGAGTCATTTAGAGATGTTCGTGACAAGAATCTGAGATATGTCAACCACCTCTAGTCTGGAACCGAGCCTCTTGGCGTTGTTCCTTAAGTGAAGGAGCTCAGGCGGCGATGCTGTGACGAGCTTACTAACATCCAGCGACTCCACCTCTTTAATGAGTTTCTCTGCACGCCAGTCAGCCAGCTTAGGAAAGGACCAAGGCAGGCATCCACACTCTCCCACGCACCATGTCCAGCGACCCCTATGCCTCAGCTCTACCACCTCAAGTCGCTCTACCCACGATAGTACAAGTCTAGGCTCCTCCACAACTCTAGCACCTCTGGGAGATCTACTGCCTGCATGCCTTGCAAGATAACATGGGTCATGATAGGCAACCCGCGCATCATAGGGTTTTGTCTTCGGCCTGCCCCTTGATGCGACGAAGGTTGTCAGATGGTGAACTTGGACGGCGTCACCTATCTCCCGCTTCAAGATGTGGAAGTCTTGAGCTCCTAGGCAAACCAGGGTCTTAACGCCGTATCTTTTAAGAACCTCCCTAACACGCTCCCACTGTCGCCTAGCTCCATGAAAGTCGCCAGCCATCTCCAGCTCATAACCAGCGTTAGGCTCATCTCTGAAGGCTGAAAAACTAACCCCAATGGATTGCAGAACCGAGGAGGCCGCCTGAGCTACTTCTGGTAGCATGAAATAGGCTGTATCTCCCACATAGAGCGCTGTCTCGGACTTGCCACCATCGTCATAAGGTTTAACCAATCCCTCACCCCAGAACTTCCTCTCTCTTATCCCGTAGATATTTCCCGACTCATTCACGTTCCTAACTATCTCAGACAACCCACGGAATGGGCCCATTTTCTCAAATATCTCAGCTCTGAAAATCCTAAATATCTCAGAGAGCCGCTGGTCGCCTGAAACAATACCGCAGACCTCATCGCACAGGCCGCACTGGGAGCAGGAGAACATCCTAGAACTAACCTCGTCGTCGATCTTGATGAGCCCATGATAATACTTGGTGGCAAGCTCCCAGAAGGAGGAGGGCGAGTAGCTCCTCCAACCGAAGTAATCGAATGGTACGCACTTCCAGTCAGCTGTGTTGTGTTGATCTGCTAGCCAGTTAGCAGGGCCACGTCCATAACAGTTTCCACACGCGACACAACCAGAGCTTGGGTGGATGTCGACGGCGTAGAGCCATCTCTTATAAGGTTCTAGAAGCGTGGTCATGGCAGCAGCCTCTAGAAGAGCGTTCCAGGATTCATTATCTGGTTGGGGTCAACCTGGTCTCTCAGCCTCTTCATCCATTCATAGAGAGGTCCAAGCTTCTCCATAGCTGCCTTGCCGTGGAACTGTATTGTCAGTCCATGGAAAGAGGCTCCTTTCTTAACGATGACTGGGAAAAACTTCACCAGATACTCGCCCACTTTTCTCATGTCCTCGAGACTGTAGGGATTGTACATGATGAAAGTCTCCGTCTTGAATGAGTCCCTACATGCGAAGCTATCATGCCACGGCAGATAACGCTCACTCCATACGCCAACCTCCTTGGCCACCGTCTCATGATGCTCATATACTTCGTTGAAGAATCTGTATGGGAAGTGCTGGGATGTGGTGAACCACATTCCGGAATTCCTAGTGTTTCTAGAACCCCATGAGTCATGACCCACTAGATTCCATGCTGGCCAAGGCTCGGCAGGCTGCCTCTCATAGTCTGGCCTCCATCTTGTGGGTCCCACCAGCCTCTCTGCAGCCTCCACATTCTCCCTACCGCCATACTCTTTCATCACAGTCCTGCATATCTCCTCCTGCGCTCTCAACTCCTCCTCTGTCCTGCCAAAGTTTATTATGGAGATATGGAACCAAGCATCATCAGGAATGTCCTTCACAACACCCTCCCATATAGCTGGAAGAACCCACCAGCGGTCGTTGAAGTGGACATCGAATATCTCATGCCTCACCAGCTTGAATATAGCCTTCCCACATGCGTCCAGCTGCTCCCGCCTAAAGGTGAAGTATTGGGTGGCCAGCCACTCCTTCCTGAAGTCGATGGTCTTGAAGGCTAGACGCGTTATGACCCCGAAGTTACTCTCTATCTGGGTCCACAACCCTGTGAATTCTGGGCCGTTTGGGTATCGGTAGAAGACCCCAAACTCTGTGGCCTCATTCGCCAAGGCCCCAGTCCTTATAATCTCACCATTGGGGAAAGCTATTTCGACTCCTATGCAGAGGTCTGCCACAACTCCATACCTTGTGGAGCCATACCCGTGGCTTGGGTTTACAAAAGCCGCGCTTGCAACAGCGGCCGACTCGTATGTGGGCCATATGGGTACCGTGAGGTTGTGCTTGAGTAGTTCTGCCAGCATCTGGTGCCAGCTGGCTCCTGCCTCTACCACCACAACCCTGTCCTCC
Source organism: Nitrososphaerota archaeon (assembly GCA_038891515.1). Taxonomy (GTDB): domain Archaea; phylum Thermoproteota; class Nitrososphaeria_A; order Caldarchaeales; family Caldarchaeaceae; genus HRBIN01. The sequence goes on along the minus strand of JAWAEB010000025.1, from coordinate 7,267 downwards.
GGATGTATCTCTATCCTGTTGAGGGTAGTGAGGTCTATGAGGATTCCGCCCTCGAGCGGAACGCTGGCACCCTCACCAATCCCGCCCTTCGCCACCACTGGAACCTTATGTCTATTGGCAATCCTTAGAATCTGAATAACATCCATTGGAGAATGGGGCCTAACCACAACATCGGGATACTTCATCAGGAAGGGCCACGCTAGGCTACGGGCGTACATGAACCTGTCCGTCCAGTCCGTGCTGACGTTCTCCTCCCCCAGAGCAATTTTCAGCTGGCTGATTACGGAGGCTGGCGTCGAGCCTGTTACACCCTCTTGGAGCTCGCTAAGGACCATGGCTAATTTGTTAGCCAAGGCCGTATATATTTCTTGCTAGAAGAAAGAAGGGCTCTGTTAACTTGGGTGATACGGTTTTGGCCTAGTCTTCTCCTTTACTTCCTATGCTTTTGATGGAGAGGACAGGCTTCCTCACCATCCCGTACGGGCTTTACCTAGTCTTTCTCGGCCTGAGCTTCAGGTCTGCCTCTAGGGCTCTTAAGCCTTTCATTGACAGGAGCCACGTATCTGTCTGGAGATGGGTTGAGAGGCTTCCAGGGTTCAGGAGGATCCTGTCTGCTAGGTGTAGGGTTTCTATGAGACGGCTGTAATGCTGAAGGGGTTTCTGGCATGGGTGTGGGTTGCCTACAAGCCTTTCCAGAGACGCATCCTTGGATTCTGGCTCTCCTGGAATAGGAACAGCATACAGGCTGGGCTATTCCTGGAGAGTCTTGTGATGGCTTATGGTAGGCATCCTGTCTGGACCGATGGGGCTCCATGGTATCATAGGTGTAGGTTTGGGGAATGGCTATGGAGAGGGCTATACAGACACAAGGATAGGACAGAATGCTTCGACGACCACTACCCATGCAGGAGGAAGAACTGTACCCTAGGACATGTATGGAGATGGCTCAACCTATTCCAGCTTTTCAGCCAGCCAGAGACACTAACCATAATACATAGCGCAAAGGGGGTGATGACAATGGCTCAAGTTAACAGAGCCTTCTTATGGACAATAACATTTATTAGTCTCCCCCAGGCAAAAACCCCCCGTTAACCTTTATAAAAAAGTACCAAACGTTAGGGATAATGGTGTGGTGAATTATGGCTGCAACAGTTGGTAGTGGGGCTACTCAGCCCGTTATAATCCTCAAGGAAGGAGCTAAGAGGGTGAGAGGGCGAGAGACCCAGAACGCCAACATTATGGTGGCCAAGATCATTGCGGAGACGATGCGTTCATCGTTGGGCCCGAGAGGCATGGACAAGATGCTTGTGGACAGCTTCGGAGACATAGTGATAACCAACGACGGCGCAACCATCCTAAAGGAGATGGATGTGGAGCACCCAGTGGCCAAGATGCTTGTGGAGGTGGCCAAGGCTCAGGATGAGGAAGTCGGAGACGGAACCACTACATCGGTCGTCCTTGCGGGAGAGCTACTTTCCAAAGCGGAGGAGCTGATTGAGAAGGAGGTACATCCGACGGTGATCATCGAGGGTTACAGGAAGGCCGCCGTCAAAGCCCTTGAAATACTCGACGAGATAGGGATTAAGGTAACGCCCACGGACAAATCCATTCTCAAGAAGGTTGCTAAGACATCCATGATAAGCAAGCTGGTAGCAGAAGAGGCCGACTATCTAGCTGACCTAGCGGTCGAGGCTGTGACAAGAGTGGCGGAGAAAGTAGGTGACAAGTGGACAGTGGACTTGGACGATGTGAAGCTGGAGAAGAAGGAGGGTCAGTCGCTCCGAGATACCAAGTTGATAGATGGTATAGTGCTGGATAAGGAAGTCGTTCATCCAGACATGCCTAAGCTGGTGAGAAACGCCAAGATAGCCCTTCTAGACGCCGCTCTCGAGATAGAGAAGACGGAGTTCGACGCCAAGCTAAACATCGAGTCTCCGGAGCAGATGCGAGCCTTCATGAAGCAGGAGGAGGATATGTTGAGGCAGATGGTGGAGAAGGTGGCGTCAACAGGGGCCAATGTGGTCCTATGTCAGAAGGGGATCGACGACTTAGCTCAGTATTTTCTCGCCAAGAGAGGAATATTGGCTGCTAGGAGAATCAAGAAGAGTGACATGGACAAGCTGGCCAAGGCAACCAAGGGCAGGGTAATATCCAGAATAGACGATATAACCCCTGCTGACCTGGGAAAGGCCGCACTAGTGGAGGAGAGGCGTGTCGGAGAGGACAAGATGCTATTCATCGAGGGGTGCGAGAACCCCAAATCCTTCACAATATTGATCAGAGGTGGGACGCAGAGAGTTGTGGACGAGGCAGAGAGGTCAATCAAAGACGCCCTCAACGTTGTTAAGGACGTGATAGTGGAGGGTAAGGTTGTTCCCGGAGGTGGAGCCAGCGAGATTGAGACGGCTCTGAGGTTGCGAGACTATGCCAAGTCCCTTCCAGGCAAGGAACAGCTGGCTGTCAACAGATTCGCCGAGGCGCTTGAGATAGTTCCTTCACAGCTTGCTGAGAGCTCTGGCATGGATCCAATAGAAGCAATCGTAAACCTGACATCAAAGCATAAGGAGGGGAACCTCTCCTACGGTGTTAATGTTTTCAAAGGCGAGCCTGCAGATATGCTGAAGCTGGACGTGCTTGACCCGCTGCTGGTCAAGAAACAGGCTATAAAGTCCTCAGTTGAGGCTGCGGCGATGATACTGAAGATCGATGACGTGATAGCTGCCTCGAGACTAGAGACTGGCGGGCCGTCAAAGAAGGGAGAGGGAAAGGAAGAAGGCGGAGTTGGCGAGTCAGGAGAAGACTGACCTCCGCCCCATCCATTACCCCCTGACAAAGTACGAGAAAGCTAGAATCCTGGGCGGCAGGGCTCTGCAGATATCTCTTGGCGCCTTCCCCCTAGTTGAGGTTAGGCCGGGAGACACGCCCCTCGACATAGCCACACGTGAGTTTGAGAGAGGCGTCCTCCCAATAGTGGTGCGGAGGAAGAGGCCCAATGGAACATACGTGGACCTGCCTTTGAGGGAGCTGATGAAGGTCGGTGAGCAGAGGCCTTGAGCTCTGAGGTGAGGAGCTGGCGTGATGCTGCAATTCTAATGCTGACCGTCTCCACGGGCACGACTGTAATTCAAACTCTGTTCGGGCCTATCCTCACAATACCATTCGTTCTATTTACGATATACATTCCAACGGTGGCGGTGAGTCTGATTTATGTAACCCTAAGATGGAGAAATAGGATGTCGTAATATCTGTGCCATAGCTACATATGCTTGGCGTATAAGGTATAGGATTCTAGCTGGTGGCAGTTTATATCCAACCTCATCTGCCGAGCAGTCATGTATAGGGCCGGCATTAGAGAGTTGAGGAACAATACCGGCAGGTATGCATCAATCAACTATGCACGTGCCTGCAACATATTGAGGGAGATAAGCCGGTCTTATATTGGCTTATACGGCCCCGATGAGTTCGTGGCCGGACTGGCGGAGCCCTATTTCACCGACTTCCTCCTCATACCCACTGGGCTAGACGAGCTGGGTGGTGACTCCACCCTTGTTCTTTCAGCCGTTCTCAAGGAGTCGGTCTCATATAGGGATGGTGTGGCAGTTCTAGGCGGCAAGTTTCTCTCAAGGTTTAACATACCAAAGGAGCTACCTGTAGCTGCTGCCCAATTCGGATTGCCGCCAGGCAAAGTGGAGCAACTCGCCTACTGCAGTAGAATGGCCGCAAAGATAGACAGCGTGGCGATACAGGATGGCTTCGACCTTTACTTCCACATGATGGTCCTCTCCATGAGCGGCGTTTGGACTATAATCCAGCAAAGCCAAAACTCTCTAACACAGACTGTCAGGAGGTATCACTGGTTCTCAGGCTATCTGCGTAACTTTGTGGAGGAACCTCATACTGGGATTATCTCTCAGGAGAGAAAGCCGATTGTGCTGGACATGACCGCGAGGGAGAGCTCAGGATGTCGGAAGACATCGGTGGAGATTATTAAGATGGACTTGCCGAAGCTCCAGAGACTGAGGGACTATATACATCTGGATAAGCAGACGAGGTTAACCGGTGAGGGGGAAAAGGAGAGGGTCGAGTTTCTCATGCCACGGGGGAACATAAACTGGCTTCTGCTGAGCAGGCTGAGGGAGAACCCACCCCAAGATTTTGAGAAAATGCTGGCGATACAGGGTGTGGGAAGGGAGATTGTCAAGCTCCTTGCCCTAGGTAGCATGGTGTACTATGATATCAGCCCCAGCTTCCGCGACCCAGCCTATCTGGTGGATGAGCTTCCTAGATACTATGATGAGGCAGTTGTCTTATCTAGGCTTCAGCAACTCGTCGACTCGATTAGGGAGTCCCGCCTCAATCCTGAGCTGAAGAGACACTGCCTCGCCAGACTAGCCGATAATTTCGGCGCCTCTGAGGGTGTGGGGCTGGCGGGCTAGTCCCTGCCCTCTATGAATTCTTCCACCATCCGCCTCGCCACATCGTCTGGATACTGTACCGGCGGCGATTTCATGAAATAGGCAGACGGTCCAACCAACACTCCTCCTACCCCCCTGTCCTTAGCTATCTTGACACACCTGAGGGCATCTATCACGACTCCAGCAGAGTTGGGACTATCCCAAACCTCAAGCTTCACCTCCACGTTAAGCGGCGCGTTACCGAAAGATGTTCCTTCAAGCCTTATGTATGCCCATTTCCGGTCTGCGAGCCATGGCACGTAGTCGCTGGGCCCTATGTGTATATCGTCGGAGTCGAGTTGGTAGGGTATCATCGAGGTGACAGCCGATGTCTTGGAGACCTTCTTGGACTGAAGCCGCTCCCGCTCCAGCATGTTGAGGAAGTCAGTGTTGCCTCCGAAGTTAAGCTGGTATGACCTGTCTATCCTCACACCCCTGTCCACGAAGAGCTTGGCTAGGACACGGTGGAGTATCGTGGCACCCACTTGAGACTTCACATCATCGCCCACCAGCGGCACGTTCCGTTTGTAGAAAATTTCCTGCCACCTAGGCTCCCTAGCAATGAAGACTGGGATACCGTTCACAAATCCAGTTCCAGCTGCGAGGGCCTGTTCTACATACCACTTGGTGGCGGACTCGCTTCCCACAGGTAAGAAGTTGACCACCACGTCTGCTGCAGTGGACTTGAGAACGTCAGCTACGTCCACGGTGGGTGAGGGGTGCTTCTCAATTACTTGGCTTAGGTATTTTCCCACACTGTCATGGGTCATCCCACGCATCACCTCCACTCCCATCTTTGGAACTTCAGCGAACCTGATGGTATTGTTGGGCTTCTGGAATATGGCTTGGGACAAATCCACCCCCACCTTGTTCCGATCTATATCAAAGGCTGCCACAAACTCTATGTCTCCCACACGGTAACCTCCCAATTTGGGATGCATGAGGCCGGGGATGAACTGGGCGTCGTCTGCGTCACGGTAGAAATACACTCCTTGAATCAAGGCGGAGGCGCAGTTGCCCACCCCTATTATGGCCACCCTTACTTTGGGCATGGCGTTGGATGGCTTGGGGCTGCTCAAATACTTTACGGTCATAAAATATTAGCCCAGCTTGCCCAAGATCTCAGAAAGGAAGACACGAGCCTTTCCAAGCACCTCCAGGCCCTTATCCGTTATCTCATAGTATCTTCTAGATGGACCCCTGCTCCCCCTAGACTCGCCTACAACCCTTATGTATCCCGCACCCACAAGCCTGTAAAGAACCAAATAGGCGGTAACCTGACCTGGCTTAAAGCCAAACCTCTCCTCAATCAGCTTCCGCAGTTCATAACCGTATAACGGCCCCTCCTTAAGAAGCGTCAATATGTATAGCCAGAGGTTTTCATGCGTCACCTTACGTACAAGCCTCTCATAGGCCATGCTAGTCCAGTGAATTCTGTGGGATGAGGTTATTTAACTAGGTCCCCCGCCATGCCAGCCGGGATGTCAAGGCTGGAGGGTGTGGTGCTGGACCTAGATGGCTGTGTTTACATAGGCGATACCCCGATACCAGGAGCGAGGGAAGCAGTAGCCAGTCTCAGGGGCATGGGTCTCCGGATAGTCTTTCTCACCAATAACTCCACCCTCAGCAGGAGACGATATGTGGAGAAGTTGGCTAGGATGGGCATAGATTCTGACATGAATGAGATACTAACCTCGGGAACCATAGCGGCCCAGCACCTATCCAGAATAGCCCCGAGACCACGGATACTCGCTATAACAGAGGCTGGATTCATAGAGGAGGCCGGTGAGTATGGACTGGAGATAGTTGACCTGGATAGGTGGTGGGAAGCCACATACGTTGTCAGTGGTTTGGACAGAGCGCTTACCTACCGTAAGCTCTCAGCTGCATGTAGGGCAATCTTGGCAGGCGCTACATTCATCTGCACAAACCCTGATAACATATATCCCTCTGACGACGGCCTCGATCCAGGTGCCGGCGCCATAGCGGCAGCCATATCTGCGGCCACCGGCGCACAGCCTCTCTACATGGGCAAGCCATATCCCCAATGTATGAAGGCAGTCTTAGAGCTGCTCGGTCTCGAGGGAGGCAAGGTTGCCTTCGTCGGTGACAGGGCTGACACAGACCTGATGCTGGCTAGGCTGGCGGGTGGTGTCGGGATACTTGTGAAGACCGGTCTTTTTGGATTGGTGCCAGACGAGGACGCTAGTCCCGACTATATCATAGAAAGCATAGCAGAGCTTCCAGGCCTTATGGAGAGAATAATGGAGTAGATGTTATAAGCGGGCTGTTTTCAATACGTCATGTGCAGTCTGTGAAGGTGTCAGAGATAATGACCAAGCAGGTCCACACCGTCGATGTGAATACCTCCCTAGTTGAGGCTGCTCGGAAGATGTATGAGAACCGTATCGGCTGTCTCGTGGTGGTATCTGAGGGGAGATGTGTGGGTATAATAACTGAGCGGGACTTCGTAAGGCTCTTCTCCAAGAGGACACCCTATGAATTTAAGGTGGGAGATTTTATGACATCCCCACCCATAACCGTACGTGGAGACTCCTCACTGAACGAGGCTAAGAACATTATGGAGACCCATCGAATAAGACACATACCAGTTTTGGACTCTCAGGGGAATTTGGTGGGACTCGTATCTATGCGGGATATAATTGAGAGGATTGAGACGCTCATATAGTGTTGTGGCTCAGATACCCCAGAGAAAATCACCAATCAAGTTCGAGTCCCACATCATCGCCGTCCAGTACAGTGGAAGGCTAGGGCTTAACTCTTTCGCATCTGGACATAAAGACCTACGGCAG
>JAWAEB010000024.1:0-20287 GCA_038891515.1 Nitrososphaerota archaeon | reverse complement strand
GAGTTGATGGGTGGATAGGGATGGCTGTTGACCTGAAGAGGGAGCTGCTGAGGCTTCTCGACGAGGATGAGGAGTTCAGGTACGCCGTGGCAGGCAGGATAGGGATACTCGAGATACTCAAACGCCTCGACAGGCTGGAGGAAGGACAGAACAAGCTATGGGAGAACCAGAACAGGCTTTGGGAGGAGGTTAGAAGCTTGAGGGAAGGTCAGGAGAAGCTTTGGGAAGGACAGAACAAGCTATGGGAAGGTCAGGAGAAGCTTTGGGAAGGGCAGAGGAGGTTGTGGGAGGAGGTTAGAGATTTGAGGAGGGCTTATGAGAGGTTGGACAGAAGGGTTTCGAGGGGTTTCGCCGAGCTCGGCTCCGCTCTAGGAGTAACCTACGAGATGCACGCCAACGCTTACGTACAGGTCCTCCTTGAAGAGCTGGGGTATCCGGAAGCTAGGGTTGGCAGGGGATATGTTCTCAAGAACGGCGAAGTCCTTGAGATAGACATGTTCTGCGAAGAACCACTGGTAGTTGGAGAGGTGACCAGCAGGCTCAGAGACGAGGAGGAAATGAATAAAGAGATAGCCAAGCTACTGGAGAGGGCTGAAGCAGTGTCGTCAAAACACCGTAAAAAACCATTCATGGTGGTGTTGTCCGTCGGCGTAGCACCTGAAAACCTAGTAGAGAAGCTCAGGACAGAAACCGAGAAACACGGAATCAAGCTAATCTTGGGAAGAGAGATGGAAGAAGCATTAAGCGTCTAGCTCTTCCGCAGTTGGACATACAGCCCCGCGGATGCCAAAACTAGGGCTAACGGTGGAGAGGTGAAGAGCGGAACAACGAGAACAGCGATGGACTGGATTGGAGGGATGCCGCCGAGCAACACGGTTGTAAGGGCTGGAATCTTTTCCGATGGAACAGGATGCTGACCATCATGCCGGCACTTGGCGAAAGTGCTGGGTAGTATGCTAGAGTGCCTAGACAGATTACGATGCCGAGCAGCAGCAGGGAAAAAGCAACCAGTCCACCTCTCACAAAACCTGCTAAAGCAGCAATGATGTCGAGTAATCCGATAAGATAAAGCCGTAGTGCGACATAAGCCACCTCTCTGGGGCTCGTGAGCAGTAAGGTTTCCCGTAGTTTCTAAAACCTTACTAGATTCATCAAAGCAGGTCTGCCTTGTTTGGATAATCCCGTCTAGGGCCTCTGTATAGTTGAATGCTTACGCCATACGCTTTAAGTGGTTTAAACCCGGTTGTGCCGAATTATGGCGTATTAAGCGTTGTTCTGTTCTGTTGTGTGGAAATAAATTTCTGGATGTTTTCCAGTGGGTGTATGGCTGACGCGTTGAATAGAAGGGGTTTTCTAGCTGCTGCGGGTGTCAGGGCTGTCAGCGCGGCGGCTGCAGCGGCTGTTGCCTCCGGCCTAGGCGGTTATCTGACAGGCAGGCTGGAGCCGCGGGAAAACATGACTACGATGCAGCGGACATTGGTCGAAACCGTGACCGAACGGGGTACTGTAACCCTGACAGCGCTGTCGACGAAGACCGTTACGTCGGTTTCGCCTCAAACCCATACGTCAACCGTCACACAGCGGTTGACTGTTGTCTCGGAGGCTTGGAGCACCGGTCTGAATCATCGCCTGGTTCCCGGCCGTCTCTTGGACGTGGTTGTTGACGCTGGCCGCGTGCTGAGGGAGGTTAACAGACGTGTTCTCGGGGTTTCGTTCTTTCATGTGGGGGACGGTGATGCGGGGTGGAGGACCGAGGGCCGGTGTAGGGCTGGGCTTCCCGTGGACAGACACGGTAGCTACAGGCTGGACAACCATCCATGCGGAGACTTTGAGCCAGCGGTCCGTGGCCTGGGGCTGAGGATGACACGTGTCCACGAGCTTGCCATGTACGACCGGTGGAAGCATGCTGGAAAGGCTGCGGAAAACTGGTATGTTCAGTTCGACGCCAAACAGGCGTTGGACATCTGGTCGAGCATGGCGGACAGGCTGAACATCCCTCAAGAGAGCATAGTCCTGGGCATCCAGCTTTACACAACCCAGCAAGACAAGGATACAATATACCCTAGGCCCGAGTTCTGGGCTGAGCTCGTCAGATACTCCATGGATAGGGGGTATCGTTTCCGTATGTGGGAGGTTGGCAACGAGGTTTACATCCCCATCGTCGAGAAGGAGACCGGGTTTGTGCTGAACGGCTTCGCAGACAGCCGAGACAGCCTCGATACACGGGTTGAACGGTTCAGCCGTTATCTCAGAGACGTCAGCACTGCTATAAAGTCTGTTCAGCCTGAGGCTCAGATAGGCCTATCGATCAACGGTGTCGAAGACCTTACACGGCGTGAGGCTTGGACTCAGATGGTCTTGGAGAAGACGGCGGGGTTTTACGACTTCCTAATCGGCCACTATTATAACTGGAGCGATGGAATCGTTGCTGACGACATGCTGGAGTATTTTACACTGGCCTACAACTACGCCGTAATGAAAGTGCAGGCGATGCAGCTGGAGATGGCTGGACAGTTTCCCCAAAACCAAGGCAAGCACATCTATCACTACGACACAGAATGGGGAGCGGCGGGAACACGAAAGGCAGGCGACTGGAATGTCTACTCCGAGCCACGGAATGGAAACACCTACGGCATGCTCCAGCGGGCCGTAAGGCTGGTCTACTACCTGCGTGAAGGCCTTGTCGAAGGTGCCTCCACCTGGACCATGTTCACACGCAATCCCTCGTCGGAACCGGCCTTCGGCCTACTAACCCACGAAGACCCAAACCTACGTTCCATGGTCTACTGGCTGTATTACTACTTTCAACGATTCCTAGGCGACTTTGTGCTGGATGCAAGGGGGACAGCACCCTACAGCTACTGGGTCTTTAGCCACAGTCTGTGGCAAGGGCTTGCTTTGCCGGCCAGCGGCCCGTCAACACCCCTCATAGCCACCAAAAGCAGCGACGGTAAACAGGTCAGCATAATTATAGTCAACGCATCGGAAAACAACACTCCCGAGCTTCATTTACTCCTTGGGAATTTTGAAAGTAAAACGATGGTGAGCTATGTTCTGAGAGATAATCGGCAAAACTGGAGAGACAGCTCTCCATTCTCCACACGTGAGGAAGACTTTGTGCAGGCTTATGAGGGCATAACGTTAGCCACCAACGGAAGAACAATCACAGGGAGAATACCATCACGCTCAGTGTTGTTCATTAAACTTTCAAGCTGATGCTCGGGAGCTCTCGAGGCATTCTTCCCTAACGCGTATTGAAAAATGCCTGAATTACAACTATCTGAATAGATATTCGTTTAAGCTCATTTCGAGACGAGAGTTTATCCTGGGAATGAACAGGTTTTGTAAGCATGTTCCTCTCTGTCCAGTTGGTTTAGCTGTATTCTATTTTCATGGGTGTCAGGTCTCCGCTCCACTTCAAAACCCATACACCCCCCTCCCTAGCGTATTCTAGGGAGGCGGCAGAGGAGGCCCTTCCAGCCGTTCATCGACCCAAGCTTACCATCCCACTCATCCAAGGTACGGAGAAAACAGCTCAACTCCTCCTCACCAACACCTCATTATAGCCAGGCCAGCCCCTCCTAGCCCCGGACGGCATAGGATAAGACGTACCAACCCAAGGCCATAAGAACTATCCAACACACCACTCGCCGGGGGTGGGATTTGAACCCACGCGGCCCGAAAGGGCCACCGGCTTTCCTGACCAGCTTCTCTGATCTCGAGGCCGGCGAGTTACCTAGCTACCCTACCCCGGCTATGGGCTGTTTAGACTTTGTTATTTTTAGGTTTGCTTGTGGGCTGTGGGAGCCACTCCCTCATTAATCTTGGGTACCAGGTGTCATCCTCCTCAATGGCTTCATATCTGTCTGTGATGGTGGCGATCTTCTGGGCTAATAGGTGGTAGCACATGGGCTTCTCGTGGCTGAGGACTCTGAAGAAGAAGTCCTCGCATGTACAGTAGCTGGCTGTAGGGAGTATGAGGTAGTCTCGATGTCTGCCCACCACAACCCATCGCACCCGGCCGCTGGGCTTGAAGAAATACCTCTTGACCTTACCGTCTCCAACCGCCTGGTAGGCCTCCTCAAACAGCTCACCATACTCCTCTGCCATTATCTCCAGTGTATCTACCACCGACCCCCACTCCTCAGGTTGGCCAGCTTCCCAAGACTCACACCTTCCAATGTTAACACCTCCGCTTCATCTAAGTTGAAGACACCTGAGCTTAGCAGCGGTCCACGTCCGAGAGACCGATGGTCTAGGTCGGTCACAGACCTGCCAGTGAGCATCATGTTGAAGCTAGGCATGATGAGAAGCTGTATCACACCCCCCATACGGCCGCAGTCATTGTCCAGCAACCTATTGCAGAGGACACGTCTTTCGCCCCTCATCATCAGCCAGACCCTAAACCGGGAAGACGCCTCACCATAGCCAAGCCTGAGAACCGGATGGAGATGGCCCACCACCAACAACCTAGCCCTGAGCAGCTGCTTATCAGGCTTCACATGACCATGTGTCAGCCCTACCCTCTCCTCAGCAATATACCAACCCCTCACCGGTAGCATCGTGACAAGGTCTCCCAGAATCTCATCTAAGTCGCCGTCATGATTGCCAGGTATCACCATAACCTCACCTACACCCTCTCTCAGCCTAGAGACCAGCTTGGGCAGAATCTTCCTCTCTAGCTGCGAGGCCCCTACGAATTGATGTTTGAGGTCTCCCAAGACTACAAGCCGCCGGGCTCTCTCCCTAACACATAATTCGGCCAGTGCCTCCACAACACGTGGACTTTGAGGGGGTATTCTCACACCAGCAATCCTTAGCTCCTCCTCAAACCCTAGATGTAGGTCGGCCACCACAATCGTCCTAACAGGCTTTGTGAGAAGCAGGGCCGGGACATTCTCAATAATCCTAGCCACTCCACCTCACTTAGCGACTTCGGCAAGCTTTTCAGGCAGATAGTCAGTGACGATATATTCCAGTCCATAGCGGCTCAAAGCCTCAAGCTCTGCCTTCTTCTGCAATCTTCTAAAGTTCCCAATCTCCCTCTTCCACGGGTCAGTCACATACCTAGGGTCTCTCTCCAGCTCGGACACCCTCCTCATATCCTCCTCATTAAACCTCATTGAGGGGAGCTTATACTTTTCAATATCACTAGCCCAAAGACCCGCCCAGACGGCGTCTGGCACATTCAACTCCCTCACATGAGCGGCGAGGGCCGAGCCGAATACCAGCACGCTTGCGATATGCATTCCCCAAGGATCGCCGTCAGTGAATATGTAGACAGGTAGGTTGAGCTCTTGGTTCAGCCTCCTGATGAAGCGGCGGGTGGCCCGTGGAGCCTGACCAGCAGTGTGGATTATGATTGCCTTATGTTTTCCAGTCACATTTTCCTCAAGGAATCTCTGGTAAATCGCTCCCTTCTCCACCACGAAGACTTGCTTGGCATCACATCTCACGAACTCGGCCGTGGTCATGGCAGGCCCGATCATAGCACCATCCGGTATTGTGGTGAGGTCGAGCCGCCGCCCCTCATATCCCGGCACCGTATACTCTATCACCAGCGAGCCGAAGACGCTGGACCGCTCCTCAGGGTATATGTTGAAGTCCTCTCTCACGACACCCAGCAGTGTCTCCAGCTCCGTCACAGTCTCATCACTCTCCTGCTGGTCCTCGAAATCAACTCCGAAGCCCAGAGCGTTGTAAAAAGCATCCCTAAGGGTGCTGGTCTTCCTCTCCCTGATCAGCTGTGAGGTGAACATTGCTGTCCACATAAGCTGAGCCATGGGTCTGAGATGTTTTATGTTCTTAACAGTCCTGACAACCTTCTTGGGTCCCAGCACATACTGCCTTAGCTTGCTGTCATATTCTATGTTGGATGTTGTTCTCGACGGAATCTCCAGCTGTGGATATTCGCCTTCCTCGATGTATCTAGTGATTCTGAGTCCCAGTTCCCTGATGGTTTGGAGAACCTTCTCCCTCACCTCCTTAACAGAGTGACCCCTACCAACCTTCCCCCTACGTCTATCCATCGCCATCCAAGTAGGCTCTACCGCTCTTTAAAGTTAGCCAGCTAGGCTTGACGCGATGTTGGTAACCAAATCCAACACTGGAGTTGGATATATCCCGATCACAATTCCAGCTATGGCCAAGATTATTAGTGGTAGGGCTAGGGTTGGACTGACGCCGTGGACTCCTGAAGAGACTTCAGTCACAGGTTTGAAGAAGATTGACTGGACGAGTCTGAGATAGTATGCTACGCCGATCAAGATGTTAACCACCATCACTATGGCCAATGGTGTGTAGATGGAGCCTGCCGCTAGGGCGGCGGTCACTATTGTGAACTCGCTCCAAAAAACATTCAAACCCGGTATCCCAGCGAGGGCGAAGAGGCCTATTGTGAAGCATGTGGCCACTAGGGGCATCTTCCTGCCGATGCCTGCTAGGTCTTCAATGTTTCGGGTTGATGTGGCATGTATGAATGCGCCGGCACCCAAGAAGAGGAGGGCCTTTATGAGAGCGTGATTCAGTACGTGAAACAGTCCGCCTGCCACGCCCGTCACAGTCGCTATCGAGAGGCCGAAGACGATGTAGCCGATGTGGGCTATTGAGCTGTAAGCTAGAAGCCTCTTTATATCTTCTTGGAGCAAAGCTAGAAGGTTGCCCATAGTCATGGTCAGTATGGCGAATATGGCTAGGGCTAACCTCCAGTCAAATAGAATGGGGGGGAAGACGCCTGTGAGTAATCTGAACATGGCGTAGACACCTGCCTTTATCACTACGCCGGAAAGCATGGCGCTTATGGAGCTGGGTGCGGCTGGGTGTGCGTCTGGGAGCCATGAGTGGAATGGAACCATTGCTGCATTCACCCCGAAACCAGTGACCAGCAATGCTATGCTGAGGTAGCTCCAAGCTTCTTGGGCAGCTATGGATGTGGAGAGTGCTTGGGCTAGCCTTGCAATCTCGAGCGTTCCAGTCATACCATATAGTAGTGACATGGCGAAGAGTATGGACGCCGTGCCAGCGGCGCTCATAATTAGATACTTGAATGAAGCCTCTACGGCCTCCCAAGTCCTATATCTGAAGGCAACGAGTAGGTATGAAGCTATGGACATCATCTCCCAGAATATGAAGAAGGTGACGAGGTCTCCCGAGAAGGTCACTCCAACCATCCCAGTTACCAAAGCTAGTAGGAGTGGGTGAAACTCCGCCCTCCTCTCCTCGATATAGCCCACAGAGAAGATGGCTGCCAGGAATCCTACGCCCACGAAGATTGCAGCCACGTAGATTGAGAGAAGGTCCACATATATTATGGATGATGTGACGCTGGGCTCAGCGGCCACCACTCTGATAGGGCCGTTCGCCACTATCCAGCTGTACTGGTTGAGGATTTGGTAGAGGCTGAATGCTAGGGCTAGTATGGAGTAGCTCTCAGCTAGCCTTCTAGCTCCATAACGTCTCGATATTAGTGATATGACTGGTGACATGACTGTTACGATTATAAGGGTGTTTAGGGCGGGGGTGAAGTCCATCGGGTTTCGGGGTAGGGGGTTGGGAGTGAGATTTTAGGTTGTCGCTAGGAGCATCCCGAACTCGTCCCGCAGTTCACGCATACATAGCATGCACCACTTCTGGCCATGATACCGCCGCATTCAGGGCAGGCTGTGGCATCACCGGTAATGACAAATTTTCTCGACCCATCCAATGTTGAAGGCTCTTCAAGCGCCGGCTCATCGCTGAATCCAATTTCCCTACGCTGGTCGGGAGGGAGGAACTTGAGGGCTAGCCACCTGAAGATATAGTCTATCACGGATTTGGCGAAGCGTATCTGTGGGTTGTCAGTATAGCCCAGAGGCTCGAACCTAGTGTGGGCGAACTTGTCCACGAGAACCTTTAGGGGGACACCATATTGGAGGGCTATTGATGTGACTATGGAGAAGGCGTCCATCAGTCCTGCGAGGGTGCTACCCTCCTTAGCCATCTTCACAAATATCTCTCCAGGCTCACCAGTATCATAGAGGCCGACAGTTATGTAGCCCTCCTGCTGGCCGACCCTGAACTTGTGGGTTATGGCCCTCCTCTCCTCGGGGAGCTTCCTCCTCACAGGCTTGGGCGCACCCTCATCCACACTCTCCTTCTTGATGGATAGTGGTTGCGAGAGCTTGCTTCCATCCCTGTATATCGAGATGGCCTTCAGCCCCAGAGTCCAAGCCGCCATATACACCTCACTCACATTCTCTGCTGTGGCAGTCTGGGGCATGTTCACCGTCTTACTGATACCGCCGCTTAGGAAGGGCTGGGCCGCAGCCATCATCCTCACATGCCCCATGTAATCAATGAACCGCCGACCCCTCCTCCCAGTTGGTACAGCACAGTCGAACACCGGGTAATGCTCCCGCCGGAGATGCGGAGCGCCCTCCACGGTCTGGGCCCCGCATATACGTTCCTCAGAGACTGCTATCTCCTCGTCGGAGAAGCCTAGACGCCTCAGTAGGTTGAAGTTAGGCTTTGAGTACTCTTCTGGGTTTATCCCGAGACGGGCCATGGTCTCGGCGCCCAGAACGTTCACATTGAAGACATCCCGTAGACTCGTAGCTGATGGTAGGTGCTGCTCAACCCTCTGAAGTTCATCCTCACGTAGTCCTCGAGTCTTTAGACTTTGTATGTTGACTGGCTGCCCACCCTGGAGGGTGTTAGTGCCGAGAACATACTCTATAATGTCCCGGATTTGCTCACCAGAGTATCCCAGCCTCCTGAGCGCCGTCTCCAGAGATCGGTTGATTAGCTTGAAGTATCCGCCTCCCACCAACTTCTTGGACTTTACAATCGC
Organism: Nitrososphaerota archaeon; assembly: GCA_038891515.1. GTDB lineage: Archaea > Thermoproteota > Nitrososphaeria_A > Caldarchaeales > Caldarchaeaceae > HRBIN01. The sequence continues at coordinate 11,460 of JAWAEB010000024.1, read as the reverse complement.
ATAATCTGGCTCGATGCCCAGTGTGTCACAGTCCATCAGGAGGCCTATTGTCCCTGTGGGCGCTATCAAAGTGACTTGAGCGTTTCTAACACCGTACCGTTCACATCTTGACACAGCCTCGTCCCAGACAGCTCTAGTCTCCCGCAGCAAGTATTCGGGACACTTGGATAGGTGTGGAAGCGATGGCGGTATCTCCAGCTCCTCAAACTCCTGTGACCTAGCCCCGTACAAGGCCCGCCTATGATTCCTAAGGACGCGGAGTACGTGCTCTCTGTTTCTAGCATATTCGGGGAATGGGCCTTGGGACTCGGCCAGTTCCGTTGAGGTCAGGTATGCCTGACCTGTCATCAAAGCCGTGATGGCTGAGCAGATGGCCCGCCCCTCATCACTATCATATGGTAGGCCCATCCTCATGATCAGCGCTCCTAGGTTGGCGTATCCTAGACCGAGGGAGCGGGTTCTGTAGCTCATCTCAGCTATCTCGGGAGTTGGGTACTGAGCCATCGCCACAGATATCTCCAAAACTATGGTCCAAAGCCTCACTGCGTGTTTGAAGGCCTGCACTTGGAAGATTCCGCTCTCCTCGTCGAGAAACTTGACCAAGTTAAGTGAGGCTAGGTTACATGCTGTGTTGTCTAGGAATATATACTCGGAGCATGGGTTGCTGGCATTTATCCGCCCAGTCTCCGGACATGTATTCCACTCGTTGGCGGTTGTGTCAAACTGTAGGCCTGGGTCAGCGCAGGTCCAAGCCGCGTGGCATATCTTGTTCCATAGATACCTCGCCTTCACTCTCTTGACAGCTCTTCCATCCGTCCGACGAGTTAGAGACCACTCTTGGTCCTCGATCACTGCTCTCATGAAGCTGTTGGTAACTCTCACCGAGTTGTTGGAGTTCTGCCCCGACACTGTCTGGTAGGCCTCACCCTCAAAGTCAGCAGAATAGCCGGCGGTCACTAGAGCTGCCACCTTACGCTCCTCATTCAGCTTCCAGTCGATAAAGTCCTCAATCTCGGGATGGTCTATATTTAGAACGACCATCTTTGCCGCCCTCCTCGTGGTGCCGCCGGATTTTATCGAGCCGGCCACAGCATCTCCCACCTTAAGAAATGACATGACTCCGCTCGAAACACCTCCACCCGAAAGAGGTTCACCCTTAGCCCTCAAGCTGGAGTAGTTGCATCCCTCGCCGCTGCCATACTTGTATATGCGGGCCTGACTCACCCACGTATCCATTATACCTCCCTTGTTAACTAGGTCGTCCTTAATTGAGAGTATGTAGCATGCATGGACCTGCGGCCTTGAGTAGCTGTCGGAAGACTGCTTGAGAGACTGACTCTCAGGGTCATAGTACCAGTGTCCCTGCGGAGGACCAGTGATTCCGTAGGCCCAGTGAAGCCCCGTGTTGAACCACTGCGGGGAGTTAGGGGCCGCAATCTGAGCTACCAGCATATACTCCAGCTCATCCTGAAAAGCTTGAGCATCCTCAGGTGTTGCGAAGTATCCATACTTCTCACCCCAATATCGCCAGCACCCCACAATACGTCTCACAACTTGTTTCAGAGATTTCTCCGAGCCTAGGATTGGTCTACCATCACTGTCAAGGAGTGGCCTTCCATACTCGTCCAGCTGCGGGACACCAGTCTTTCTAAAATATTTCTGAGCGAGAATGTCTGTAGCCACTTGAGACCAGAAGGCCGGAACCTCCACATCTTTCATCTCGAAGACAACAGCGCCCATGGAGTCTCTTATCTGAGAGGTTCGCTTATCCCACTTGAACAGCTGAAAAACATTCTCTCCCGCTCTCGTGTAGAAACGGTTGATTTTGAGACCTCTGCCCTGAACACCACGGCTTGCCTGCTCAACGGTTGTCATAGATCATCACCAAGTAGGACATTCAAATATCATCAATGCAACAATGGATTGTGGGAGCAAATAAGTCTATCGCATTCTAACGGAGTTTACTTTCAGACTCTGAGTGCCGATTTTCTTAACTGTTGCTAAGATACTCATTATATGCTAGTGGTGTGAATTTATGAATTTACCTCGTTATCTCCAATCCCCTAACCAGCTCATAGAGCTCCCTCGCATGAGGATTCTCCTCAAACCACTTTCTCACAGGTGCCAGCAGCTCATAGAGTGCCTCGGCCACTGCGTTCTTAAGGTCGAGTGGATGAAGACGACCGTCAACATAGTCCTTCTCAAGCGCAGAATATTCAGCATATTCCACCATGCCGCCATACTTGCTAGGACGATCCACTACCATCCGATTTTTTAGAGGGTATATGATGTAGCGGCAGTACTCCAGCAGCGGGTTACCATCCACCTGCTTGGGCGGTGTGAAGGCCTTAAGCACTTTTCTCCTGATTGTATCCAAGTCATCATGAACGTATATGCTGGATTCGGGGAAGCTCTTACTCATCTTAGAGCTAATCTGAACGTCAAGCCGGTCATTATCTTCCAATCCCCTCGGACCCTTAGGTCCCTCAAGCCCCATAAGCATATGGTGATGAACAGCTACGGGCTTCCAATATCCCAACTTGGGCCCCAACTCCCTTGCTAATATGTTGGCGCGCCGCTGATCCACTCCCAGCTGGCATATATGGGCGCCGAGGGTGAATATGTCGGCCACCTGCATACTGGGGTATATTATCTGAGCGGACTCCTGCAACTCTCCCTCGGCCCGCCCCATTATGGGCAAGCATCTGAGGAGGCGCTTGAGGGTTGTATTTCTCATAACGTTGATGACTAGGGCCCAGTAATCCTTGTCCGCGGCCAGATCGCTGGCCCACACGATCTCAACCCTGTTCAGGTCTATCCCTGAGGCCCTCCAGACCTCTATGAAGTATTCGCCAACCTTTCTTATCTTGGCCATGTCCCCACCCATCTTGTTGTTGACTAATGCGTGCCAGTCAGCCAGCAGGATTTTGAACCGGCATCCAGCCTCTAGCATGTCCTTCAGCTTTATGGCTCTGAGAAGCGCGAAAGGTAGGTGTGCTAGGCCGCTGGGTTCAAACCCGTCGTAGGCTATGGGGTGTGCCTCGGTTTCCAGCAGCTGCCTCAGCTCCTCATGTGTGATTACCTCCTCGGTTGGGGGCCGCTCTATGAGCTCCAGACGACGCTCGATGTCCAAGCCATGCCACTCCGACCCGCCCACCCAATCGGCTTAATATAAAGAGTGGCCCTTGTACCCCACCACTAACACACCACCTCATTGATGGGTGTGCACCGTTTCTCGGTGGAGCTTAAGGGGTGGTGGGGCTGTATATTCTATTCCGATGGGGGTTTTAAATGTTTGTCCCCTGCCGCTATTTCGTCCAGATCTAGTTCCAAGGCGGCAGTTGGCATGCCGATGCCCAGCCTCTCCAATACAGGTGGAGCCACCTCGCCTAGGTAACCCACCGACACACCATCCAACACCACGGATGCGCAGCGACCCTCTATGAAGACTGGTCTGGAGATTGGCAGGTATCGGGCTTCTACGGCGAGGAGTCTGAGGACCTCGTCTGCGGCCTGTCTGATCTCGGTATAGTCTGCCTCGGCGTGGCATGTGGCAGCTGCTAGACGCCTACGTTTAACAGACCTCTCAGGCGTTTCGGCTGAAGGCATAACCACAACTCCTGCCTCGAAGATCCGCTGTGGGTAGAGGTTCTTCTGGTTGGAGGCAAGGTTGTGGAGGAGAGATGGTAGGATAGACGTTCTTAGCATTGTATACTCCCGTGTGGCTGGGTTGGCCAGCCCTATGTGGGGTGTCTCAGGCTCTCCAAGACTTGAATACTCGGCTTCCTCATTAGTGAGCAGGAGGTTCATCACCTCTGTGAATCCCAGTCCGGTCATAATCTCAGCCACCTTCTCCAGAAATTCGGTAGATGGTAGTAGGGAGCCGTATGTAACCTCTACTGGGAGGGTTGGCTCCATGTTGGAATATCCATAGGCAATGGCAATCTCTTCAACAAGGTCTACCGGATGAAGTATGTCGGTTCTGTATGGAGGGTATTTGACTGAGATGCGGCTCTTTCTAATGACCCTTGCCTCCATCCTTGACATCTCCAGAAGACGCTTCATGTCAGAGGGGCTTAGCTGTAGTCCCAGAAGACTGTTTACATATTTCGTATCCAGCTCCATCCTGACGGCTCTAAGGTCTGGATAAGTTCTCCTCGCATGGGGGTATTCGACGCTGACCTTCTCAACAGCTCCTCCAGCATCAGCGAAGGCGGTCGCGAGTATATTTAGAGTCTGGCTCACCTTCCCATGGTCTAGCCCTGTGACATCTATGAATATGTCATGCGTACCCGGTTTAAGCTCAGTTATTCTAGCGTTTATTACAGGTGGCATCGAGAACACTCGGCCATCCGAGTCCAGCAGTATTGGGAACAAATGTGAGATGAGGTGGGCATACTTTCTCCCAATCTCATGGTCTCTCACAATCTCTAGGGGTGTCATCTCATCTACGGCCTTGAGCGGGATAAACCTGACCTCATCCCCTCCAACAGCTGTGTATCTGAATGGTGGTTTGATGGGTGAGAGGTTGTGGAGACCTATGGCCACTACACGTCTATTGCGTCCAAGCACCCAGTGGAGGTCTTCCTGCATAGAGATGAACTCTTCAAGGTCGTCAGACCATAGCCTCACATTTCTCACTATGGCGCATGCTATAGATGGCCTCACTGACTGTACTGGAGGCCCAACATGCACTGTGACCCGCTGATTCAGGAGCCTGTATCGAGGCAGGCCTCTGGATGTGCCAAGTAGCCCACTCAGAGCCCTAGCCACGCCGTATGTGCTGGAGTAGTCTGGCCTGTTGGGGTTGTACTCCACTTTGACCAGCCCCTGGCCCACTTCCTCCACACTGAGCCCAAGTGATGCTAGCCTCTCCACCAGCTCGTCCAGGCCTATCCTCCTCCCCAGCAGGCCATACAGTTTATCGAGCCTTATGGTGACAACTGGCATCTATAGTCCGGCCCTCCCCCCGAAGCGGTATGGTTCCAGCGGTGAGACTTTCCTCAGCCATCCCAAGTCGTTCTGGTGGAAGGCTCTAATGTCCTCGATGTTGTAGATGACCATGGCCAGTCTCTCGAGGCCGAGGCCCCACGCGAGGACTGGATGCTCCACATGGAACGGGTGGGTGGTCTCTGGTCTGAAGATTCCTGATCCTCCCAGCTCCAGCCAGCGGTCTCCCAGCCTCACCTCCACCTCCATCGAAGGCTCGGTGTATGGGAAGTAGCTTGGCCTGAATCTCACTTGATGTAGTCCGAGGCGTAGGTAAAACTCCTTCAAGACACCCATCAGCTGACGTAGGGTGGCGCCCCTCTCTACAACTATCCCCTCTATCTGGTGGAACTCAGCCAGATGCTTCCAGTCCACCTTCTCATTCCGGTATATCCTATCCACACTGAATACCTTGATGGGTGGGTTCCTAGTCTTGGCCAAGTGCCTTATGGTCGTGGCGGTGGTGTGGGTGCGAAGCAATAGACGCCTAGCCTCCTCCTCAGACCATTTGTAGCCCCAACCTCTAGAGCCTGTGTCACCACCATACTCGTGTACAGCCTTCACCCGTTCCACATACTCTCTAGGGAGCTCGCCGCATGAGGGGTGGCTTAGGTAGAATGTGTCCTGCATCTCACGGGCTGGATGATCCTGAGGCTGGAAGAGAGCGTCAAAGTTCCAGAAGGCCAGCTCAACTATAGGCCCCTCAATCTCCTCAAAACCCATCTCCACATAGGTCTTCTTCACCATCCTAATCACCTCGGCAAGGGGATGTCTCTTAGCCGTGAAGATAGGCTCCACAGGCGCCGCAACATTGTATCGACTGAGGGTGACCAGCCGCCACCGGCCGCTCGAGAGCAGGTAGGGGGTCAGCCTTGTAACCTCGTTCAAGTAATCGCTCAGCGGCCTCTCCATAAGCGTTGAGGCAACCCCCCAACCTGGTTGGGTTAGCTCCACCTCTATCACCTTCCTCTCGGATATGGAGACAACACGCTTCCTAGATAACAACTGATCAGCTGCCTTCCCCAGCTCAGGTCCCAGTCCATCCAAATCCAACTCACCCTTCTCAGCCAGTATTTCCAGAAGACATTCTTGATCCGTCTTCCCCAAAGTTTCTCCCCTCAGAGATACCCTGGTCTCGGAGCCGTCCTTAACTATCTGTAGCCAGCCCAGCCTGAGGCCCCAGTTAATCCCGATCTCGTAATCGGGCATGTCCTTTAGGTGGTCTATGACGGTGGTTCCACCCATCTCCACCAGCCTATTGACCAGCCTTCTCTCCGGAAGACCCTCCCTAACATATCTAACACCCTCTTCGCCGAGAACCAAGCTCCTAACAGTTCTAGAGACGGATATTTGGACGAGCCCTTTCTCCTTCAACCAACCGCAGGCCTTTGCGATGGAGGATGGGTTGGCTAGTGTGTCGAGCATGCTCTGGTCATGGAGGCTATCCAGTTGGGGTTTCAGGGTTTTGACAGCCTCACTGCTTATGGCTTGGTATGTGGACGGCTTCCCCAACCTGCTGAGGGTGACTAGGACGACCTTCTCAAGCCAGTGCAGTTCATAACTCCCCCCATTCATCCAGCCACACCATTCACCTGGCTAACCTAACATGGTGAAGGTTTTTAAGTCATCGGTATCTGATGGTGGAGCCGGAGTATGACTCAAGAAAGCGCCGAAGAAGAACATGAGGGAAGTCCATGGCCTGCGATCGTCGGGTTGGGCACAGCACCTCTGATAGCGGGGCTGATACTTATACTTAAGGGAGTAAGCTTCACCATTGGGCTGGGGCTGGTCGGAGTCTACCTAATCATCCTCGTGGCGTTTGTGGGACGAGAGATCAGGCACTGGCCCCACGTAATAGCCTCATTTTTCTCCAGACTAAGGAGGACACCCATACCAGCTGAGCCGGAGCTAGTCTCTGGGGTGGGAGTTCCCACAGCCATCTTCCTATTCACTGAAGTGGCTCTATTCGGCGCCGGCTTCGCCAGCTTCTTTGCAATTAGGGCAACATTCGCCACATGGCCGCCGCCTGGCGCACCACATCTCGAGGATTTTATTCCCAAGCTCCAGACACTTATGCTGCTGCTCAGCAGCCTAGCTATCGAGTGGGCGATATACTCGGTTAAGAGGGACAGGCGCGGCGGACTAGTAGGAGGAGTATTGGCTACAGCCCTGCTGGGAACAGGGTTCCTAGTACTGAAGCTCGGGTTTGAATGGCCACACCTCTGGGAAATCGGCTTCACACCAGCCAGCGGAATATATGGTGCCAACTTCTACCTACTACTGGGTGCGCATGGAGCCCACGTATTGGGCGGAGTTGTGGCCCTCAGTGTTGTGGCCTCCAGGGCTAAGCTAGGCCAGTTGACATCCAAGAGCCATGGCCTACTCGAGTCGGTCAGCATTTACTGGCACTTCGTCCACCTCGTCTGGCTCCTCCTCTTCGCCATAATATACGAGGGGGCCTTCCTCTGGGGCTGAATCATATGAAACTCACTTCAACCCACTTCGGAATATTCGTAATATTCGCAGCGGTCTACACCGCCGGAACCTTGGGACTGGGGCGCTTCTCGATCGGTGATTTACAATTAAAACCCGGTGAGATAGGCTCTCCACTGGTCGCCCTCTTCGGCTGGCCTGCCATAGCGGGTTTGGTGGCTGGCCAATTTGTAGCCAATACAGCCTCACCCTTTGGGCCCATAGATCTTATCTCACCATTCATTTCATTGCTCGGACTGCTGGCCATAAGGTATTTGTCTAGATACACCGTCTTCGCCGGCTCAGCTGTCTACGTCGTCATAACCTCGGTCTGGCTCTCATTCATGCTCTCCTTGATAAGGCCCAGCACCAATACGCTGCTCCAAGCGTTCCTCAGCCAAGGTACAGCCATAGTGTTCGGCATAATATTATACCACATCTTGAGAAGGTTAGAGCCCTTCAGGCCTAGGGAGAGGGAGATCATCCCCGCTAAGCAGGAGGCCTAATTCTCTCCATAAGCAGCACAACCCCACCACCTATCCGTCTCTCCCCAAGCATCTTGAATGGCGAGGAAGTTTTCAGCTTCTCCAGCTCAGCCGCCTTGACGCCCTTTCTCCTAAAGAAGCCTCTCAGCTTCGTCAGTATTATCGCCCGCCCGCCTACGGTGAGGAGCCTATTCACCTCGGTCAGCATCGCTTTCCTCTGCTCAACTGTCTCAAGCCGGTAGACCACAATCACGAGGTTGAAGTAGTTGCTGGGCAGGTGGACAATCCTCTCTACAAGCCTACTGTAATGGGTCTTGATGTTGGGTAGGCCGAGTTCACCAATCTTGGAAAGGACGGCCTCGTTGTTATCCACCGCATATATCTCGGCTCCGGTCAGGGCAAGCCTCTCCAGAAGTGTCTTGTCCTGACATCCTATCACCACGCATCTCTGTCCAGGCTTAAGTGCTGTCATCTCCAGCAGCGCATCCAGGTCTCTCATGGACTCATGCCTAGCCGCTCAGGACCAGCTTGTAGTAGGGCTTCATCTTTCCGGGTTGGGTGTCAAGGTAGAGACCCTTCCACTCAACGTAGTGGTCTATAGCTAGGACACTGTTGTTCCGGCCTACGCCCGACTCCTTGAAGCCACCCCATGGATGCTCAGTGGGTAGGGTGTAGTAGGTGTTTATCCATATGCATCCTGCCTTCACCTTCTCAGCCACCCTCAAAGCCTTGGAAGGGTCTCCGCTCCACACACCGGCAGCCAACCCGTAGACGGTGGCGTTAGCCAGCTCAACTGCCTCCTCCTCAGTTTCAAACTCGGTCACGGTCAGGACCGGCCCGAATATCTCCTCACGGAAGAGCTTGCTGGATATAGGAGTATCGTCTATGAGAGTGGGCTGGACATAGTTGCCCCTAGCATATTCGCCATCCCGCAACCTTCTCCCACCAACTAGGACCCTTAACCCCTCAGACTCCGCAGCACCCACATACTCCAACACTTTCTCCAACTGACCTTGGCTGACCAGAGGGCCTAAGTCACTATCCTCTCTAAGCTGATAACCAACCCTGATCCTTGAGACCCTCTCACTCACCATCTTCACAAACCTATCCTTCACGCTTCTGTGGACTAAGAGCCTAGAACCCGCTGCGCATGACTCGCCGTTATTGGCGAATGCTCCGTATACTACGCCGTTGGCAGCCGTCTCAAGGTCTGCATCCTCGAAGACTATGTTAGGGTTCTTCCCACCCAGCTCGAGGACCACACGCTTCAGCGAGCCAGCCGCCATCTGTTGAATCCACTTCCCAGTGTTAGTCTCGCCAGTGAAGTTGACCACATCCACCTTATCGCTCTTAAGAACCTGCGATCCGATCTCCTCACCTCTTCCCATCACCAGGTTGAAGACTCCAGGCGGCACACCTGCCTCACCCATTATCTTGGCCAGTTCGAAGGCTGTTGTAGGTGTGTAGCTAGCAGGTTTTGCCACCACAGTGCATCCCACCGCTAGAGCCGGAGCCACCTGACGAGCAAGTATGAGGAGTGGGAAGTTCCAAGGTGTTATGGCGGCCACAACTCCGATGGGCTGCCTCACTATCATACTAACGTCTCCTGTCCTCAATATCTGGGAGTGGCCCATAACCTTGTCAGCTATCCCGGCATAGTATTCGAACATGTCCACCGCTCGGGGAATATCTCCAAGCCTGCTCGTCCTTATTGTCTTACCCACGAAGAGGCTTTCCAGCCAGGCCAGCTCCTCGGCCCTGGATCTCATGATCTCAGCCACCCTCAGGAGGGCTCTGGCACGGAGTCTGTAGTCGGTAACCCATGAGCCCTTGTTTCGGTCGAAGGTCTCACGGGCCGCATCCAATGCGGCTCCCACATCTTTTGAGCCGTCAGCCACCTTTCCAATCAGATGGCTGTTGTCGCCAGGGTCATACCTGTCCTGATATTTTCCCGTCGATGGCTCCACTATAGAGCCGTTGATGTATAAGTTGGCCACATAAATATCTCGGGACATACAGGGTGTTGGCGGCGTCTCCGTTTATAAATGTAACCCTCGCGGGGAGCCAACCAACCCTGGTACAGCCACCAGCTCCACAATATTATCATCAAAGTCCTTCACGGTGAAGCCGACATAACCCTCGAGACTGTTCACTAGCCCGTCATCCACAACAACTCCCTTCTCCACCAGCTTAGCCCTCACCTCCCTCAGCCATTCCGCACCACCCAAATTTATGGCGAAGCTCTCCAGTCGCACATGCTTCTCCGAGGGCGGTGGCGCATCCACACCAGCCCATGTGTTGACACCTATGTGATGGTGGTAGCTTCCCGCTGACATAAAGAGCGCCGAGCCAGTAAGCCTATACGTGATGTCGAAGCCCAGCAGCCTATGGTAGAACTCCTCAGCCCTCTCAAGCCTCGAGACATGTAGGTGTATATGTCCCACCCTAGTGGCTGGAGGAGCCTTCCAACCATCTGAGAGGGCGACTCTATTCCCCTCACCCATCAACTCACGTAGCAGCGAGTCCAAGTTGAGCGGCAGGGTAGCCATACGTAGAGGCCCTCCCTTCTCACGACTCCAAGCTGTGGACGGCCTATCCGCATAGACCTCAATCCCATGACCGTCAGGATCCCGAAGGTAGAGGGCCTCACTTACAAGATGGTCTGAGGCTCCCTCAAATTCCCAGAACTCAGCAAGCCTCAAAAACATCCTAGCCAAGTCGAGCCTCGAGGGCACGAGTAGCGCGAAGTGGTAGAGACCACGCATGCCTTCCGGCTTAGGTAGGCCGCCTCTCTTCTCCTCAAGTATCAGGAGGGGTGGACCCCCGGCCACCCCAAGCACAACCCTATCTCCCAGCCATGAAAGATGGGAGAGCCCCAAAACCTCGGTGTAGAATCTTAGGGACTTGCTAAGGTCTGACACGGATATAAAAACCCACTTGATAGACATCTCATCACCAACTCTTGAGGCGGACAACCAACCCCAATCGGGTCACCCATAAGGACCTGAAAATACCACTTCCGTAAAAGTGCATCGCATGACAGCTCCCAACTCCGGACTTGCCGGTTTTTCAGAAAAATTTAGGTGTTGGTTTCCCAGATAATTCTTGACCTCCCATTCAACAAGTTCAGCAGACCCAGCTTTCATGTCCGGCACACAGCCTCTTACAATATGGTCCCAGTTTAAATGTGTGTCTAGAGGAGATGGCGTGGCGAGACAAAGAGGTTCTAGAACGTAGTTCAGATAGGCATCCTTCGCCTTACTGTCTTGAAAGCCTCCTCGGCAGCCTCTATGGTTCTCTCCACGTCTTCCACACAGTGGGCTGTTGATATCACTATCCGCTCACCATCCTCGGGGAACATAAACACCCCCCGCTGGAACATCTCCGCCGTCCACAACCTGTAGGCAGGAGTGTCCGTGAGCAACTTTTGTCTATAGGAGCTTATCTCGGGAAGGCTTGTGAAGAAAACCTGAAACAGGGGGCCGAGCCCCTGTACAATGGCGTTAATCCCAGA
>JAWAEB010000023.1:0-20772 GCA_038891515.1 Nitrososphaerota archaeon | reverse complement strand
CTCCTGTCAATGAAAGGCTTAAGAGCCCTAGAGGCAGACCTGAAGCTCAGGCCGAGAAAGACTAGGTAAAGCCCGTAGAAGATTACGGGAAGCGGCGTCCTCCACCTCAGAAACAGATAATATGGGAAAGAACCCGGCTAAGGACCGTAATACCAAAGTTAACAGAGCCCATAAGAGGCTTTCAAACCCATAAATCAGCTATAACTGATACTTGGAATGATGAATGAAGTGGAGTATTTTCTAGAGGCGATGGATAGAGCAAGACGAAGCCCCACACGTGATAACCTCCTCCAGATGGTGGAGAAGCTCTCCCCATTCTCTCCTCCTGGACTGGAGTGGGGGATAGAGCTCTCCTTCTTGGCTGGAGTCACTTACATGCTGGAGGATGGCAGGCTGCTGATGGTGAGGGTCTCTAGGGATGAGTTCGGGCCTTTCATGCAGACTTCAGTAACCCAAATATCCCTGCAGGATATTCCAGATTCCGCTCTAAAACCCATAAGTGATGTGGATACGTTCATAGCAGGTCTTCTCAAGCACCTCAACATGTGGCTTAACAGGGCCCCAGTCGATCATCCTAGGAGGAGAAGTGTGGAGATGCTGGTCCAAGCCCTAGAGGAGAACTTTTCCCCAGAGATAATATGAAAGCATAGACACTATCGTGGACACCGTAGCAGATAAAAATATGTTAAGCCATGAGTTAAGGAGATAGGTGAGCAGTATGGCCATAGCTAGGTGGACAGCTATGAGTACAATTCTTACAAGCCTCCTAGCAGGCTCCGTCTCCATTAGTCTGCCGAGATGGGGGATAAGGTAGCTCAAGCCATTTTCAAGTCCGTGATGGAGGGTCTTAAGTCTTTCCGAAAGGTCTTTTACCATCTAAGAGCACAACCTTTCAATGTTGGAAGACATTGAAGTATCTGTCACCTTTAGGGAGGGGCTTACGAGGTTGTTCACCGGTCGGGCCAAGCTGGGACAGGTTTCGCTGGAGTTTGAGGGTATAGTTTTCCCTAGTGTGGGCGGGCCAAACATAAACGCTAGATTCACGGAAGAGGCCTTGAAGCTTCTCAATGACATGGGATTCAGCGACTTGGAAGTGGAGAGGCTTCTTGAGCAGCTCAATCTGGCTATTCTAAATGGTGAGGCTAGGATGGTGGATGAGGTTGGAGAATGAGGTCCACGAGATGATTGTGCAAGTCATGGAGTGGGGTAGGTCTGGCAATATGGAGAAGTTCCTGGAGTCCCACAGCGGCGATTATACCAGATTCAGTGACCTACCGCCGTTCACTTTACAGCATCACGACCTAGCTCTGAGACTTAAGGGCAGCCTCTTCTCCGAGCTCATAGACATGGAGTATAGTATCAAGGATTTGGCGATCCGTATATATAGTGGCGTGGCTGTCGCTACCTACATTCTAGAATATTCGGGGGTAGCTGTGAGTGGCTATACTTTTGAGGGTAGGAAGATACAGAAGACGGCTAGGTGTACAACGGTGCTGAGGAGAGAGTCTGGGAGATGGGTGATTGTGCATGAGCATCTGTCGGACCTGCCACAGAGGTAGCCCTATTTCCTGAGTGTCACAACCTCGGGTGGGTTGGTCCCCAGCTCTATATAGCCCCTCACTATTTCAGCCATCTCGTAAGCATAGTGCTTAGTGAGGGGGCTGTCGACACCCTCCAGCCCAGAAGCTCTGCTGTAGGTCAGCTGTATCTCTTCAACGCATTTATGGGGTATGACCTCCCCATCCATCAACTGATGAATCTCGGCCCGTGGTTGCTGTCCAGCCTTACACACGAGCAGCACCCAGCGCCGGCCCTGCTCCAAGTCGGGCATCATACCATCGGTCGAACCCACATACTCTGGGCCACGCTTCCAAACCCTCATCACATGGCACAGTCGACACCTCCAAGAGTCAACGACCTCCACTAGTTCACTGTTCCTGTAGATGTTTAGCGCGCCATAGTAGACGTAATCGTGTACGTGCTCCCCACTAATCCCAGCCAACTACCTTTCCTTCTCCAATATGACAACCTCGCACTTGCAGAGCCTCTTGAACTCCTGGGCATCAGCCGAACTGCCTACGATGGCTCCGTAATGCATCGGTATGGCGACGGAGGGTCTCATGGTATTGGCAGCCTCCGCAGCCTCCCTTGCTGTCATGACATATGTTCCGCTCACTGGTAGAAGAGCTACATCAGCCTTGATGCTACGCATCTCCTCTATAAAGTCTGTATCCCCAGCGTGGTATATAGTGACTCCTCCGATCCTCAGAAGATATCCTACTCCTCCGTATTCCCTGGGATGAAAGACAACGCCTGGCTCCCTGAACTTGTTGATGTTATACGCTGGAACAGTCTCAACACCTATGCCGTCTATTTGGAGCTTAGCGCCAGGCTTCAGCAACTCTAGCCTCGACACCTTAACACCTCGTAGCTGGGAGGAACAATTCTCAGCGGCCACTAACACTGTCCTGTCGGATAGCACCCTCCTAATATCCCCTAGGCTGAGGTGGTCGAAGTGCTCGTGGGATACTAGTATAAGGTCGGCCATGGGCCCACCCGATATCTGGTATGGGTCAATGTACACAGTTTTGTCTGCGGTGATTCTGAAGGAGTCGTGTCCCAGCCATTCTATCTTAACACCCTTATAGTTGTACGGCATCTCCAGCGCTCATCTCCATCTTATGACAACCCTAAAAACCTTTACCCCTCCCCCTAGGAACCCTACAATCTCCGCACTAATATTTTCCAACTCACGCTCCAGCTTGTCCCTGCCCATCCGAAGTAGGTTCCAGTCGCTGAACATAGGTGAGAAGCCTACCATGTAACCCCTGTCTCCGGACACCACTCTGCAGATCTCGTCTAGAACGCATGCCCGGTTTTGACACCTGAACACTTCTCCGTCGACCGCCCTCAAATCTGCCCTACCCCTAATCAGCCAGCCGCATACACACTGGAGGGTCACTTCCACACTCCCCCCTCAGATATGACCAGCAACTTTTTAACCGTTAAAGATATTATAAGCACACAGTCAGGGAATATGGGATGATAGATGTTCACTGCCATCTAACCGAGGAAGTCCTTGCAAGAGATCTAGAAAACGTTCTAAGAGATGCTAGAGAGGCGGGGATCAAGGCCATTGTAACTTCTGGAACCAGCTACGCCGACTGCAATAACGTTCTGGAGGTAGCTGACAATAGATACATCTACGCTTCTTTAGGCCTCATGCCCTACTATTCGGAGAGTCCTCAGACGGTGGCGGAGTTGATTAGAAAGAATAGGGGTAGGGTGGTGGCCGTAGGCGAGGTTGGGCTCGACCACTATTTAGGGGGGAGGGATACATGGGAGAGGCAGAAGACTGTCTTCAAGATGTTCATAGAGCTGTCCAAGGAGCTTGACCTACCACTAGTTATACACTCGAGAAGCGCTGGAAGATATGCTCTGGATCTGCTCACGAGTCTGGGTGCAGAAAGGGTTATAATGCATGCATTCGATGGGTCGGCGTCCGAAGCCGAGAGGGGGGCGGCCAAGGGATACTACTTCTCCATACCACCATCGGTGGTCAGGTCTGAGCAGAAGCAGAAGATGGTACGTCGGCTCAAGCTGGAAAGCCTCCTCCTTGAGAGCGACGCCCCCGCCCTAGGCCCTGAGAGAGCGGCTCCCAACTATCCCAAGAATATCAAAATTTCAGCCGAGTATGTTGCCCGAGCCAAGGGTCTGACGCTGGAGAAGGTGGTGGATGTGACGATGGATAATGCGAGCCAGCTATTACGTATCCAAACACTTTTTTAGAGCTGAGAGGGGCAGTGGCATGTATTTGGACGACATGCTTCCATGGGTTGAAAAATACAGGCCGCGGACGCTGGACGAGATTGTGAATCAGGAGGAGGTGGTTACATCGCTTAAGAACATTCTGACCACCAAGAGTGTGCCCCACATGCTCTTTGCAGGCCCTCCCGGAACTGGTAAGACAGCCTCCGCCCACGCCTTCGCTAGGGAACTCTATGGCCCCAACTACTTGTCCGACGGCCTTTTCGTTGAGATTAACGCCTCTGACGAGCGTGGCATAGATGTTATCAGGGAGAGGGTGAAAACTTATGCTAGGACGGTTCCATTCTCTGGTGTTGGCTTCCGTCTGCTCTTACTGGATGAGAGCGACCAGCTCACAGATGCAGCCCAGCATGCTTTTAGGAGGACCATGGAGCAGTTCTCCAATACTTGCCGGTTCATATTGGCTGCCAACTATAGCAACCGGATCATTGAGCCAATCCAGTCTAGGTGTGCGGTGCTGAGGTTTAAGCCATTATCACTGCAGATGGTTCGAAAGGCGATTGCGAGGATTGCCCAGTTGGAGGGCTTGGAGCTGAGTGACAAGGCCGTGGAGGCTATTTATGAGTTCTCGATGGGTGATATGAGAAAGGCTATCAATATTCTGCAGTCGGCGGCGTCTCTCAGTAAACGGGTGGATGCCAAGGAGGTCTACAACGTTATGGGGAGTGTGGAGAGGGGTGTGGTGCGTCGGATGATTGAGATGTCAGCCTCGGGAGATTTTAAGGGGGCCAGGGACCTGCTGAGGGAGCTTATCTACCTCAGCGGAGTGAGCCCCATGGATATAGTCTCTAGCATCGCTAGAGAGATTTACGGACTTCCCTTAAGCGACGGTGAAAAGGTAGAGCTTATAGATGCCTTGGGAGAGATAGACTACCGTATAGCTGTAGGTGGCACTCCAGAGGTCCAGCTCCTAGCTTTTCTGGCTAAGCTGGCCTCTAGAGGGGCTGTGGGTAGATGATGCTGCTGTGGACCGAGAAATATAGGCCCCGCAGAATATCCGATGTGGTGGGGAACAAGGCTGCTGTGCAGGCGTTTCTCGATTGGATGAAGAGTTGGGAGAGTGGCAGGCCCTCGAAGAAGGCGGCTCTACTCTATGGTCCTGCAGGTGTCGGGAAGACATCGACAGTCTACGCCTATGCCAGTGAGAGGAACCTCGATGTCGTGGAGGTTAATGCCAGCGACTATAGGACGAGGGAGAAAATAGCTGGAATTGTGGGGTCGGCCTCACAGTTCGCCACCCTCTCCGGCCTGAAGAATAGAATAATCCTCGTGGATGAGGTAGATGGTATAGACTCGAGAGCTGACAGCGGGGCGATACCGGCGCTACTGAAAGTCATATCTGAGACTAGGATACCAGTCGTGCTGGTGGCCAATGATCCCTGGGACCAGCGCCTAGCACCTCTGAGAGATAGGTGTGAGATGATCAAGTTTACGAGAATCCATAAAGCCTCCCTAGCCTCGCATCTCAGCAAGATAGCCCGGTCTGAGAAGCTCGAGATATCCGATAACACGCTGAGGGAGATTGCAGAGAGGTCTGGCGGAGACCTCAGATCAGCCATAAATGACCTGCAAATCCTTGCCATGTCCTTGGGAGGTTTAACAGCTTCTTCCGACACGCTTGGTGAGAGGGATAGGGAGCGCGACATATTCACTGCGATGGCGAAAGTTTTCAATGCTAGGGATGTCGGGTCAGCGCTCTCAGCACTTGACGGTCTGGATGTGGAGCCTGCAGACTTTTTCACATGGGTGTTGGACAACCTTCCAGACCAAGTGAGGGAGCCAAAGGATCTGTCCAAAGCCCTTGATAGGCTCTCACGTGCGGATATACACCTGCAGAGGGTTTCCAAGATGCAGCGGTGGAACCTACTCAAATACGCGACAGCCCTGATGACTGCTGGAGTATCCACAGTGAGGATGGATAGAGGGCCTGCGGGAGGTAGGCTATCCTTCCCCACCAAGATTAGGTTCATGACCCAGACTAGGGGTGAGAGGGAGAGGCTGACATCCATTTCTGGCAAGATAGCTAGGAAATGCCACCTATCGGCTAGGAAGGCTCAGACCGAGATGCTCCCATACATAGGCTTTATCATAGGTCAGAGCAGGACAACTGGAAAGGAGATGGCCGAGTTTCTCGGGCTGGACGCTGACGAGGTGAAGTTTCTGTCGGTGAAGTATGGCTCGCCCCAGCGGAAAGCGCCTAAATCTTCAGCCCTCTAGTGAGCTCCTCCACCAGTAGGTTCACCGGTATGCTTGGAAGCGATATTAGGGACTTCCTGCCCTTGGTCCCGCCGCTTTGGACAGTTATCCTGATGAACCCTAGATCCTGTAGCTGCTGTAGGTTCTCCCAGAATGTGGTGTATCCTTTCTGGGGTGCATTTCTCTCCTCACATAAGAGCCGATACGTCTCATAGACCTCAGAGGATGTGGTGTTTGTCTTGGAACCGGTTAGGGACTTTGCGCATGCCAGCAGTATGAGTGACTCATCACGGGAGAGGTATGAGAGGTTCTCCCTCCTAATGGTCGGGTATACGCTTGCCATAGCCTTCCTCACATGCTCGGGTGTTATCCTTGAAGCACCCTCAGCCTCGGCAAACTTGCCAGATCTCCACAGCAGGTCGAGAGTGTATCTCGCATCACCCCTCTCAGATCCTATCTCGGCTATAAACTCGAGCACCTCATCATCCAGCACACCATCCACGAAGGCCTCTGAAGACCTGTATCTGAGAATGTCGAGGAGCTGAACCCTGTCATACTCTCTGAGGTGGATGATGGAACCTCCGAGACCGCTCCTTGTCTGCCGATCCAACCGCTCCATATAGTCGGGGTCCCTGAGAACCATTATCATAGAGACCCTCCCGCCGAGGTCATGGTCTTCTCCACTCCTAGAGAGGAAGTATATAGGGTCGCCCCCCTCCTCCGAGATTAGGATATCGGCCTCGTCTAGGCAAATGATGAGATGGGCGTCTCTCCTCGACAGGGCCTCCAGGATGCTCTCCATCAGCTCTTGATCTGAGTAGCCTCTACTCGGTGTGCCCGCACCGACACGGTCAGCAACGCGGCGCAGTATAGAGAAGAGCGACCTGTTCACCCTACAGTTTATGTGAACATAAATTATCTTGGGTGACCTGCCCGCACTCTCCCTCTCCATGCTTTGCCCGAAGAGCTTGGCCAAACTTGTCTTGCCGGTGCCCACAGAGCCAACCACCACCACCCTAACCTGATATGTCCCACCTCCTGTGAGTAGTGAAGAGTAGAATGACCTGAGCAGCCTCAGCTCCTCCTCCCGATGTACTAGTCGGCTGGGCACATACTCCGGCGAGAGCCTCTCCTCATTCCTGAAAATCATACAGTTCTGAATCACTCATGGAATTAGATAAGCTTGAGAGGTGGATGAAAGTGGATGCATCTTTTTAAGGTGCCACCACAACTGGCAACCGCGTGCCAAATGGCTTCCCCTACAGTTCTGGAGCTTTCCCCAGATGAGGGCAGCTTCACAGTCAACTCTGTGCTTATAGGAGATGAGGAGAGGGGGTATATTCTAGTGGACACAGGCCTACCCGAAACTTGGACCCAGCTAGACCACCAGCTACGTGGGTTTCTAGTCCATAATAAGTTGAGGGGCGTGGTGCTTACCCACCTCCACCCAGATCACTGCGGGGCCGCTGCCCAGCTTCTCAGGGAGTGTGCAGCATGGCTCGCATATCACGAGAATGAAAATCTGACAAGAATGTATCCTTCACTACTGCTGGATTCGGCTCCACATTGGTTGCCGGCCCCAGTTTTGGATGCTGTGAGGGGTTTTGCTGACGCCATGAAGACCACACCCTATCCAAGCAAGTATCTGGTAGGTGGGACGATCTTACATGAAGATGCAGATGGGCCATGGCTGGCTCTCCACACACCTGGCCACACACCTGGCCATATATGCATCTACAACCCGGAAACATCGACACTAGTGTCCGGTGACCACTTACTCCCCAATGAGACATCCAACATACCATTCTACCCCCTCCAGGGCTATAACCCTCTAAGACTGTACTTAGAGTCATTGGCGAAAGTCATGAGGATGGGCCCAAAGAAGACCATACCGGCACATGGGAAGATCTTCACTAATGTGCAGGAGAGGATCGTGGACATATTTGTCCACCACAGAAGGCGGCTCCGGGAAGCAGCCGTCGCGGTGGACTCTGGTGAGTCAAGTATCCAATCCATAGCGGCGGAAATCACATGGTCCAGAGGCAGATTCCTAGAGCTGAAACCTCTAGACCAATGGCTGGCAATACTGGAAACCCTCTCCCATCTGGAGTTTCTAACCTCAGTGGGATATATCAAGAGGGTGGCTGGGGAGACGCCACGCTACATCTTGGGAGAAGGAGATTGGGGTCTAGTGGAGAAGACCATTGACTTGATAATGAGAAAATCTAATGAGATCTAGGTAAACCAGAAATTGTTTAATATGGACGGAGAGGTCAGACTCGTTTCCTGCTATTTGGAGGGAGAACACTCAAACCATGGCCGTGCCGACGTGAATAAGCATCATAAAAATATAAAAGTTTCACGGAAGATTATGATGGATGCGATGATGAGTCTGACCAGTCTGACTTGATGACTGGGATCTTGAGCTCTGAGCTCTTCCTATCTTCTCCGTAGCTGCAAAAGATATCTGGTATATGGTGGCCTCGGTGAGCAGGGGCTTGAAGGGTGTTCCCAGCAGGTAGGTCTTTGGTATCCACTCATAGATGTGAAGCCTTAGGTCCTGGATGTATACCATGAGCCCCTCTAAGGCTGTAACCGCTATGTTGAGGACCCCAAAGGGTAGGACCCCAATCAATCCGAGATTCAATGTAATGCTCACGAGATAGGTTAGGTACCTGTCCAAGACCATCAATATCCCGAGCCGCATGTAGCTAAGCGTGTTGGAGAGGAATTCAATCGGCCTCAACAGCATATCAAACAAGCTGGACCCTATGCCCTTTAGGAAGCGTGTAGGCGACTTCAGTCTCAGTAAAACCAGCAGAGCCCTCCCGAAAATAAGGGAGAAAAGAGATACGGCCGCAACTATGGATGCGGCTGAGGCCACTGGACCCGAGGGAATTTCTACCCCAAAGATCTCCTTAACGATTGGCATCGGCCTCTCCGAAACCAGTAGTCCGGTGGGATTGAAGTCGGAGCCTGCGAAAGCCAGTGCTAGAGCCACTGAAGATGAGTAGAGGGTGAAGGTGGGAAGCTGGCATAATAACCCATCAGAATAGTCCTCTGATAATATTCTGCTAACGGTTGAGAAGAGATAGGCTGACGCAAGATGTACCGTTCCTATGAATAAGGCAAGCTTGAGAGAGAAGGCTATGCCCTCTATCGTCAACTCATAGTATGAATGAGCTGCTAGCATCTGATCTCCCAGTATCTTTATGCCTAGGAAGTTGCCTGAGACGAGGCCGAACAGGGAGGAGGAAAGCCCTAAAACAATGAGCATCTTGCTCCAATAGTGCTGTTTGAAGCGTCTTGTGAGCAGGCTTCCCAGAATCAGCATCAGCCCCCTCCCCAAGTCCGAGATTATTAGCCCGAACAATAGGGGAAATACGAACGCCACCAATGGTGTAGGGTCAATATCACGGTATCTCGGAGGACCGTATGAAAGGGTGACCTCCTCAAAGAGGGAGACGAACTTGGGGTTAGACAGAAGGGTGGGTATGTAGGGCTCCAGCGGCCCTGTGACTTCAACAGGTATAGACTCGACATAATAATTCGAAAGCTTATCTGATAGTTCCTTCACCTTTTCCCTAGCAGTGAACCCCTCCACAACGACAAACCTCCTCAGGCCCGGGACGAACCTGAACCTCCTCAAAGCCAGAAACAGGACGTGGGCTACTTCCCTTATAGCTTGGAGGCGCCTAGCCATGGACTGTACCTTGTCCACGTCATCAAGGGGTTGTTGTACTTTCCTCCCAGCATGTTCCACCTCCGCATGCAGCTCATCCACCAGCGCAAATACGTCCTCAGCCTTGAATCTCTCCAAAGAGACACCTGACGGGACATGGGGACCAATCTTGCCCAGAAGTATCCCGGCTTCACTGTAGACTTCGTGGGCTTTTGAAGCCAGAATGACAATTTCAGGTATCTGGGTGAGGCCCTCCCGATCCGATGGGTGAAACCACGAAAACTCAAGCAGCGAAGTCAGGAGGCTGCCAAGCTTGTTTCTAGGCGCTATTATAGTAACTCTGTAAAGTTTCACTACCGCCATAGTGGGAGGCCCTTGGGTGGCCTTATGACCAGCACTGAGCATGGGGCATACTCCACTATCCCACTGGCCACACTGCCGGTCCTTCTCCTTTCTGAAGATGACAAACCCCTAGTACCTGTCACGGCCAAGTCTATCTCGTATTGTTCGATATATCCAAGCAAAGCATCCACTACGGAAGTAGAGTCCACGATTATCCTAACCTCAGGTGTCAACCCAAACCTAGAGACTCTACCCTCGAGATCCTTAAGCCATATCTTGGCCGATTTCCGCCCTTCCTCATAATACTGTGCAAGGTTCTCCCCCTCAGAGTAGGGAGGCCTCGGGATTATGTGTACTATGTGGAGTTCAGCGCCCTCCCACTTGGCCATCTTCGCAGCATACTCAGCCGTCTTCTGTGATATCTCAGAACCATCCACAGCCACTAGAATCCTTCTAAAGGACACCTTCTCCCGCTTCAGAGAAAGATGCTCTCCCAGATATAAGGTTGAGACCAAATAAAATATGGAAATAAACTAGGGTTGGGGGCAAGCTAAGCTGGAGCCTAGACTACTTGAGCCACAGCGTAGCCCCTGCCCACCTTGGTGACACGCACCTTAACATTGTCACCAGGCTTGGCTCCCTCAACGAATACGACGAACCCTTGAACCTTTGCTACGCCGGCGTCGCCACGCCTGCTCAGCTCGGTTACAGAGACGTCATACTCTCCGCCCACCTCCACAGGAGAGGGTCGGAAGGAGCTGAAGCCTTCACGCCTCCGATAAGCCAACATGTTTCACCTCCTCTGCTTGTGCACCACAAAGGGCAACATCCATGATATAAGTGTGTGGGTGACGGCTAACTCTTAAAAGGTTAGCCAATGTCTTCAGGCGGTATGGATGTTAGAGTTCTGGACTCTTTAGTGGCGCTGGCCCTCTTCGCGACTGCCTTCCTAGTTATAAGATTCTTTTTTAGGAGGAGGTTTGGACTACAACACAAGAAGATACTGTACTTCGTACTGGCGATGGCATCCTTTACTTTTGGGGCGTATCTGGCCTTCATCTGGAGGATATTCGAGCTTCTCGTGGGCGCGCTCGCGGCAGCCGGCGTCTTAGGCTTGGTGCTCGGATTCGCACTAGTGCCTTGGATTAGTGACATATTCGCCGGAGTAGCTCTACTGCTGGATCCCCACCTCAAGATAGGTGCTGATGTGGAGATAGGAGGAAAGCGGGGGAGGATAATTGATATTCAGCTTACGCGGACCAAGATATCCGGCGATGAGTGCTTAATTATAGTGCCCAACCGGAAATTCAGGGACGAGGTGGTTCTTCTATACTCCACAAAAGCTCCTAGGGGGCAGGTGAGCTTCTAGTTCGGGGTTCACCCAATCTTGGGTTTTTGGAAAAGCCTTAAGATGTTCGGAGCAACAGCAGAATTATGAGAAGAGTATATCTATGGGTCGCAGCCGCCCTAGTGGTAATAGCGTTTCTCTATGGTGCCACCGCCATCGCCTCCGTTGGTGAGAGGACTTTCAAAGCACGTCTTGACGGATTCCAAGAAACACCCTCGCATTACACATCGGGTTGGGGATTTCTAAACCTATGGATTTCTCAAGACGGAACATCAATAACCTATGAGCTTTGGTATGTAAATGTCGAGGCAGATGTTACAGCTGCCCACATACACTTAGGTGCCAAGGGCACGGCTGGAGGGGTCATAGCCTTCCTATGCGGCGGAGGGGGGAAGCCTGCTTGCCCAGCTAGGGCAGGTACTGTAAGTGGTACGATAACCGCCTCCGACATAATTGGGCCTGCTGACCAGGGAATTCAGCAGGGTCAGATGGATAAGGTGGTGCAATCGGTTAGGGCCGGAGCAGTTTACGCCAACATTCATACATCCAAGTATCCTGCTGGAGAGATTAGGGGTCAGCTGGAGTAGGCTGCCCTATCTCTCATTAATTATTTTTCCAGCAGCTCCTGCCCACCTACTACACTCATTAGTTCTGACAGTTTTGGAGATACTACGTATGTAGGTCCAGTTATCTGTTCCACAGCCTCATCCACCTTGAACCCTGAACCAGTGACGCAGCAGATCACCTCATCCCCGGCATCGAGGACACCATTCTCCCTCATCATCTTCACGGCGGCTACAGTGATGGCTCCACCGGGCTCCGCAAATATTCCTGTTGTCTTGCAGAGAAGCTCCATGGCTTCCAGCGTGAGGCGGTCTGGCACAGCCTGACAGAAACCTCTTGACGATCTCACGACATTGAGGGCGTAGCTGCCGTCACCAGGTGTCCCGATCGCCAAGCTCTTCACAATAGTTTCAGGGTTCTTGACAGGCCTTATCTCATCTGAGCCCTCGGTGAAGGCGTCGCATATTGGTGAGCAGCCTACGGCCTGGGCTCCGTGAAATCTCGTCCCAGAATTTTCTATTATTCCAAACTCTTCCAGCTCACGAAGTCCCTTACTTAACGCGCCAAGTAGGGCCCCGCTCGCCATTGGGACGACAATGTTCTCAGGAAAACGCCATCCCAGCTGCTCCACAATCTCATATATCATGGTCTTGGAGCCCTCAACATAATAGGGCCTCAGGTTAACGTTGACGATGCCTATCCGAGTCCTCTCAACCAGTAGGTATGCAAGACGGTTTACATCATCATAAGTCCCGTTTACTAGGACCACCCGGCTCCCGTAAATGGTTGCCTGCCTAACCTTGGGCAGTTCTACCGTGTCAGGCATCAACACGAGGCATTCGAGTCCAGCAGCCGCAGAGTGAGCGGCTGTGGCGGAGGCAAGGTTTCCTGTTGACGCGCATCCCACTAAGCCCAACCCAAACTCCTTGGCCTTGGATATGGCCACGGATGCAGGTCTATCCTTGAATGAATAGGTGGGGTTCGTGGTGTCGTTTTTGATGTATAGGTTTCTAATGCCTATAGACTCTCCAAGCCTAATAGCCTTCACGAGGGGTGTTCCACCGGCGCCTATATTCACACGGAACCTCTCTTCGGCGACGGGGAGTAACTCGTGATACCGCCATAACCCGTTTCTATACCTGGATGCTATGGCCTGTTTCAGGTTGTAGGCCGGAGATTCGTAACTTACGTCCAACCCTCCTAGGCACTGTTCACACACATTTCTCAGTTGGGGCGGATATTCTGCCCCGCAGTTCCTGCACACAAGTTTCGATATGGCTAGTTCCGACCACCGGCTTTTTGACGGCTGAAGCCCTCTTATAAGGATTAGTTTCTAAGTATCTTCCTTAGGTCACCGGCCTTAATGGTCATGCCGAACCTCTCCTCCCTCTCCTTCATATATCTATAAGCCTTGTAGATTATGGGAAAATCACGCCAGAGACTCAGGTTGTGGCTATGCTTCAGCTTGACCAGCCGGTGGATGTCGCTGAATACGGCAAAGTTTGCCAGTACACGTCTCTCATATTCCACAAGGTCAGGTAGGCTCTCATATAGTATGTCAGCTGAATGGAGACTGGGTATTATCCCCTCGCCCAGCAGTGGGAAGACTGTGCCGATAGATTCTCCCACCCCCACAACCTTCCCGCTGGAAAAAGGTCTGCACTTCTCTGGTGGCGTGAACCTAATGGCCCGACCCATCTTGGTCAGGTGTAGGCCTGGATATTTCCTGTTGAAAGCCTCTAAGCTCTCCACATGTCTAAGCCTCACATCACCTGCTCCCACATGCCCCTCACCATGTCTCAGAGGGAAATACCAGAGGTAACCAGTGTCATTGGGAAACGGCTTGATGTAAAAATCGTCCCAGGGCGGGCAGCCATTATACCTTACTTTATACTCTACGCATGGAATAACCTCGTCATCCTCAAGCTTGGGTAAGTAGGCCCTCGATACACCTGTGGCGTCGATTATCAGGTCGAAATCCCTCTCCAAGGCTTGTAGGGTAGGCTTGACGCCGAAGTGCGTCCTACAACCACTTGCCAAATCCAGCTCTAGTCTGTGCTTGTCATAGGTGCAGAGTCCCTTTAGAGGGATTGAGAGTGTCTCCTCACCAAGGTCGACGGTCATATATCTACCCTCATGAAGAATATACTCGTCAAAGGATATCTCTACCCGGCCCAATATCCTCCTCATCTCATGCTTGGACGTTCCCCACGCACATATTGCCTTGAACTGTTCTAGGGGCTGCCTCTCAAACCCCACGACTTCATGCTCCTGACCGAGCTTGCGTAGGAGATATGAACCGGCCACACCTAGGCCCACTACCGCTATCCTCATCCAAGTCTCAACCAGATACGTCTTCTTTAAACCTTCTCCTCATACTAGGGTTTTACCCTGTCGGTCTCGACCAGCTATATTCTTAAGTCAGGCTTCCGTTTGCCAACATAGGCTCATGTTGGATAGTTTTAAGAAGATGTTTGAAGAGGCTGTTGAGGAGAATGAACTTGAATATATGAACTCGGCCGTCAGGGTGACACTCCTGAGAGACGTTCCCAAGATATCTGCGGGTGGGAAGAACCTTGAGAATATGAAGCGAGGTAGTGTGATATCTGTCTGGCAGTGGGTTGGAGAGAAGCTGGTGGCTGAGCAGCTGGCAGAATATGTGGACAAGCCCATAAGCCTTCAGCAGCTTTTCCAGATCGAATGGCGTGAGAGGAACAGCCCTTCAGAGCTGCAGGAGTTGAACAAGTTCTTCTACTGCGAGGTTAGGAGAGCGATCAGAGATTCGGGCAGTGAGGAGATGAAGAGAAAGGTCATTGATATTATTACTCTAAGAATGATGAAGATAGTACAGCTAGCCGCCAAACGTGTGGGTGGGGACTTTCTAAGGCATCTAACTCCTGAGGAGCTAGCCCTTTACGATAGAATATTCCACACCGTGAGCGAGTGGCTTGACGCCGTGGGTGGGAAGGATGGTGGGTGATTACACTTGAGTGCGCCCATGCCCCTTGAGGAGAGGCTTGTAACCTTATTCAAGGCTGAAAAGTATAGGAGTCTGTTGAGGGAGGCCGCCCTCAAACGTAGAAAGAGCATCACGGTAGACTTCTCGGATATAATGGCTTTTGACGCAGGCTATGCGGCCAACCTTGTGAAGGAACCGCTACGTTATCTCCCACCCCTTGACAAGGCGTGTTTCAGGCAGCTGCAGATTGAGGATCCTGAATACGCGAGCGGTGTGAGGAGTTTCCGGGCACGAGTCATCTCACTGCCGTCTACGATGGGGATCAGGGATCTGCGGTCAGAGCATCTGAGGAGTCTTGTGATGATCGATGGGCTCATATCTAAGACTACCGGTGTTAAGCCAATACTCCAAGTTGGTGTCTTTAGATGCAGGTATTGTGGTACAACTCAGGAGGTGCCGCAGACTGCTCCTAGACTTAGGTCCCCAGACCACTGCGCTAACCCGGCTTGCAGGGGTAGAAAGCCAGCCTTCGAGCTGGTGACCGACGAGTCCATCTACACTGACTATCAAGTGATTGGTGTGCAGGAGAAACCTGAGGACCTTCCCCCAGGGCAGTTGCCCCGCATCGTTGAGGTGAGGGCTCGCGAGGACTTGGTTGATGTGGCCAGGCCCGGTGATAGGGTTTTAGTGGTTGGTATTGTCCAGTCCATACAGGAGAGGGCTGGGGAGCTACCTCTCAAGACTTTCAGGCTTTATCTGGATGCGGTGAGCATTGAGACAGCCAGCAAAGAGCCGCAGGCGATTCAGATAACGCCTGAGGAGGAGAAGCTGTTCAAGAAAATGGCTGAGGACCCGTTCATACATAGGAAGCTGGTGGAGTCGGTTGCGCCTTCGATCTACGGTCTGGAACACATTAAGGAGGGTATCCTGCTACTGTTGCTGGGGGGTAGGACGAAAGTGTTTCCCGACGGCCTGCGTGTGAGGGGTGAACCCAACATACTCCTTGTGGGGGACCCGGGCACGGCCAAGAGCCAGCTGTTGCAGTATGTTGCAACCATAGCCCCGAGGGGCATCTATACATCTGGGAGGGGATCCACGGCGGCGGGTTTGACAGCGGCTGTCCTTAGGGAAAAATCGGGTGGGATGGTTCTGGAGGCCGGAGCGATGGTCCTCGCTGACATGGGCGTATGCTGTATAGACGAGATTGATAAGATGAGGCCTGAAGACCGTGTGGCTATACATGAGGCTATGGCTCAGCAGACGGTAAGCATAGCTAAGGGAGGCATTGTAGCGACGCTGAACGCTAGGGCAGCTGTCCTCGCAGCAGCCAACCCGGCTCTGGGTAGGTATGATCCATTCAGAAACTTCACAGAGAATGTAAACCTGCCCATCACAATACTATCCAGATTTGACCTGATATTCGTGCTGAGGGATGAGCCCAACCCCGAGCAGGATAAGAAGGTTTCGGCGCATATCACGGCCATGCACTCGGTTGGGCAGCCGGAGAAGGTTTCACCCATCCAGCCAGATGTCTTGAGAAAGTACATAGCCTATGCCAAGCGTTATGAACCCTCCATTACCCAGGGGGCCTTAAAGATGTTGGAAGAGTTTTATCTTCAGATGCGGTCCATGTATGAGAGAACATCCACAGTAAGCATAACAGCTAGACAGCTAGAATCTCTAATAAGGCTCACAGAGGCTAGGGCTAGGATGGCTCTCAAGCCTCAGGCTGATGAGGAGGATGCTGCTGCGGCTATTCTCCTCATGAAGAGAAGCCTCTCGGAGGTAGGTGTGGACATGGGTACTGGGAGGCCGGATATAGATGTGATTATGACTGGGAAGCCTAAGAGCGTGAGGGATAAGATGGCCCTCGTGGTGGATACGATTAAGAAGTTGGAGGAGCAGCATGGATATGCGGCACATCAAGAGCTGATGGCAGCCCTCATGCAGGCAGGTTTGGAGGAGCAGGATATATTACGTATACTTACAAGACTGATAACGGAGGGTAGGGTTTATACCCCAAGGACCGGGGCGTATAAAGTGGCTTGAGGCTGGAAGAGGCTCCCCTCCCAGCCGAGATAAGGGATGCAGTGGCGAGGCTCGGCATAACCATGCTCTACCCACCCCAGGCAGAGGCTCTATCCAAGGGTCTCCTAGAGGGAGCGAGGATGGTTGTTGCCACACCCACCGCCTCTGGCAAAACACTCATAGCCTTGATAGCTGCATACAACCACCTCATTAAGGGTGGGAAATGTCTATACCTCACACCCCTCAGAGCCCTCGCATCCGAGAAGTTGGCCGAGTTCAAGGGCCTCTTAGACGACGGGCGATATAGAGCAGTGGCCACATCAGGCGACTATGACTCGGACGACCCTTGGCTGGCATCTTACGACGTAATAGTGGCCACTAATGAGAAGGCGGACAGCCTCATCAGGCACCGGGCCCGGTGGATAGACCAGATTTCCCTAGTGGTTGTCGACGAGATACATATGCTGGGAGACAGCGATAGGGGTGCTACTCTCGAGATGATTCTTACGAGGCTTCTAAACCAGCTCCCTAGCAGCCAGTTCCTCGCCCTAAGCGCCACAGCGAGAAACGCAGATGAGATATCCGACTGGCTGGGAGCAAACCTGATAAGCCTGGACTGGCGTCCGGTGCCTCTTAAGGAGGGCGTGTTTGTCAATGGAACTATAACCTTTCAGGATGGGGTGGAAAAGCGGGTGGAGGAGTTGGACTACGACCCAGCCGTATCCATAGCCATTAACACTGTCGCCGATGGTGGACAGGCTCTAATATTTGCCAGCACAAGGAAGAAGGCCGAGACATATGCTGAGAAGGCTGCCGCCGCCATCTCGAGGCTGGGGTATGTCTCTTACGATGAGGGGGGATCTCTAGAAAGTATGGCTGGAGATCTTCTGGAATCGGCGGAGAAGTCCGGGTTCACTGAGAAGGTTGCCCGCCTAATATCTCATGGTGTATGCTTCCACCATGCAGGCTTGGGAGCCCAGCATCGGATGGTGGTCGAGAGGGCCTTTAGGGATGGGCTTTTGAAGGTGCTGGCCGCTACACCGACCCTCGCAGCCGGTGTGAATCTCCCAGCTAGGACTGTGGTCATCCCAGAGCTTTGGCGCTATGATGCGGAGCATGGGAGAAGGATGATAAGCGTGACAGAGTATAAGCAGTTCTGCGGCAGGGCTGGAAGGCCAGGCTTCGACAGGGTGGGGTACGCCATCTCAGTGGCTCGGAGGGGTGAGGAGGCCGAGCTCATACTAGAGAAATACATCCATGGCAGGCCTGAGAGGATCTGGTCGAGGCTCGGAAGCGAGAGGCAGTTGAGGACACACTTCTTAGCAGTTCTGGCTAGTACGGGCTCCATGAGATGGGAGGCCGTGGAAGAGCTCTTCAAAAGAACCTTCTTCGCATACCAATATGGGGCCGGGGGAGTCTCTGAGAAGATCTGGAGCGTTGCCGAATTTCTTGCAGAGCACAGATTTGTAAGGTCTCTAGATGGGCTCCTAGAACCGACTCCCTTGGGCAAGAGGGTCTCAGAGCTCTACATAGATCCGTTGACAGCCATAACCTTTCTAACCATGACGGAGAAGCTTCCCAAACTCTTAATAGATGTCAGCTTACTCCAAGTCATCTGTTCATCTGCCGAAGTACCTTCAGTACCGATTAGAAGAATACCCAACAGATTCGTGGGCTCATTCATTCAAGAATACGGTGAATGCCTTTTTCAGAATGAAGAATTGGATGAGGACGAGCTCTTCAACATGATCAAACCGGTCATGTTTCTGAAGTCTTGGATTGAGGAGATGAGTGAAGCCGAGCTCTATGAGAGGTTCGGACTTGAACCTGGCGACATCGCTGCCCTGAGGGAGAGGTGTAGCTGGTTGGCCTACTCGGCTTCCCAGCTCATGAAGCTGGTGGGAAGGGATAAGCTTGCAAGGATGTTCTCAATCCTCTCAGATAGGATAGAGTATGGCGTGAGGGAGGAGTTGCTTCCCCTCACATCTCTGGAGGGTGTGGGTAGAGTAAGGGCTAGAAACCTCTACATAAGGGGTTATAGAACAGCCTCAGACCTGAAAGCTGCAAGTTCTGAGGAGTTGGCTAAGGTGCCCACGATAGGTCTCAAGCTCGCTGAGAGAATCAAGAGCCAGCTCGGATCATCATCTCAAACTCCCTAAGAGATTCGACCTGTACATCATCGATGGACCCAGGCCTAATAATCCTTATCTTCTCAACTGCTTTCAAATAGTCCAGTCCATCCCCGTAGATGATGTATGCAGCTAATACAGTGCCAGTCCGGCCGAGGCCGGCGGTGCAGTGTACGAGAACCCTCTCCCCAGACTTCACCAACCTATCCAGCTCACGGATAGCCCTCGCCAGCTTTTCTGGTGGAGGTTTCTCATGATTTCTCATTGGAATATGGATGAATATGATGGGCTCGAAGTCTGTCAGGTGCTTGGGGAGGGGGTTCTCGGTTAGGCTCAGAACCGCTGTGATTCCTGAGGACCTCAGCCAGCGTAGGTGGCGCTTCCTTGAGGGTAAACCACTGGCAGCTATCCTCTCCGAGACCCATGAAAAGTTGGGGGGTGACGATGTGAATAGACCCTGTACACGTCTCCACATGCTAGATACCTACGCCAACATGTTAAGTAGTTTATCCAAGGCTATGTCCATGTCCCCACCCATCCGACTGCTATCATCCACACCCGGCTCAACCACGACAGCCCTGACCCTATCCCTTCCTAGGTGGTTTATGTATAGGGTGAGAAGTATGGTTCCAGATATGAGTTCATAGTAACCTGACTCGTTAAGCCTCACCTTTACAGGTGGGAGTAGGTCTGCGACCTCGGAGAGTTTGGAAAGCTTAGTCTCGGGTATGGGCGGCACACCCTCACGTGGGACCATTATCCTGCTGACCGGTATCTCCACCACCGTCTCCACCACTTCACCATCAATCACTTCAACCCTCTCAGTCTTCCAATCGCCCAGCCTAAGCTTATCCCTTTCACCGAAGTAACCATGCCACCATTTGAGACTCTCCATTATCAGCTTCTCCATCTCCATCGCGATCTGCTTGCTGTCACCCGAGACCTCCTCATTACTCAGAGTCATAACCAGATGCTTTCCAGGGCTAGGCTTACGCTCGTCCATCTGGACGAAGATCTGGGGCCTGACGCTCGTGAGCAAAATATCCATAAAGACATGGTTTCCGGATTTGTCGGTACCGAGACTTATCCTCAGTGCTAGCTTGTCCTTCCCCCTCAGCTTCTCTATCAGATAGTCCCTCAGCCTCTCATACATAACCATCGTATATATGAACTGGCCCACTTTCGACTCAAACTCGTCATAGCCATAAGACATTCAGAACACTCTCCAGAATAACCTTCTTATGGGGCTTTCTCAATATAGCGGAAGACACCCACGTCGATAAAATTGTGATGCATGTAGGTGAAGACGTCCGCTACTGGCATTAGAGTTGCCTCGCAGACGTTTAGCTTGGGCCCCTCGATCTCCAGCTCCTCAACAGCCTCACTCATACTGGTGGAGTGGTGGGGCCAACATATATAAATCTTTTTCAGAAACACACGGTACTGTCAACCAGGTATTACGTCTCCTTCTGTCTTGGTTTTGAGTAGTGTGTGAGGGCTATGGCTGTGGCTATCTCCTCAATACTCTTGACTGTCCTTATGTTTTTGTAGAATCTTTTGGTCCTGTCTTTGAGCTCCCTGAACCATCTCTCTATCCTATTCCTCTCTCCAGATGTTTCATGGATGTATTCTATTCCCAGCCTGTTTAAAGCCCATTGATACCATGGGCCTCTGTCTACTACTATTACTGGCTTAC
>JAWAEB010000022.1:0-21184 GCA_038891515.1 Nitrososphaerota archaeon | reverse complement strand
CCCCACAGTAGGCTCCAGTAGACCGGCAATAGTGATTGAGACTAGGTCTGGGAAGACGTTCATAGGCCCTGACACCGGAATCATGGTCCCGGCTGCAGAGCGGGATGGAATCATCAAGGTAAGAAAGATTGACTTTGGGGCTTTGGGGCGGGAGATTTCAGGGACATTTCATGGAAGAGATGTGTTTGCGCATGTGGCGGGTATGCTTATCGCTGGTTGGGGTATGAGAAGCATATTGAAGCCAGCTGAGGAATTCCATAAACTATACCTTCCAAGACCGGTCACTAGGGCAGGGGAGATAGAAGCCACTGTCCTCCATGTTGACAGGTTTGGGAATGTGATTACAAACATGGAGAAGTCGGACATCCCAGCAGGTGTTGCCAGTTACAAGGTGAGATCGGACTCCGTTTCCCTAGGTGACGTACCCTTAAAAGGTTACTACTCATCAGTTGGATTAGGCGAGCCCGTCCTTGTGATGGGTGGGACCGGCTACTTAGAGGTCTCTGTTAATAGGGGGAGTGCTGCTAAGCTTTTGGGTGTGAGGTCGGGTGATAAGCTCCTCTTCAGGTATTAGGACCCTTCTCGAGGGCTATCGCTGCTAGTCTCCTCTCACACTGTATCGAGTCTAGGTATTTCACGGCTTCAGGGTGGAGTAGGCTACGCCAATCACCCCCTGACGCCATCATAGCCCTGATCTCTGTAGCCACGTATACTTGTCTATTGTAGTAGGGTACAGGCTCAACCCTGAAGCCCGCCTCTTCGAAGAGGATCTTCACTAGGTTGTTGTTGCTGTAAACTGTCTGAAAGGCTGGGCAGAAGGAGACCACCCGCGAGACCCAGAGCCTATGCTCCCCTATATCGGGAATTGGGATTAGAAAGAACCTTTCGGACTCAACGCCGGCCGAGATGAGAGTGCGATATATCATCTCCACCCTCTCCCCTGCGGTGAATGGATTATCCATGGTGTGGCTGTACTGGGCGCTACCTATCGCTACTATAACCGAGTCCTCCCGCGTGAGTATTTGCTTCACTGCCTCCAAATGGCCCAGATGAAATGGCTGGAACCTTCCGATGAACAAACCCCTACCCATAGAGGATTGCCATTCTAGCCTTCCTTAAAACGCTTGAACCCGGCTCCCCTACACCTTACCAGCCCCCTCTCACCAAGCCTACCCTCAACCCGTATATCCACATTCAGTAAGTGTCTGCACACCTCCACGCTGGTAAGTGTGTGGCTGGTCAGGGCTGAGACCTCATACTCGGACTCTCCCTCGGCCAATGCCGCCCATACCACCAGCATGTCCCCTATATGCCTGTCCAGAGGCGCCCCTGTACTCAGTTCACCCATCATGGCAGCAACAGTTTCGGATGCCACCCTCTCAGCCGGAACACCCACCTCACCCAACCTGTCTGCACCTATTGCCACATCAGCGCCGACTGCAGTCAGTATGAGCCCGGCTCCAGGGTCTAGTGAGCATTTGGGGCTCTGGGATGTAAGAGCCTCCCTCACCAGATGGGCTTCAAGGCCGTTCTGATATAATAGCTTCTCAGCTGTGGCGGCCATTCTCTCGGAGATATGTTGGGGGAGCTTGCATGTATAGCTGAGTCCATCGACCCTTTTGATGTTGGTCCTTCCCCTCATCTTTATGGGGTGCAAAACAGACGATGGCCTTACCACCCCCCTCACCACACCACCGCCGCGGGGATAGAAGCCTCTCCTCACCAGCTCTATCTCACAGTCCACACCCATACGCTCTAGGACAGGCAGCAACACTCCCTCTATATACTCTATAGGTGGGGCCATCGGATTGTTGGTACCTCCCACCAGCCTGAAGGATGAGGGTCGGTCACCCAAGCTGAGAACAGGAAGCAGGCTCTGCAGGATCAGTGTGATGCTGCCGGCAGTCCCCGTATCCAAGCTGAAGTCGCCCCCTGCCAACCTCCTAGGCTTGAAGAACAACTCGCCGGAGCCAACAGCTAGACCACGGACCTCGGCCCTACAGGCTTCCGCGACTAGCTTCACCGCGGCGATATGCTGTGGCCTAAGGCCGGGGTTGCCCCTTCTCTTCCTGATATTGAATATGTGGAGGGGCTTGGAGATTATGGCTGAAAGGGCTACCGCTACTCTCAACACCTGCCCACCACCCTCGCCTATAGACCCATCCAACTCAAGAGTCTCCAAAGCCATATGCCACCTCTGGGTAGGAGTTCTTTAGGCTTTGGAGACAAGGGTTAAGTAATGGTCCTTAAGCCATAGCCGATGGACAGAGGGATGGCAAGCCAGCTACTATATCCTGGAGCCACTGTCGTGGGCATAACTGGAAGGGACTGTGTGGCACTTGCGGCAGAGAAGAGATTCGCATATGGATACTTCGTGATGTCCAAGCAGGCGCGTAAGGTGTTCAGGGTGACGGACAGGATTGGGGCGGCCTGCGCAGGCGTTGTGGCTGACATGCAGAACCTAGTGAGAGAGACGGTGGCCATCGTAAATATTTACCGGCTGGAAAATAGAATGGAACCCAATGTGAGAACAGTGGCAAAGCTGCTATCGTGGCAGCTATTCAGCAGCAGATACTTCCCCCATCTTATGGAGACTGTTGTGGGTGGTATGGATGAAACCGGCCCCCATGTAATAGTCTTAGACCCGTTGGGTTCCATGATTGAGGATGACTATGCCGTTGTAGGTACTGGAGCCGAGATAGCGGTGGGCGTGATCGAAAACTCCTACAGCCGAAACAT
Organism: Nitrososphaerota archaeon; assembly: GCA_038891515.1. Classification (GTDB taxonomy): domain Archaea; phylum Thermoproteota; class Nitrososphaeria_A; order Caldarchaeales; family Caldarchaeaceae; genus HRBIN01. Next base: position 18,445 of record JAWAEB010000022.1, on the reverse strand, counting down.
GGGGCCGGAGGATGTGTTCGACTTGGCTGTGAAGGCGGTGAAATCGTCCATTTCAAGAGATGCTGGAAGCGGTAACGGCATCGATGTTCTGCTCTATACCCGTGAGGGCCTTAAGACTGACGAGACTATACAAGTTTAGCACCACTTTTCACAGTATTTTTTGTTGGGCCAGCCGCCCGTGCCCAACCCTTAAATTTTAGGCAGCCCACCCAAATAGATACAGGGTTGCTTCCTCTGTCCTTCAGGGAGAGAGTCCTCATATTCCTAGCTGAGAGGGGTGCATTCACCAACAGCCTCAAGATGACCACACCAATACTCTCCAAATATCTTGGAACATCCCAGCAATCCGCTTCCAGGCTCCTGATAACACTTGAAAAGGAGGGCCTTGTGGAGAGGAGAATAGTCGGCCGGACAACCTATGTGAAGATGACACCCTTGGGTGTGGCTAGGCTTAGAGACCTCTACCTATCCCTCAAAACCATCTTTGACAGGCCTGTGAACGTGATTCTCGAGGGGCGGGTATTCGCGGGATTCGGTGAGGGCGCCTACTACATGTCACTGTCCGGATACGTGAGTCAGATGAAGGAGAAGCTGGGCTTCGTCCCCTTCCCTGGAACACTCAACGTGAGCCTACTCTCGAGAGACTCGATAGAGAACAAGCTCCTACTGCAGAAGCTTGCACCTATCGAGATACATGGGTTTAAGGATGAGAGGAGGACGTATGGAAATGTAAGGGCTGTGCATGCTGTGGTAAATGACACGGAGAAGGGTGCGTTAATTTTCGTGGAAAGGACTCAATATGATAACTCGGTTGTAGAGGTGATCTCCCCCGTCAACCTGAGGGAGACACTCGGTCTGAAGGATGGACATGTAGTCAAGATATCAGTGGAACTGCCACCCCACACCTTTTATGAGAGCTTTAAGGTGAGGCCGCTCATACCTTCACAACCCTTCTAATATGTCGGATTACCCTTGTACTACTGTCCAACTTGCCAACCCTGAACTTGGGCAGAACAGCCACCCTAACCTTAATCCCATTCCGCCTACAGTATTCCTCGAATTTTCTCATTATGGCGTCTTGGTCGTATCCGAAGGCAACTATGTGAGGTTTATATCTTTTTAAAACCTTCCCAAAGGAAAACGGGTCGAAACCTATGACTGCGTCATCCACAGGTCTAAGGTATTTGAGCATCTCCCTCCTGACACTCGCCTTGAATATGGGCGGCCTACCCTTCCTCCGCCTAACTGTTTTATCTGTAGCCACAACCACAATGAGGCGGCCGTCCCTGCCAGCCAGCCTCTTGGCAGCTTCCAGCATCTTGAGGTGACCTAGATGGAGGACATCAAAAGCTCCTGTGGTGATAACTATCCTTCCTACCATTGGAAATCAGCCTCCCCCCTAATCCTCAGAGCGTCCAGCAGGCCCTCGGCATATCCTATGGCCAGCAGAGAGTTTATGATGTCCCGTGCTGTGAGGAAGTGGAGACTATCCTCGACATATGTTCCCACCATCTCCAGATACGATTTCTCTAATCCGGCACCTCCCAACTGGCCAAGTATCCTGCGGCACTTATCCGCATATTTCCAAACCCTCTGCCCGAGACTATTGGGAGGACTGTATCTCTCGACAAACTCTGACTCTATTGCGTAGGACTTGACTGACTCCTTCTCGGTAAAATGGAGTTCCGATGGTATCACGAGACAGTGGGGAGGCGGTGGATAACTGGCATTGGCTATATCGCCAATCCTCCCCGCCAGGACCTTCTCTTCCTCAAGCCCCACCCTAGCAAGCCCAATGGCCAGTAGGTCGCTCTCCACAACTCCCCTTTTAAAAACGTCCTCGATGGATTCCAACTCATGGACAGCCTCTGCTATGGTTAGGCCGCCGCCAGCGGTGTCAAGCAAGAGTAGGGTGTGTAGGTTTAATGCCATGTTCTCCAGTATGGTTAGATATGGCTGTCTTAACTGCTCCGAGTCGTCTGTCTTGGGTAGTGTGGCTGGCCGCCCGAACTTGTAGACATGTAGCCCCGAAGCGCTTACTGCAGCTGAAGTGATGGAGACACCGTGGACAACTCTCACATCCAATCCACGTCTCTTAGCCTCAGCCCTTATGGCCTGGTGAGTCGTGGCTATGAACGGGTCTCCCGGAACGACTATTCCCAAGTCCATATCCCTCGCCTCCTCCATAACTTCGGAGACATTGTCTTCCAGCATCTTCCTGTCGGCCACCTCTACATCGAAACCCTTCCATTCCTTCAAAAATTTTATAAGGCCTTCATCAATGTATCCCGTGTAGGTGTCGACGAGTACTCTGCTACATAGATCGATCGCCTCCATAGATTCTTTGGTGAGGTGTTTGACTGAGCCGAGACCGGCGCCTATGAATATTATTCCCATTCTAGGGGAGACAGGGAGACTGGCAACTTATTAGCTCCTACTTGGTGCCCCAGCATAGGTTGAAGGGGGTAGTCTTCGCAGCCGGTTATGGGAGGCGTCTACATCCATTGACAACTACTAGGCCGAAGCATCTCCTTCCCCTAGCCTCCAAGCCGTTGCTTCTCAGAGTTGTGGAGGCGCTGAGGAGTGTTGGGGTAGGGGAGATAGGAGTAACTGTGGCATACATGGCGGACCGGGTGGGGGCTGTACTCACAGGAGAAGGTGTCACAATCATACAGCAGCAGCAGGTATTGGGCACTGGCCAAGCATTAAAGGAATGCCGACCCTTTCTCGATGGCGAGGATAGTTTCTTTGTTGTTTATGGGGATGTAACCGCTACTGCTGAGAGGCTCAGTCGTCTCCATGAATTTTTTCAAGGTGGACGGTTTGATGGAGCTATGTTGGCTGTGACAGGTAGGGGCCCTGGTTCATATGGTACTGTTAGCATTGAGAATTCTCAGCTCGTCTCGGTTGCGGAAAAGTCAGGCGAGGTAGGGTTGGTGAATGCCGGAATCTATATTCTCCCATCCGAGATATTGGATGTGGTGGAGGATCTGCCCCTGTCTCCCCGCGGTGAATACGAGTTAACTGATGCCCTCAATATTCTGGTGGGGAGGGGCCGGCGGCTGGGTGTGTTGGTGGACGAAGGTGACTGGTGGTTTGATGTGGGGAGACCCTTGGATTATCTCAATGCCAACCTATACTACACCAAAGCGGAGCTGGAAGAGGCTGTGGTGTTGGGTAGAGGCGTGGTCTTGGGTGATGGGGTCAGGTTTCACGGGCCTGTCTTGTTGGGCGACTATGCACGTGTTGGCTCAGACACCGAATTGGTGGGGCCTGTTGTCATAGGTGAGGGGTGCGAGATAGCTCCACACTCCAGCATAGCAAAGTCTGTGCTGATGGAGAATGTCCGAATATTGGATAGGTGCAGACTCTCATATTCAATACTCTCCGAGGAGACCGTGATTAAGAAAACTGTTGAAGTTGAGAAGGAGGTCATGCCATCGCTAGTGACAGCTCCCAAGACACGTCTGAGCCGCCCACTCATCGTGGCCGAAACGCTGGTCATTTGAGAAGTTCCATCACTGACCGTGCAACCATCTTGGCCAACCTTACTGGTTCAGGATACCTGCCGTGCCGGATAAAACGGTCAAGTAACTCCTTGCATGTCTGACTGTCCATCCCAAAGAATCTCACATATACCTTGTACCCAGTTTTGAGGGTGATGGGTGTCCGGTCTCCGTTGGACATGTATACACTGTTCCTACTTTCCCAGTCGTCGGGAAACCTCCTCATTAAAACCTCCTTCAGACCTCGTGACTCTCTATATGTAAGACATATCAGAGGCGTTGAGGTAACGGTGTGAATCTTAGGGAGACTTATGACATTAAACCAGCTGATGATACATCCGCTGAGCATGACCACATTGATGTCATCCCTGTCCAGCCTTTGCCACATCTCCAATATGCTATCGGTGGAGTCCATCCCCCCAACTGTGCAGGTTCCCAGCACCAGTCCATCCAGTATGCCGTCAACCCTTTGAACAACACCCGCCAGCACAGCTCTGCCACCCTCCCGTCTCCGAAAGCTCTCCGCAATACCTAGGGCCCTTATCCCCTTTTTGCCAGCCCTCAAAACTCGGCCTACCATTTAACGTACACCGCTCAGCCTTCGGGCCACCTCAACCCAAGCCCTGGCCACATTTTCCGGGTTATAGCCGCCCCCGCCCATAGCTAAGAGGCGGCCTCCACACTTCATGTCGGCAATCTCTGCCAATCTCTCAGCAGCATATCCATGGGCCAAGTGGGTATACTTGAGATTCGTTATGGGATCCCCGTCCAAACCATCTGCCCCACATTGGAAGAGGATGAACTGAAACTCATGCCTCATGAGAAAATCCTCCACCTCGTGGAACGCCTCGATAAACTCGCTGTCACCGGAGAAGGGCATGAGTGGAATATTGAGTTTGAGCCCTCTCGCCTGCCCCGAACCAGTTTCGTGCCTGAAGCCGGTGCCCGGATACAGCGTCCTGCCATCCTGATGTATGTCGGCAAATAGCACCCGCTCATCAGAGTAGAAGTCATAGCAGACTCCGTCGCCGTGGTGGGCATCTATGTCCACGTAGGCAACCCTCCCGACACCCTTCTTTCTGAGTAGATACTCTATTGCGACCCCGGCGTCGTTGAAAATGCAGAAGCCCCCTGCTGAGTCTCGTCGGGCATGGTGGAGTCCCCCCATGGGGTTGAAGGCCATGCTGGTTTCCCCGCTGAGAATTAGGTCTAGGAGCTTTATAGTTGTGCCCACTACGTATGCGGCTGCCTGATAACAGCCTAAAAACGCTGGTGTATCTCCATAGTCTAGATATCCTCTCCCAACCTCAGACATCTTCTGGACAAAACTCACGTATCTAGGCGTATGGAACAGTTCGATGACATCCCTCCCGGACAGGACTGGCTGGGTGAATCTAATATTGGGGTTGATGTTCTTATCAAGCGTTTCGTAGAACTTTTCCAGCCTAGCTCTGCCGAGGGGGTGTGGGTAGGGAAAGCTGTATGTGAACAGCTCCTCACCCCTAGCCACGGTCAATGATGGCATCCCAGTCATTCTCTCTTTTGGCGGCGGAGCATTTATACATCGACCCGCATATATGCTTGGAAGGTATGGAGTCTGAAGGGGGTGTGGCGCCTAGGGTGGTCGCATTTGTGGACCTAGACTACTTTTTCGCCCAAGTAGAGGAGATTCAGAGACCTGACCTGAGGGACAAGCCTGTGGTGGTCTGCGTATATTCGGGTAGGGGTCCCACAAGCGGAGTTGTCAGCTCGGCCAACTATGTGGCTAGGAGTTATGGTGTCCGGGCAGGAATCCCCATATCGCGGGCCGTTAGGCTTCTACCGCCCACATCGGCCTTCCTTCCTGTGAGGATGCAACTATACTCCGAGTTTTCGAGCAGGGTGATGACGCTCCTGAGAGAATACAGCGACAGGCTGAGGGTGGAGAGCATAGACGAAGCCTCCATGGACATCACCGGGAGGGTGGGCGGAGACTACGTGCGAGCCGAGACCCTCGCTCGTGAGATCAAGGAGAGGATGAGGCAGGAGCTCGGTCTCAAATGCACCATAGGCATAGCCCCCAACAGAACTGTGGCTAAGATAGCCGCCGACCTATCCAAGCCCGATGGAATGAAGGTAGTCATACCAAGCCAGGTAAGGTCCTTTCTCTCACCCCTTGATGTGGAGAAGTTGCCTGGCGTTGGGCGGAAGCTGGCAAAGGCCTTGGAAGGGTTAGGTGTGAGGACCTTGGGTCAGCTGGCTAGACTACAGCCAGAGGCGCTCGAGGAAGTGGTCGGCCTGAAGAGGGCGTCCTATCTTGTCCGGGCCGCAGCTGGAAATCTGGATGAGATCATATCCGAGAGGGGGCCGCGGAAACAGCTCAGCAGAATCATAACACTGAAAATGGACACCAGAGATGTGGATGAGATCTTGGAGCAGCTAAAGCCCTCCCTAGGGCAGCTCATCGAAAAAATGAGAGAAGGAATGACCATGGCTAGAAACATAGGAATTTACGTGGTGACAGAGGATCTTCAGCCCATCACACGTCAGAGGACCATATCAGGCCCCATCTCCTCCGACACTTGCTATGAAGCCATTAGGCGGATGCTCACAGAATTAGTGGCTGACAAGCCCACTATTAGGATACGTCGGGCCGGTATCAGATTCTCTGGATTCATAGCTGCAGGCGGTCAGCAGACGTTAACCGATTTCACAGCAGATAACCCATAAAAGCCAGCCGTCCCACAGCCAAAGCTAGCACGGATGGTGCGTCTTGCGTTTTCCAGTGGGGCGGTTCCTAAGATTCAGTCTAGTGGGGCTCTCAGGCGTTCTGGTTAACCAAGGCGTTCTCTATCTCTCAACCCAGTTTTTCCTTGGTGAGAAGCTCTACCTCTTAGCGGGGGTCATCGCCACTGAGACGGCGCTGCTCAACAACTTCGCATGGAACGAGCTATGGACCTTTAGAGACAAGCAGTATACTGGCTCCGTCACCAGACGATTCATGAAGTTTCACGGCTCCAGAATACTCGGCATATTGATAGGCTTGTCCACCCTCTACCTTCTCACGGACGTGGCAGGTATATTCTACCTCATATCCAATCTCGTCTCCATAGCTGTCTCAACCTTGGTAAACTACGTTACCAGCGACTTGTGGGTGTGGCGATAAATCGCTTATACATAGGCTTATAAAAAGAGAAGATAACCAACAATATGTTGAAGACTAGGGAAGTGGCTACGGTGGCATTCCTCACAGCTCTGGGAATAGCCATATCACCCCTATCATTCGAGTGGCTTGGCACTAAAGCCTTTCCAGGCCAGCATCTCATCAACGTGCTGGTTGCCACGCTTCTAGGACCGCACTGGGCAGCTCTCATAGCCTTCTTCATCGGTACTATCAGAATGGCTGTAGGGACTGGGACAATATTCGCATACCCGGGTGGAATACCGGGAGGAGTTGTTGTGGGCATCGTCTATATTGCCACCAGTCGGCTCAGGTCTGCCCAGAAGGCTTATCTAGCTTGTCTAGCCGAGCCTGTTGGCACAGTCTTGATCGGTGGAACATTATCCCTTCTTGTTGTGGCACCTCTGGTGGGACCCGGTGTGGGACCTTCGGCAGCCATGCTAAGTAGCCTCGAGACACTGGGCCCTGTGGCTGCCCTCCTAGCTCTCTGGGGTGGCTGGCTCGTAAGCTCGGTGACGGGCTCGCTGATAGGCTACACCCTACTAACAGCGGCTGAGAGGTCTGGTTTGGTGCAGAGGCGTGCAGCCTCAGTGATTGGGAGAAGTGGTTAGGTGTTGCTCGAACTCGAGAAGGTGCTGGGTAGGCGGACATTGATATATGGTGAGACAGGAGTGGGCAAGACGCGTCTCCTCGCTGAGCTTATCAAAATGCTGTCCATGAACGGATTGGGAGAACTTATCACCATCGTGGATATGGCTCCCAAGAAGATGGGCATGGTGGGAGGCGAGCTAACCCAGTATATCAACGTCGGTGGGCTCAGGTACCTGAGACCGGCCATGGTCTATGCACCCAGATTGTTGGCATGCAACTCCGACGACGTTAAGAGATACGTCTCACACAATGTGATGGCATTGGAAGAGGAGTTAAGGAGATATTTATCCAGCCCTACAGAAATACTCGCCATAAATGACGTATCGATATTCCTGCATGGGAGGAGGGCTGAAGACATCATGAACTATATACGTCTCGCCAAGACTTTTCTAGGCTCATGTTATTACGGGCTTCGGCTTGTGGAGGACTATGGCAGCGGTCTGTCGAGATGGGAGAAGATGCAGGTGGAGAAGCTGATGGAATGGATGGACAATAGAATCCATCTATCTTAGGTGATGCTGTTGCAGCTGGGAGTCTTTGAGGATCGGGCCGTAGAGAATTTCCATCCAATCGCCGACACTCGTCCAGCCTATATGCTCCTCCTCGGTACCACCACCCTCCTCACAAAGATAGTCTCACTGCTTCAACCCGTAGAAGAGCTACACCTGTTCACCAGACCTGAACTTGCCGAGTTGTTGTCTGAAAGGGTTGCTATGGCCAAGGTCAACATAGTTGATGAGGTGGATGGACCGATATTGCTGGTTAACGGGCTTCTAATACCTGATAAGGTTTTGGTGAGGAAGTTAAGGGTGCTGAGGGTTGGCCAGTGTGTGGTCAAAGATGGGAGGATGGTGGCTGCCCATCTCCATCCCCACAAAGCCGCTGAATACGTGGGGGATCTCGCAACCCATAGGCTCCCCAACCTATCCTACGAGACCCTAGAATACACATCTGCCAGACTTATCACCTATCCATGGGAGCTAATCGAGATGAATGCAGAGATGATACTTAATGAGTTTGCCTACTCAGAGTCAGCTGGTATGATAGACAGCGGCGTACGTGTTTACGGAGATGCTAGAAGGCTATACGTGGGGGAGAAGTCTGAAGTGGAGTTTGGCTCTGTGATCGATGTGAGGAACGGCCCAGTACACATAGGTAGGCAGACGGTTGTACGGCCCTTCTCAAGGTTAGAGGGTCCCCTATGGATTGGTGACAACTGTATAGTGGATTCGTGCATTCTCAAAGGTGGGACGAGCTTGGGAGACTGGTGTAGGGTGGGTGGGGAGGTTGAGGCAAGCGTCTTCCAAGGCTTCTCCAACAAGCGGCACACCGGCTATTTGGGTCACAGCTACGTGGGCGAGTGGGTCAATATAGGGGCCGGCACCAACGTCTCCAACCTCAAAAACACCTACGGAACCCATAGAATGCGTTTAGCTGTGGGTCGGGTGGACACAGGTAGAACCTTTCTTGGATGCTTCTTAGGAGACCATGTAAAAACGGGAATAGGGACAAACATAATAAGCGCCAAGAGGATAGGTGTGTCGTCCCACGTCTATGGATATGTGAAGGGTGACGTCCCATCATTCACAGCCTATTCAGATGGTAGGATGGTAGAGATAGACTTGAACTCCGCACTGAGGACTGCCAAGAGAATGATGACTCGTAGAGGCGTAGAGATGACCATATCCTATGCTAGGATACTCCAAAGAATTTTCGAGATCACATCAGCTGAGAGGCATGCAGCGGGGGTGTCGAGGGGTGAGTTCAGGCCCTAGTCCTAGTCATGGTTTTTAGGCAGCCCGCAGGGGATGGCATCAGAGATGTCTGCTAAGAGGGTCCTCACCGTGGCTGGCTCTGACTCGGGGGGCGGAGCCGGGATACAGGCGGATTTGAAGACATTCGCAGCCTACGGAGTTCACGGCATGAGCGCAATAACATGCGTCACAGCCCAGAACACAGCACGCGTGACAGCTATACATGTTCTTCCGGCCGAGATAGTACGCGAGCAGATAAGGACCGTGGTCGAGGACATCGGGGTTGATGCAGTTAAGACAGGCATGCTCTATACAGGTGAAATCATAGAGGCTGTGGCCGATGAGCTGAGACGTTTAGCGGTGCCAATAGTGGTGGACCCCGTCTCCGTGGCCAAGAGTGGGGCTAGGCTCATCACTGAAGCGGCCGTCAAAACCTTGGTTGAGAAGCTGCTGCCACTGGCAACTGTGGTGACCCCCAACGCTCATGAAGCCCAGGCCCTCACCGGAATCGAGGTCGAAGACCTTGAGAGTCAGGAGAAGGCGGCAAAGGCCATCGTCGAGCATGGCGCCCGCTCAGCAGTGGTAAAGGGCGGGCATGTGACAGGAGCCGACGCCGTCGATGTCTTCTACTTTGCAGGGAGATACCACCACCTACGCAGCAACCGGATTGAGACCTCCGACACCCATGGAACTGGATGCGTATTCGCCTCAGCCATCGCAGCAGGACTCGCTAAGGGTATGGAAGTCGATGAGGCTGTGACGGCTGCCAAAAGGTTTGTATCCGAATCCATAGAGAGGTCGCTGAGGCTGGGTAAGGGGCACGGGCCTGTGAACCCAACAGGCCGCATATATGATGATGGTGAGAGGTTTAGGGTGATAGAGAGAATGAGGACCGCCCTCTCAATTCTAGAATCTTCCAAGGCTGTGGCGAGGCTGGTGCCCGAGAGTCAGACCAATCTCGCTATGGCGGTTGAGGATGCCCACGAGCTTGGGCAGGTCGCCGGCGTGCCTGGCAGGCTGGTGAGGGTTGGGGATAGGATCAGACCAGTATCGGAGCCGTGGTTCGGCGGCTCCAAGCATGTGGCCACAGCCGTTCTCACCCTCATGAAGCATAACCCAAGAATCCGGAGTGCAATAAACATCAGATATGGTGAGGATGTATTGGAGGCAGCCGCCAAGCTAGGCCTCACAGTTTCCATGTATGACCGCTCCAAAGAGCCCGACTCCATAAAGAAGGGTGAGGGGCTGACCATACCGTGGGGTGTGGAGGAGGCGGTCAAAGCTTATGGTGGTGTTCCCGACATCATATATCATACGGGCGATTACGGGAAGGAGGCCATGATTCTGTTGACCGGTTTTGACGCGGTGGATGTAGTTAGGAAGGCTCTTAGGCTAGCTGAGAAGCTCTACGGGGAGGCTATGCAATAAACCCATAAGGTGGGTATGAATTGCAGGCTTTGATGCCTTCCAATAGTCTCCCCGCCCTAACCTTTGCCACGGTAGTCCTACTGTTCACGACGATAGTGGTGGGGGGATACGTTAGTCAGACAGGTGCTGGTCTCGCCTGCCCGGACTGGCCCCTCTGCCCCCTCTCACTAGATGCCTTTGTGGTGGTGGAGTTCGTTCACAGAATCCTAGCCATCACAGCCTTCTTAGTAGCCCTAGCCACCTTCATAGCAGCCAGACGCACACACTCATCGGTGGCGCCGAAAAAGCTGATCACAGCAGGTTTCATCCTCCTCATCGTCCAGGTATTCCTAATAGGCTCTTCAGTAATATACTCAAGCCTAGAACCCATACTGGTTACAGCTCATTTGGGAGTAGCCGTGACCGTCCTCTCCCTCTATGTGGCGTCCTACATTCAAATGAGAGGAAATCCGAAAGGTAAAAATTGAACCTAACAGGGCCTATTCCATACCCCATGGATCAAGTAATACTCAAGGGACGAGACTACGGCATCCTGGCCCTCATAGTGGGTGCACTCTTCATAATAATATTAGTCATGGGCGACTTCGGCAACCTCTACAGACCCCTGACGGTTCAGACCTCGCGGATCGCCCACATCTACCAGTTCATTTACATATCGGGGGCTGCAGTGGGCTCCCTGTTCATGGGAGCGCTTTTATGGATGATCTGGAGGTTTAGGGAGAGGGATGTGGTAAAGGGTCATGGATAGGGCTAAGCTGGTCGAGAGGATAACAATTATCGGAGCAATACTTCTGTTCGCCTACATCGGCTACGTGTCCTACTTTGTACTGGCTGATATTGAGAATCCAGACCAGCCTGTGGACTTGGTAGTCAGGGTGAACGCTAGGCAGTTCGCGTGGGAGTTCTCATATCCTGACGGAACGGTCTCACCAGAATTGAGGGTGAAGGCAGGCCAGACCGTGAAGCTGGAGCTTCACACACAAGACGTGATACACAGTCTCTACCTGAGGGATTTCCAGATTAAGAAGGATGTAGTGCCTGGAAAGACAAATTATCTCATATTGACACTGCTCGAGCCGGGGAGATATGTGATACAGTGTGCCGAGTTCTGCGGGAGGGGTCACTACTCAATGATCACTTATTTAGTGGTGGAATAGCGTGACCGTCCAAGCCCTTGGAAAGGAATCTCCCCGACCATGGTATAAGAGTCTGTATACAATCTTTACAACCACCCACCACACCCACATCGGCATGCTCTACATAGCCACGGCCTATGTCATGTTCGTAATGGGCGGTGTGATGGCTGCGATAATGAGATGGGAACTCACCACACCAAAGGGCAATCTCGTGAACCCCGACCTCTACTCAAGCCTCTTCACAGTCCACGGCACCCTAATGATATTCTTCTGGGCGATGCCCGTCTTCGCGGGATTCGCCAACTATCTACTACCCAAGATGATAGGCGCGCCCGATATGTATTACCCTAAGCTCAATGCACTGAGCTACTGGCTAATTCCGGTCTCTGCTTCATTGCTTCTTCTGGGCTGGCCCAATACTGGTTGGACAGGCTACGCGCCCCTCTCTGTGAAGATGGGCGGGGTTGGAGTTGATATGTGGATACTCAGCTTACATCTGGCCGGCACCTCCTCGATCATAGGCTCTCTCAACTTTATAGTAACCACTTGGAGGCTTAGGAGGCCTGGAATCGGCCTCTGGAACCTTCCTCTCTTCGTCTGGGCGATGGTAGTGACAGCCTTCATAATAATCTTTGCAGTACCTGTTATTGCCTTTGCTCTAACCCTACTCCTACTTGACAGAAATCTCGGCACCGGATTCTATCTGCCCGAGTCTGGCGGCGACCCAATTCTATGGCAGCATCTTTTCTGGTTCTTCGGACACCCCGAGGTCTATATCCTAGTACTCCCAGCAATGGGTGTGGTCTCGGAGATGCTTCCAAGACTTGTCAAGAAACCAATCTATGGTTACAGACCCATTGTCTGGTCCAGCATCCTCATCGCCATACTGGGATATGGTGTATGGGTCCACCATATGTTTACCACAGGCCTTTCCATAACAGCCATGGTTCCTTTCATGTTGATGACAATGTCTGTGGCCATCCCCTCAGGTGTTAAGGTGGTCAATTGGGAGGCGACGATATTTGGGGGGAAGATAAAGTTTAACACCCCCACACTCTTCACCCTCAGCTTCATAGCTACTTTCATCGTAGGTGGAATAACAGGCGTCTTCCAGGCCTCAATACCCGTAGACTATCATCTACAAGACACTTACTGGGTTGTGGGTCACATGCATTTTATACTCTTCGGAGCCATAAGCCAGGCGGCATTCGCAGCCACCTATTACTACTTCCCATACTTCACTAAACGGATGTATAGCGAAACCTTGGGCAAGGTCCACTTCGCCACCGCAAACATTGGACAATACCTCCTCTTCATGTCTATGATGGGCCTAGGACTTATGGGGATGCCTAGGAGATACTATGAATATCTGCCCGAGTTCCAGTCGCTGCACATAATGGCAACACTTGGCGCCATCATAATTGGTGTGGGAAGTCTACTCTTCATAATCAACCTACTCGTCAGCTGGAGGATAGGGCCGCAGGCCAAGCCGGACCCATGGGACGGTGCCAAAAATCAGATGCCAGACTTCCTCGGCGAGTACATGAATCAACTGGAGGCCAGCCAAGCTACTGGACAGTACGGGCGGCGAGAGGCGTAGTTAGGGAAAACTTATCAAAGGGAGAAGCGCCGCTCATCACTGATGTCCGACGAGATAGAAAACATGGTGAGGAAGTATCAGACACTGGCGGTCCTGCTGGCCGTTCTGATACATTTCATGATTATCTTTACAGGCTTCGTAACTTTGGTCATACTTAGACAGCCGCTCCTAGTATTCATTATCACCCACGCAACGGTTCAGGGCCTGGCCATAGCCAACGCAATACTGGGACCTAGGATATATCGGAAATACCTAATGGCCCGGCAAGCCAAGAGTCTGAACATCTACTAGATCGTCCGAGTACCCCATCTATTTATTATACCTAGGAAGGTATTTCTCCGTGCATTAGGCGATGGTCTCAGGCAGCCTCTCTAGACTCTTAAGTCCCATGGTTCAGGGGATTAAGCACCTATTCATGACACCTGTGACTGTCAAGTACCCATATGAAAGGATAGAGAATGTTACTGGTGAGAACTTCCGCTACGACCCTAAAGCTGGGATAGCCTACCCTGGATATAAGGGGAGGCACATACTCTACTTGGATAAGTGCACTGGATGCAGCCTATGTGACATCGCATGTCAGAACATAGCTGAGGCAATTATAATGGTGTATGGTTTCAACCTAGCCATAGCGTTCGGGAAAGACTTTTACGAACTGTTCAAGAAGGGAGACACGACCGCCACTGGATTTTTGGAGGCCATCATAGACAGTTTAAACAATACCGGAGCTAGGTTTAGCTCCCACCCAATCATACCGATCGCCTGGTCAGACCCCCGCTCAATCCAGGTGAAAAGCGATAGATATGAATGGCTCCTCAACCTCGAGCCCATATACGATTACAGGAGTGAAGCGATACTGGAGAAATACCTAGGCAGCTTTATGGAGTGGGCGCGGGGGGAGGGCTGGGCCGACGAGCTAATCGAGGTTGAGGGAGCTGACAAGGAGGATGAGTATCATAAGCTTAGCAAGGGCAGCTTATCCGTAATCATCTCAATAACCAAGATAGATGAAAAGCTTCCGCACAACAAAAAGTCGTACTTCCCAGCTGTGGATTACGGGCGATGCGTCTTCTGCGGCTTCTGTGTGGACGCCTGTCCATTCTACGCCCTCGAGATGACTCCTGAATACGAGCTGTCAGCCACCGATAGGTCTGCACTCCGTTACAGCCCCAAGAAGCTCGCCAAACCGCCTTTATCCCAACCACCCGCCGAGCTTGGCTGGATTGAGAGGATTCAGTACATCCTGAGGGGGCGTTGATGTCCCACGAACTCTCCCCAAAAGACAGGCCGGAGATAATAGTCCTCCACAACAATCTACGGGAGTTAATCAGCTCCCTAAGAATGTTTCTAGACACTGAGAACTATAACTACCTTGAGAGAGCGCATAGAATTAAGGAGAAGATTAAGACGGAGACGAAGACTGAGTGGCTCTCAGGATTTGACGATCTTGACAGGAACATAACGGCGATACATAATGTTTGGAGGGAGAGTGGCGGAGATTTTAGGGACTTTGTCCATGGCAGGCTTCTAGACCAAGCGGTCTACAGCTTGGTGCGTGCCAACATAATGGCCACTGGGCTGGAGTTCAAGATGAAGAGGATGAGAAAAGGCTAGTCAGAAGACAGTCGGGAGGTATGCTATCAGCGCCGCTACTAGAATGTTGATGAGCGAGAGGGGTATAAGGAGCCTCCACCCAAGGTCTAGTATTTTCTTGATGGTTATACGTGGGTAGACCCCCCTCATCAGCAGTATAACAGTGAGAAGTATAAGTGATTTGACAAATACCCAGAATGGCTGGGTGATATCGTTGGGCAGTCCTGGTATTGCCGGGCCGTTCCATCCCCCAAGATATAAGTGTGTGGTGGTGAAGACCAGCGCATCAAGCTTGGTGTACAACGCCAGCTGTATCATCAGGAACCCCGAGGCGGGGTACTCCACTTGCCATCCCTGTACCAACTCTTGCTCAGCCGTGGGCATATCAAATGGAATCCTCTCCGCCTCGCTGACCAGAGCGATAAACCAGACGACGAACCCAACTATCTGGGGAATGATGAAAGGCACTGTTGACTGAGCGTTTACTACACCGTAGAAATCGAACGACCTAGCCATCAATATCACACCCGTCAGCGCTAGGAAGAGTGGTATCTCATAAGCGAATACTTGGAAGGCGAACCTGAGCATGCCGATGAAGCTGTATTTGCTCCCGGAGGCCCAACCAGCCAAGATCAGTGGTATGGGTGAGACTGCTAGGAGGAGGAAAAAGAACAGGATGCTGAAGTCGGAGCGGTATATAACCCACCTATCACCGAAGGGGATTACCGCAAACAGCATGGATGCGACAACAAGTGCGACCATGGGCATCAGGACATACGTCTTCCTCCTAGCGTAGGAGGGAACGATGTATTCTTTTGAGAGGAACTTGACCGCATCAGCTATCACCTGAAGCCATCCACCATACTTCCCAACATGGAATGGCCCTATCCTCAACATCACCCGGGCAAGAAGCTTCCTCTCATACCAGACCGACAGAATCCCCAAGACCGCTACGAAAGTCGCCCCTGGGAAGATGGAGGCCTTAACGAATGCCTCGCTGGCTACGAACTTGATTATCTCGTCTATGGGGGGTGGTGGAGTGGGTAGAAGTGCTTGGCCCATATCTAGACCCTCTGACTGAGGTCGCCTAGGTTAAGTGAGAGGTATATGGATGAGGCGCTCAACACTGCCAGCAGTATGATTATTCTAAAGGCTGCCTCCGGCGTCTCCCAGATCGTGATGGATGTGAGAAATATGACTATTGCCAGCACAGCATAGGCCACGTATATAATGGCATAGGGAAAGTACTCCATCGGAAATGAAGTCTGCTTCCACTCGAATGGTACTTGGCCGCTTTCGAAGGGCAATCTCTTTCTCCTTGTTGGGTTCCTTGGTGAGAGCAGCATATTCACCAGGAACAGCAGGATGGGGAGGAGAATGCTCAAAACTATATAGTATAGGAGTGCGTCTGTCCCGGACATCGGAACGAGTGTTGGGGCCATGTATTTAAAGCTGAGCGTCATCCAAACGGATGGATGACCGAGGAACCTGAGGAGGAATTTAGGGACATCGCCTGTGAGATAATAAGGCCCGAGCTTACGGCGGAGGAGTTGGATGAGATAGCATTCCGCTGGGCTTTGAATAGGCTTAAGATCTTGAAGAAATATGGAGTCGAACTTAGGCCGGATTTCGAAAAGCTGAAGCGTGAGATGTACGTAAAGGCGGCCCAGTTCAGGGAGAGACTTGGGCTGCCCACTACCTCTTCCCGCCTAGACTGATCAGCTTCTGCAATATCATGTCATGCTTCTCCTCATCGGCCTCAATCGAGTCTATTAGAATTTTGATGATTTCGTTGTCTATGGAGTCCCTCACATCTTTAAGGCTGTGGGCGTGGCTCCGCTCTTCATGGAGAAGAAGCTGACTTAGCCTCAGACTATCAGGTATTGAATACTCCACATTCCCCCTCTCTACAGAGGCAATTGACGCCATCATAATGTCCGCATGCCTTATGCTGTCCGAGGCTACCTGCCTGAAAAGGAGCCGGACAAGGTCGTCTCCAGACCTTATCGCTTCCGACATAAACAGCTCTGCAGCCTCCTGCTCAGCTTGGAGTCTGCCTCTTAGTATCCTCAGGACCCTCTCCTTTCTCTGCTGGTCCAAAGCACCTTCATGAGGCTTGGCTAGTGACTGGGACATGGTCAATATCTCAAAGGCTAGGTCCAAAAGCTCGGCCTGTTGGATTGGTTGCCGTCTCAGAGCGACCTTGTTCGCGTACTCTCTCAACAGGTTCATCGTCTTCTCGCTCTTCTCCAGAACAGACACCTGAGTTGCTCTCCTCCCCCCAATATACTGGGTTACTGCCTGCGTTGTTATACCCAGAACCTTGGCCGCTTCAGACTTTCGCAGTCCATGCGCCTTCACTAGCTCTCTTGCTATAAGAGACCTCAGCGCTGGGATGAGCTTTTCCGGTTTCACGGCAGTTTTAGTCTTTGTAACACCTTATATTCGTTGTAAGTAACGGTGTTTAGCCGGGTGTTAACAATGTGTATCTTAAAATAAGGGGCATAACGGCGTTATGTACGTGATGAACGCCTCCAGGGCATTAGTATTCCTAAGCATAGGCATAATGGTTGGTGCACTTGCAGCCATAGGAGCCACAGCCCTCTTGCAGCCACCACAACGTGAGAAGGTCATCATAGCGGTTCAGCCCACCCTCTCCGCCGCCTCTGTCATGGAACAGGCCAAGCCACTTGAGAAATTCCTTGAGGATAGGCTGGGGGTCGATGTGGAGATATACGTTCCAACGTCCTATGCTGCGGTGGTAGAGGCGATACGGAGGGGTCATGCCCAAGCCGCGATGATGAGCGCTTGGCCAGCATACTTGGCTTGGAAGCTCGGTGGCGCTGACGTCGCTTTAGCTGAGGTGAGGATGGTGAGCATAGGTGGCAAGTTGGTGAATTCCACTTACTACTATTCATATTGGGTTGTTCCAAAAGACTCTGAAGTGAAAACACTTGAAGACTTGAGGGGGAAGGTGGTTGCGCTCCCGAGCCCCCTCTCCACATCGGGCTACCTAGCACCTCTCGCCAAGTTGGTAGAAAAAGGCTTAGTCCAAGTGGAGGAGGGGAGAGAGGCCGACCCATCCAAATTCTTCAAAGTGGTCTTCACAGGAGGATACGCACAGGCTTGGGAGGCACTCAAGTCCGGTAGCGTAGATGCCATTGTGATAGCGGGAGACGTTCCAGAGAGGCTGTATAATGAGGTTCTCTCCAACACTAGGGTTATTGAGAGGCAGGGCCCAATCCCCAGCCATGCTGTGGTATTCTCAAAGGATCTCAGGGAACCTTTAAGGTCTAGGCTCTTGGGAGCCCTAATAGATCTTGGCTCCGAACAGCCTGATATTATGAAAAACTTTGTTTCAGCTCTGTTCACAGGATTCATCAAGACAAGTGCCGAGGAGCACCTTGGTCAGCTGGAACACTATATCAGCCAAACAAACCTCAAGTATTCCGAGAGGCTGGGCTAGAAAATTGGACGCGTACGAGATACTGCGCATAGAGAACCTAGCCTTCTCCTACGATGGCCAATCCCCAGTATTGAGAGGTGTCAACCTCACTGTGCGGAGTGGAGAGTCAGTGGCGATCATGGGTAGGTCGGGCTCGGGCAAGACCACACTT
>JAWAEB010000021.1:0-22107 GCA_038891515.1 Nitrososphaerota archaeon | reverse complement strand
AGGCATAAACCTTCTCAAAGGGACTATAGTTATGGAGCCTGAAAAGCCCAGACACACAGCCAACCAGATAATCAAAGACATGCATAACCCCAGCCAGACAAACAAGGCCATAGGCCTATCCACAAAAGCTTAAGTAAAACTTGACAGTACCCCTCATCCGAAGCTTTAATTTCCTCTGAGCATAAGGCCGGTCCATGTATAGCCTCGTTCTCAGAAACTGCATGCTTCAAGAGATCGGTAGGCTGGTTGACATAGGCATATCGGATGGTGTTATTTCTGATATCGGAACAGTTGATAAAGAGGGCTCGACTAGCATAGATGTTGAGGGTCGTCTCGTTCTAATGAGTTTCGTGATACCTCACCTCCATCTCTGCAAGGTATACACCTTAGATTTGGTTGGGTCAGAGGCGGTCGCCCTCTACCGTCGTGGTAAGATGGAAAACTCCGCAAGAGCCATAGAGTTTGCCTCGAGACTGAAGGAGAGGTATAGGGAGGACTGGATATACGTAAACGCCCGCCGGGCGCTCTATGAATGTTTCAGCCATGGAGCAACCCATGTCAGGGCATTCGCAGATGTTGACAGTCGGGCTGGGCTGGAAGCAGTGAAGGCTTTACTTAGGCTCAGGGATGAGTGTGCTGACGATGTATGTCTGCAGGTGGTTGCCTTCCCTCAGGAGGGGCTGATAAGGGAGCCTGAGAGTCAGGAGCTACTATACCGTGCCATTGAGATGGGGTGTGATGTCGTGGGTGGGATACCGTGGATAGAGGATACAGAGCGGGATATGCGGCGACATGTGCAGATTGTTTTCGACATTGCAGTATCCCATGGAAAGGATGTGAGCATGCTCACAGATGACGCTGGAGACCCAACCCTCAGGACCACTGAGATGCTCTGTCAAGAGACTCTTAAACGTGGGTGGATGGGCAGAGTGTCGGCCTGTCATGCGAGGGCCCTCGCCCTCTACTCTAGGCGAAGACTCCACACAGTTGTGAACATTTTGAAAAAGGCTGGTGCGAGTTTGGTGGTCTCTCCCCACACAGGCAGGGTTTGGGCTCCTGTGCGGGATATGCTGGAAGGCGGTGTCAATGTGGCTTTGGGCCAAGATGATATCAATGATGCATACTACCCGTTTGGGAGAGGGAAAATGCTTGAGGTAGCCTTTCTTGCAGCCCATCTTCTGGATATGATGACTCCTGAAGACGCTGAACTGCTTATCAGGATGATTACGGAGAATGCTGCCCGCTCCATTGGTATTGAGGGGCATGTGCTGAGGGTTGGCTCGCCGGCCAACTTGGTGGTCCTCCCATGCAGAACCGCCTTCGAGGCCGTATGGACGCAGCCTGAGCCCCTATACATCATAAAGCGTGGCGAAGTTAGGCCTGATATGGGAGAATAAATCTTATAACTCGTCAAGTGGGACATGTAAATCCCATGTCCCCCGTAACCCGCTACATTGGGAAGCCTCTCAGACGTAGTGAGGACTTGATACATGTGACTGGAAGAGGCTCTTTCGTAGATGATTTCAGCTTGCCAGGAATGCTTTACGGCGCCTTGGTTAGAAGCCCATACGCCCACGCACGTGTTCTACGGGTGAACTTCAGAGCCGCAGAGAAGCTTCAGGGTGTTGTGGCGGTCTACACTGCCGAGCATCTGGGCGAGCTGGCCGGCCCCCTCCCACCAAGCGTCTCGCCTCTTCCCACATACCCCGTAAGATACAAGACCCACTATACGCTCGCTGTGGGGAAGGTGAGGTATGTCGGTGAGCCAGTAGCCTTCGTAGTTGCGTCATCACCTTACATCGCTCGAGATGCTGTGGACCTGGTGGAGGTGGAGTATGAGCCTTTGGACCCCGTCGTGGATGTGGAGAAGGCTGTCCAAGATAGTTCAGCTCTGGTTCATGATGATATGGCCAATAACGTGGCCGCTGAGAAGGTGGTTTCTGTAGGTGATTATGAGGAGGCTGCGAGAGGCGCAGCTCTGGTGGTTAACGAGAGGCTGGTTTATAATAGGGGCGGCGGCCAGAGCATAGAACCTCGGGCTGTGATGGCTCATTACGAGAGGAGGTCTGGGAGCCTAACAGTATGGGACTCCACACAGGCACCTATACCCATACGTAATGGACTAGCTAGTCTCCTAGGCCTTCCAGAGTCGCAGATTCGTGTGATAGCGCCCGACGTTGGAGGTGGGTTCGGCCCTAAAATTATGCTCTTCTATCCAGAGGAGGTTCTAGTTCCATTAGCAGCCATGAGGCTGGGAAGGCCTGTCAAATGGGTTGAGACACGCTCCGAATACAGCATGTGCGCCAACCAGGAGAGGCATCAGATACACTATGTCGAGGCGGCCTTCTCAGGCGACGGTGAGTTACTCGGCCTGAAAGATAACTTCCTAGTGGATACAGGCGCTTACACACCATACGGTGTCATGGTGCCGATAATTACAATGTGCACTATGCCGGGCCCCTACAGGCTGAGAAACATGTGGTTCCACTTCCGGTCGGTCTTCACCAACAAGACGATTGTAAGCCCTGTCAGGGGTGCCGGCCGACCGACCGCAGTTTTCGTGATGGAGAGAGTGTTGGATAAAGCTGCGAGGGAGATGGGGATGGGACGGGATGCCATTAGAAGGGTAAACCTCATCCATCCCAGTGAAATGCCTTGGGAGACCGGGCTCATCTACCAAGACGGCGCGCCTAACACATATGACACAGGCAACTACCCCGCCGTACTTGAAAAGCTTCTCCACATATCCAAGTTCGGTGAGTGGGAGCGGATAAAGGATGAAATGACGAAGTCGGCCAAGAGGGTAGGGTTCGGGCTAGCCCTATATGTTGAGGGCGCAGGTGTAGGACCCTATGAGATGGCCCGTGTGAAGGTGGGGGTGGATGGCAAGGTCTATGTCGCTACAGGAGTGGGCTCCCAAGGGCAGGGACATTTCACATCCCTAGCTCAAGTGGCTGGAGAGCTGCTTGGCATAGATCCTCGGAACGTGGAGGTGCATGTAGGTGACACTATGAGGATGGAGTGGGGGGTGGGGACATTCGCCAGCAGGTCCGCAGCGGTGTCCGCTTCAGCTGTTCACCAAGCTGCCATGAAGGTGCGTGAGAAGATACTTAGGCTGGCCTCCAAGCTTCTTGAGGCTAAGCCCGAGGATATAGAGTTGACAGATGGGAAAGTTCATGTCAGAGGTGTTATGGGAATTGCCCTCACGCTGGATCAGCTGGCTAAGATAGCTGCGCCTCTTCGTGGAACGATAGATGAGGAGCCGGGCTTGGACGCAGTAGCCTTCTTCAGCCCAAGAGGCTCTGTCTACTCTAGCGGTGGATGTGCGGTGATGTGTGAGGTAGATGAGGAGACTGGTGGGGTGAAAGTGATTAAGGTCTGGCTTGTCCATGACTGCGGCAAACTCATCAACCCCATGATTGTGGAGGGGCAGATACACGGGGGCGTAGCCATGGGTTTGGGCTCCGTGCTTTTGGAGGAGATAGTCCATGATGAGAATGGCATCCCGCTAGCCACAACCTTCGCCGACTATTTGATACCATCAGCATCAGACATACCCTCAGAGATCACGGTCGAGCACATCATCACATCCACCAACAAGAACCCGCTGGGGGCGAAGGGGGTGGGAGAGGCCGGGGTCATACCCATAGCAGCGGCCATAGCCTCGGCTGTTGATGACGCCTTCAACAACAGGGTGTTTGTTAGGGCTGCGCCGATAAAGAGCGTTGATATCCTGAAGATGGTTAGAGAGGTGCGTTGATACGGAGAGCTATCTTCTCCCTGTCGCCGAGATCTTCATGGGCCGAGAAGAGAACAAGCCTTGGCGGCTGAATATTTCGCTGCTGAGCCTCCCTTGAGATGATGCTATAGTGTACTCCATAGTCCTTAGCCTCCTTCAGCCCCACAGCTACCACCAGATAATTTCTCTTGATGTATTCCTCAGCTTGGTCCAAAACCGGCTCAGTATATCCCAGCGCCTTCTCTTCAGGGTAGCCGGGCTCGGGCATCTTCAATATTCCGTATCCAAGGTCTCTCAGAACATCGTAGACACTTGGGTTCTGGGGTAGGTCATGGTATCGGCTCGGGTTTATGAAGTAGTCTGCAACTATAGCCAGCTTGAACGACCTATAGTCCTTAGTGTCCAACTGAGCCACCAATCTAGAAGAGCGACTCTATCTCCTTAACAGAGTCATCCATCCTGAAGCCCGGTACATCCATCGGTACCCCGGTCTCACCGTCAAACTTCAATCCACGTCGAGCCAGCTCCGCTTCCAGCTCCTCTATCCAGACGCCCTTACCCTGCACCACTTGGTACTGCTCAATTGAGGCGAAGGGCCTGCCTCCCCAGTTGGCGTTCCGTCCTGTCATCCTCACGCCCGATGAGGGGCTTCCGTCAAGCCCTATGAGATAGACTTGACAGCCCATCTTCTTGTAATGTTCCACAAGGTCCGCCGTGCTCTTGGCCAGGGCCCTACAGTGCTTCCTATAGCCTGGCGTGTCATACTGGTCTTTAGTCTGCCACCACCTATTGACACCCATGAAAGTCAGCTCTGGACATGGCAACTGCTCCACCTCCACACCCTTTTTCCTCAGCAAATCTACTATCGGATAAACAACGCCGGGGTAGAAGGCGAACTGGGCCACCTTCGCATTTTGGTTGAGTAGGCAGTTGGCCAAGAAGACTATCTTACGGGACATACTAAAAATCGTACCCCGCATCATATTTTAATATTATCAGGGTACCACCTTAAACGATGGAAACCCTAGAGGCTGTGGCAGGCTTCGAGGTCCCCCAAATCATCAAAAGAGATGGGGGCGGCCATGTTGAGGCTAAGGGCAGGAGAATCATCTACGTTAGGACGAAGGGGGACGACATAATAATAATAGCTCCCAGCCCACTGACACCATACACGCTGTCCCTCGGAGAAGGTTGGGGGGAACTAGCCAGATCAGTGGCTGAGGATATGAAAATCGTCCCCACTGATGAGGGGTTATTGGTAGGGGACATGGTGTCAATCTCTTTCGGAGACTTGAGTTGGTCTGGTAGAATGCCGCGGCTTGGTTTCCCTCCTCCCGAATCAGTCCGGCTAGCCACGGTGATTCAGGCAATCCTAGACCTCAGACAATATAGTGACAACCCATTGGTTGAGGCCACATACCCAACCTCTCTGGAGAGCTTGGTGGGTTTAGGGCCCGGGACCACACCGGCGGGAGATGACTTTGTAGCAGGGTACCTCCTAGGCCTGCATGCCATTGGAAACACTTTCGAGGCTAGTAGCATAATTAACCGGGCTGCAATTGTCTCGAGATGGCCAAGTTGGAAGATGATTGAGCACGCTTCGCACGGATGTGCTTTTTTCCAGTTGGCGAATCTCTATCGGGCCATGGTGAGCGGTCTCCTCGATGATGTGGTTAAATGGTCGGTGGAGACTATGAGACTGGGCAGGAGCAGCGGCCCATCACTTTTGGCTGGGTTTCTAAAATCCATGGCTAGAGCATCCTGCTGAGTATATCCTCCAAGTCCTTCTCCAGCTCCGGAGGTGGCGACCAGTCAACCTCGATTACCTCCACCCCTTGACGCTTGAGGCTCTCAGTAAATATTGAGGCACCCACCGCAAGAACTTTTACCACCCTCAAGCTAGATCACCCAAAATGAGGGAGTTAGAAACCCTCTCTATCACGTCCACCTCCCCTATACTATGGGCAGCCGCGAACGCTGCAGCCAAAGCGTTGGACGGAGCTCTCACTATGGGTAGACCTTCCAGCAGCCCTGTCTGCCCCCACTGGTGGTCTGAAGGCGTTCCAACAACATGGATGGCCAACTTCTTAGCGTGAGAGCGGATGGCCCAGCCCACCTCCCCCACCGTCTTCTCGACAATGTTATCAGGCGCGCCATATCCGATGATGAGGTCCATGACAACCGCCGCTACATCTTCTAGACTAAGCTCAGCGGATACCCTCGCGTTTCTGAGACTAGGGTCAATTATGGGATGGGGACGACCATGGGTGAACTCCTCGTCTCCAAAGTCCACAACAGTCGCCCCCTCCGAATGTGAGCTCTTGGCCAGCTTTTTGGTCCATGAGTGTGTCATGTTCGTGTATACTTGCAGTCCAAGCCAGTTCCATATGTAGGCCGTCTCAGTTGCCAAGGTGCCGCCACTGTAGAACCCCCTCGGATGTCCCAAGCCCTCCCCCACAAGCCGTTTCAGTCCGACAACCTCCTCCAAAAATAGGCTATAATGTGCCTTGAACCTCTCCACCGAGGCTGTCCTGCATATTTCTATGGCAAGATTGTGGAGCGTAGGTGAGTTGGGGTACTGACCTATGTATTTGCGCTGGCTGCCCAGTATAGCGGTCATTATGGGTTTGGTAACCCTGACGCTTTCTAGAACGGTTTTAACTATCTCCTCATCCGACTGCTTAGTTATAACCGCTATCACCTGTGTATCTCTATCGTCCATAAGGATTTTAAGGGCCTCAATGGACGAGATACCACCTACTTGTTTGGTCAAATCTCTGCCACCAACACCTATCGCATGGCTGATCCCAATCCCCATCCAGTCTAGGAGCACGGCAAGCTCCTGTATGCCCGAGCCAGCCGAGCCCACCACACCCACCGGGCCTTTCTTTATGCTGTTGGCGAATCCAAAACCTATCCCACCTATTATGGCTGTCCCAGCCTCAGGTCCCATAACCAGAACGCCCATCTCTCTGGCACGGGTCTTCAGTGAGACTTCCACATCAATAGGAACATGATCGCTGAATATGAAGAGGTTTGTCCCACGCTCCAACAATCTGGAAGCTATCTCATTCACATACCGGCCCGGGACAGAGATGGAAGCGAAGTCAACCTTCTCATTTATGGCCTCGTCCAGCGATGGCCCCTTCCTATGGGCCGACGATCCCTTTAGGAGCAGCTCCCTAGCTGTCTCGAGGACACTCGCCGCATCGGTTGCTTTGACAGCTACGATGATATCGTTGGGACCAGCTGTCAATCCCTGCTGTGTGAGAAGCCCCAGCTTCTTCAATGCTTCCCTATTGGAGTCCGTGGCCATAACTACAGCAGCATCCACCACACCCTTCATCCGCTTCAGACGGTCCATCAGCTCCATTAACTGGACCGAATCTCTGTAAAGACCTCTGACGACTAGGTTAGCCACATCTTCTGCCGGGTTCATACAAGCCAATATCAGCATGCAATATTTATATCAGTCCCCAAGCCAACAATCATACATGCCAGTGTTTAACTGGAGCGTAATCGTAAATTGGTCTAGGGTGACGGTCTACGACTTATCTCAGCCAACAAGCGCCAAAGCCCCACCCTTCATGTGGTATCCACCCTTCAAGTGGACATGGATTAAGAGACTCGCGGAACACAGCGTCAACGCCATGTATATCGAGGGGCCGATGCACACGGGAACCCACTTTGACGGGCAACTACACTTCATGACGGGCGGTAAGGATATCGGGAGCATTGGCATAGATTACTTCATAGGTGAGGGTGTGGTGCTGGATATCAGCCGCTACGTGGGAGACTATGACATCTACACTGATGAGACTGTGGAGAAGGCTGCCCGCGAAGGTGGTGTGGAGATACGATCCGGCGATATACTCCTACTTTACACTGGTTATAGCCGATACGCTTGGTGCGGTGCCGAGCCCGACGAGGTTAGATACATCTGCAAACATCCCGGCCCAGATGTGCGGTTCGCTAGGTGGTGTATCAGCAAGGGGCTTAAGTGGCTTGGCGTGGACGCCATATCCCAAGACCATCCACTCAACACCGTTATTCGGCGTGCCAGACCCGACCTTGTGGCGGAGGCTGAGAAGAAATGGGGTAGGAAGATCGACGAGCTGCTTCCTTGGCCCGAGAACTATCAGGTCATGCACACCATGCTCTTTCCCAAGATGATACTCCATGTGGAGAACCTCGGTGGTGAGATTGAGAAGGTACTCAACAGGAGATGTGTGATAGCTGGGCTGCCGTTCAGGTTTGACGGTGGCGAGAGCGCCTACTGCAGGGTTGTGGCCCTGACCTCCGAATGAGTGTTGGCCAATGGAACCCCTCCGAGAGACCATTGAGGAGGCGAATAACAAGGCAGTCGAGAAGATGATGGAGGCAACCCCCCTGCTCGTGGGTGTGACAGTCGCCAAAAGGGCATTACCTTTCTTGGGCAGTGGGTTTCGCCTCACTCACGCCGGGCCGCCTATCACTTGGGATAGAGCCAGTGGGCCTCTGCGTGGTGCTATAATTGGCGCGGCTATGTATGAGGGGTGGGCTGAGACGCCTGAGAGGGCTATCAGGCTGGCCGAGACAGGTGAAATCGTGATGGAGCCAAACCACCACAACTCCGCCGTGGGCCCAATGGCTGGGGTAATATCACCGTCAATGAAGGTCTTCACGGTGAGGGATAAACATACTGGAGTGATGTCCTACACCAACTTGAATGAGGGGCTTGGACGCGTTCTACGATATGGTGCATACTCATCTGATGTGTTGGAGAGGCTGAGATACCTCAACGAGGAGGTGGGTGGGGTCTTGGATGCGTCTCTGAAGGATGCGGTGGCAGACAAAGGTGGAATTGACCTTAAGAACATCATTGCGCAGTCAATACACATGGGTGATGAGTGTCACAACCGGAACGTAGCTGCAACCTCACTCTTGCTACGTGAGTTGACACCATACATTGTTGGCTCGGCGGATAAGCAGACTGCCGTGAGGGTTTTCAGGACAATAGACGGTAACAACCATTTCTTCGTCAACTTGGCCATGGCCGCCTGTAAGGTGATGGCTGACAGCGCCCACAACATCAAGCACAGCACAATAATAACCACCATCACAAGAAATGGGACAGAAGTTGGAATCAGGGTGAGTGGGCTGGGTGAAGAATGGTTTACCTCACCTGCACCCATCCCACGTGGACTTTACTTCCCCGGCTACAGCGAAGGAGATGCGAACCCCGACATAGGCGATAGCACCATCACCGAGACGGCGGGTATCGGCGCTGCAGCTATTGCAGCAAGTCCGGCGATAGTAAGATTCGTCGGCGGCAGCGTCAGAGAATCACTGGAACTGACTGAGAGGATGGCAAAGATCTGTCATGGTAGACATAAGTACTTCACTCTGCCTTACCTAGACTTCCAAGGAACTCCGACGGGGATAGATATGCGACGTGTGTTGAGGTTCGGCCTAACTCCTGTAGCCGATACCGGGATAGCCCATAGGAAGGCTGGAGTTGGTCAGATAGGCGCTGGACTGGTGGAGATTCCTATGGACTGTTTCAAGAAGGCCCTCAGACGGTATGCTGAGGTCTACGGAGTCAGCTGAGCGCCATACCTAGCATATAGTGTCTGGACTACCTTGGCTAGAGTGGGCCTAATCTCCTCAGGCTCCACCAACTTATCCACCACCCCCATCGTGAGAAGAGCATCTCCAGAGTATCGCGCCCTCAACTCCAGTTCACGCTCCCTCAAGGCATTGATCCTTGAATCTTCAGACATTCCATCTAGCTGCTTCCGGTATATTATCTCCGCCGCCAAGTCGGGGGGAAGCACCGACACCTCTGCTGAGGGCAATCCTATGACATAGTCGGCGCCAATCCCCCTGCTACTCATGGCTATGTAGCCGCCTCCGTAGGCGCGTCCGAGTATGACTGACACCTTCGGCACCAGCGCATCGATGTAGGCTGTGAAGATCTGGGAGCCCAGCCTTACTATGCCCCTATGCTCCTGCTCAGTACCTGGCGCGAAGCCGGGCGTGTCCACGAAAGTCACTATTGGTAGATTGAAAGAGCTGCAAAGCCTCACAAGCCTGCACAGCTTGACCGCTGCGTCAAAATCTATCACGCCCTTATTGTGGAGTGGCTGGTTGGCGATAACACCTACAGGGATACCGTTGAGCCTGGCCAGACCTGTGAACATGCTGGGAGCGTAGAACTGTTGTAGCTCCAAGGTTGAGCCCCTGTCAAAGACTTCGGCCACAACCTCTCTTACGTCATAAGAACCCTCAGGCTTGAGACTGATTTTAGAAGGTCGGTCAGCCTCACTCGACTCATGTGTTTCTAAAGGCGCTAGTTCTCTGTTGTTAGACGGTAGGTATGAGAGGAGACGCTTCACCTTTTCAATAACTTCCACCTCGTCTCTCGCCAAGAGGTCTATCATGCCGGAAGTTCTGGCCAGCACATCAACACCCCCCAGCTCCTGCACAGTCACCTCCCCGCCGACAACCTTCTTGACGGCAGCTGGTCCGTTGAGGAAGATATATCCCCGTCCCGAACAGCCCACCACCAAGTCACCCATAGCTGCTGAGAATGCAGCTCCTCCCACGCATCCACCGAGAACCGCGGTTATCTGGGGTATCCTACCAGCAGCTCTTCTAATGGCTTGGAATAGCGCTCCAACAGCCATTAGGGAGCTGGGGCCCTCATGTATCCTAGCCCCAGAGGAGTCGGAGAGGCCGATGATTGGAATACCGTACTTGACCGCAGCTTCGTAGAGCCTGGCTATTTTACTCGCACCCACCTCGCCTAAGCTTCCACCAAGAAATGTCGGGTCATGAGCGTAGACAGCAACAACCCTCCCGTCCACCTCTCCCAAACCTGCCGCCACACCATCACCCCTCTTCCGCAAATTCTCACTACCGCCATACTCGACCCCTGCGAGAAACTCCTCAAAACTACCCAGATCTAGGAGCAGTGAAATACGCTCCCATACGCTGAGATTGGTCGCTGGACTGCTCAATGCAGGAAACACCTCATGAACACAGCATATAAGTGCTTTCAGGTTATGTGAAGGGGGAAAGCTCCTTTAGGGCTGATAAACCCTCATAATGCTCACAGATAACATGGGTCTAACACGGCTTTTCGGAGTAGGTCTTAAACGCAAAAAGGACATTAGATTTTCCAGTGGATAAGGCGAACACATCAACATCGTGCACACATAGTTCCTCCGGGCCAATAGCCTCCATTTTAAACCACATTATAGTCAAGGAGCAGATGCACAGTAGTATAATATGGCTCAGCTGTAAGGGCGTTAACGAGACAAGAACCGTGACGGAAAATCTTGCATTGCTAGGCGAGTGAAGCACTTGTGCCACCACATCTATGTAGGGCTGAAGAGAGACATGCCTTGCAACTGGTCAGCTAGTCGCATTAGCATTTTCCTATGTTAAGTTGTGTTTCATCACACGTTGCCCAGTAGTGTTGGGTTGAAAGGAAATGTAGGAAAAGGTAAGAGAAGAGCCAAAACCAATCTGGCTAAATATTATCTAGGGAAGCTTGATTCATAATCCTGTTTTTGGCTATCATGGTTCTGTATGATCTGGCTTTTTCTGGTCTGCCTATGGCTGCTGCGGCTACGGCGACTGCTAGCTGGGCTGTAGCGGCCATGTATATCTTTGTTCTTCTTATGCTCTTAACCCTGTGTATGCTCTTGAGTGTGTCTAGGTGTCTTGAGTTGTTATGCTCTACAGCCCATCTCCTCCTTACCCTGATTCTCCTTCTTTATTCCATGGCTGACAGCATACTCCCTATTCTTCCTAGAGTCATACGCTGGGTCAGCCTCAACAACCCTGATACCTCCAAGCTTCATACTCCTCCATAGGAGCCTCCTGAATAGCCTCGTATCGTGGATGCTGGCAGGGGTCACCTCAAGAGCTATGGGCAGCTCTGATAGAGCGTCTACTACAACATGAACCTTATATATGCCTAGCTTTACGCTATAGCCCCATTCAGCTTCTGGGTCATTCCTGAAGTAGGCCTCTAGAGGCTCATCTAAAGCCAGATGCCTCATCCCGACTATATTACCATAAGCCTCATGGCTAAGGATATTCCTGCATCACCCATCCTGTCTATGAACCTGCTTATCGTAGGCTGGCTTGGAGTCTTCTCCATGAAGCCGCATGCAATAGCTAGAGCACTGTCTACCTCTAGAAGCCTGTCAAGCCCTCTCTGGCTTAGGCCCCTCAAGGACATCCATAAGCATGCGAACACCATCTGCAGGCATGGATAATACTTCCCACCCCTACCACTAACACTACACCTATAAGCCCCAGCCACCCTATCAGCGAAGGGCTCAAGAACAGGAGCAACAAACCCAAAAAACTGGACCGGCCCAACATAGACACTATCAACCATGAAGCAAGACTACGCCAGACTGGCCAAAAACATTATGAATCAGGCTTTAGGGAAAAGAAAATGAGGAACTGTTAGAAAAGCACTGGAAAACTACTCAGCGAGGCTCGTGAACCGCTAGAACCAGACTCGTAGGATTCGATGACTAAGCATGGGTTGTTGAAAACGACTACCACTAACCAACCATCCCATCTCTTTTACCTTCCGATTTCTTATTTTCCCATATAAGATACGGGGAACGGGCCCGGTGGGACTTGAACCCACGACTTTCGGCTCCGGAGGCCGGCGCCCTGTCCATTCTAGGCCACGGGCCCTTGTTCCTAGTGTTTGACAGGTGTTTTTAGGTATTCATGCTTATATGAGGGGAGTAGCTGTTGTAAGTATGTCACCTGTAAGAAGGGTTCTGGTGGCTGTGGACGGCTCTGAGAACAGTAGAAGAGCTGTCACGATGGCAGGTGAACTATGCGGCAAGTTCGGAGCAGAGCTCATCGTGCTTCATGTGGTGCCGCAGCCATCATACCTTTTCGCAGTAGCAGGGATACCGCCCACGAGTCTAAGAGATTACTATGAACAGGCGAGAACTGAGGGGGAGAAATGGGTTTCCCAAGCAATCACCGATGTGGAGAAATTCAAAATCTCAGCCAAGTCCGAGATATTGGAGGGCGCACCATCAATTGTGGAGGCGATAACAACGTACGCAGAGAACAATGGGGTTGATCTGATTGTGGTGGGGACGAAGGGGCTCTCAGGATTTAAGAAGCTCGTGCTGGGAAGTGTGGCTAGCGGCGTCGTGAGCCACGCCAACTGTTCCGTACTTGTGGTAAAGTAGAAAGGGCTGATACGACCTGCAGCCAAAACACTCACGAGACTACCCATCCACAATTAGCCCGTTAAGTCTTATGGCTAATAGGCACTACTTCAGTAGGGCCTGCTCTCGGAAGTGTTTATTAGAGAGTTAGCCCCAGTCAGTTGGTAATGCGGCTTCTCACGATGAGGGAGGCTAGGAGAAGGGTCAGAGGTTTGAGAGGGTGGAGCCTTAGGGGTAAGACCCTAGTGAAGACTTATCATTTTCCCACATATCGCCAGGCAGTGAGATTTTTCAATAAAGTAGCCTCTCTAGCCGAGAGGCTGAATCACCATCCAGACGCATATGTGGGATATGGAAAGGTGGTCCTGCGGCTGACAACCCATGACCTAGGCGGATTAACAATGAAGGACTTCAACACTGCAGCTCTCATCAATAAGTTGGAGAAGAGGTATGCGGGAAAGGCTGAAGGTAAGAAGTCTAAAAAAGAGTGAGAGGGAAGATCTCGAGCCACTTATCAAAGAATTCTTCCCCGACAGATCGGTCTTGAAAACACTTCTAAAATCCGAGATAAAAATCTTCGAAACTGAGGATGTCGAAATCTACCTTGTGGGACCTCATTTCATGCTGAGGAAGGCCGGTAGAACCTTCCCCGCCCTGACCCAGACCAACGAGGGGATACTTCAGACGCTACCATCCGTCAAGGTGGATATGGGCGCGGTGGGGCCCGTGACATCGGGGGCAGACATCATGAGGCCAGGCATCAAGGTATTCATAGGTGAATTTAATGCGGGAGACATGGTAGTGGTGAGGGATGAGATCTACTCCAAGCCCCTAGCCATCGGCGAAGCTCTTATCCCGCTTAATGATGCATATGGAGCTAGCCGGGGCAGAGTTGTGAAAAACCTACACCATGTGGAGGATAAGGAGTGGAAGATAATCACCTCCGGGTTGTTGGGCGGTTAATGGAAGCGACCCATGAATTCCATGCATCATGGTATGCGTGAGCGGCAAGAAGCTTAACATGCATCGAGAGGTAGCTGTCTCCCTCCGTGCTGAAGATGCGGGCCGCACTATCATACTCACCTCTCCTGCAAAGTTCGAGAGCAACGTAGGCCCTCCTACCCAATTCCGTCATTAGCAGGTGGCGCGGTGATAGGTCTGAAGATGGTCTCCTAGTTCTCAAGTCGCTGGGCGTGTTTATGTTGTTGAAGACGTGGGGATTTCTCGTTAGGCGGCCTGCACCTATCAGGACCAGCTTGGGAGCATATCTGAGCAGATCTGTTGCCCTGACCGAGGCTGTCTTCATCCTGCAGATATTGACACCCTTGGAAACTATCCATGAAGTCCTATGGAATTGTAGGAGAGTCTCAACGTCGCCTAAGCCATAGAAGACACTTCCAGCATCGGCACCTACAGAAATACACAGTCTCGCAAATTTCTCCAGTGGCTTGACGCTGAGATATGGCATGTCACCCGGAGCCACCAGAAGAAAATCTCCCCCAGTCTTGAGTGCAGCTGTTACGATGCCTGCGGCTGGGCCTGTGCAACCCAAGCTCCTATCATCGGCCACAACCCTCACCCTATCCAGTCCAGCGACCTCCATGAGCCCGATGCCTTGGGCGAGAGACCTTGCCGAGAGGTAGACCTCATCGGAGATAGATGAGAGAGCCCTACAGACAATCGCCAGCATTGTTTCACCTCCTATCCTCACTAAGAGCTTATTGGAGCCGAACCTCTCGGACCTTCCTCCAGCCAGCACAACAGATGCAAGACCGTGCAACTGGACCGCACCCCTTTCTGGTATTCGCAAAATGCTAAAATAGTTAGCGCCCAACCCACCCACGGCTTGGTAACCCCTGACGAAGTGCTGAAAGCCCTCTCCAAAGTCATCGATCCAGACCTAAAGCTGGACATAGTCAGGCTTAAGATGATAAGGGATGTAAGAGTCGATGATGGTAGGGTGGCATTCACGCTTGAGCTGACCACCCCTGCCTGCCCCTACAATGAGCAGATACAGAGGGAGGCACGCGCAGCGGTGGAGGCTCTTCCGGGAGTGAGGGGAGTAGAGATGAAAGTTTCGTCAAGGGTCTGGTCAGCTAGGCCGCCTACGGCAGAGGGGTTTGAGACGATAAAGAATGTGGTGGCCGTAGCGAGCGGCAAGGGAGGGGTGGGGAAGTCCACGATAGCTGTCAACTTAGCTTACGGTCTGATGCTCTCGGGCGCAAAGGTGGGGTTGGTTGACGCTGATATCTACGGCCCGACTGTACCCAAGATAGTGAAGGTTGTGGATTGGCCTAAGAAGGGGGTGAAGGGTGGGATACTGCCAGCCAAGACCTCCCACGGGCTGGAGGTTATCTCCTTGGGGCTTTTTGTCCAAGATGACTCGCCGGTGATCTGGCGTGGCCCCATGGTGGCGAGTGCTGTCAAGCAGCTTCTAACTGAGACAGAGTGGGGGGAGCTGGACTACCTCATAGTGGACCTACCGCCGGGGACGGGTGACTCACCTCTCACGCTGGCACAGACAATGCCCCTCACGGGAATCGTTATAGTCACTACGCCGCAGGATGCTGCAGCGGCCATAGCCGCTAAGGCTCTCAGGATGTTTAGGAGGCTAGGAATTCCCATAGTTGGGATAGTGGAGAACATGAGCTACTTCATATGTCCGTACTGTGGGAAGAGAGCTGACATCTTCGGGAGGAGCGTAGTCCCCAGAATGGCTGAGGAGCACCAAGTACCGATCCTAGGTGAGATTCCCCTCATACCCGAGATTGGACTGCACCATGAGGCTGGTGAGCCCATCATCGTCTCTCAGCCGGACTCTGTTCCCGCCAAAATGTTCATGGAGTTGTCAGGTAGGCTGGCCGCAAGAATAAGCATACTAGCCCATGGCATAGCAGGTGAGGCGCCTTAAATAAGGATAGTATTGTGGAGATATGCCCCATCTGCAAGAGGGCCCAGCTCACGCTCCACTTAGGAGGATACTTGGGCAAGGTCTATCGTTGCAGCAACTGCGACTACGTGGGACCGGTTGTCATTGAGATGGCAGCTGAAGACTATAGGAGGATGTTGCGCGAGTTCGAAAATGATTAGAAGGACTCGGCTAGTCTGTCAAGAATTTCATCAGCATACGGGTATCTTGCCGCTAACTCCCTCCTCACCAGAAACTGCCTCTCAATCCTCTCAAGAGCCGTGCGGGCCGCAAAATCCGCCCTCCACGCCTCACCCAACCCCACAAACTGGTATTTGTCCGTGTTGAGTCTGGCCCGACAGTGTATTAGATGCATATCCCCATGCTTCTCCTTATGCGCTTTAAAATAGAGGCTGAGGTTACCTGTTCCCACAGAGGAGCCAAACCTTTTCACGAACTGGTTCACTACATCCATCACCCTGTCCTTGTCTTCAATGTCGATGCTTGGCAGCTTGTACGAGACTTGTACGTTGAGGGTTGCTTGGGCTTTGGAGGCTAGCGCGGCTATTGGCTCTAAAGCGTCCATGAGCGTGATTATTCCCACAACGCGTCCCCTCTCAGTCACCACGAGTGATGTGATTCCCAGATCGTCCATCTTCTCTATGGCCCGTACAAGCTTCTCATTCTGAGATATTGTATGGACTTGCTTGGTCATGATGCTGGATACCTGATTACCGAGAGTGGCCACCTTCTCTCCCACCAAGTCTCCCTTGGACACCTTCTCACGGGGTTTGACTATTTTCTCTAAGATGTCGTGGACCGTAACAATTCCCACCAGACGGCCTCCCTCAACCACCGGAACCCTAGAGATGCCATAGTCTCTCATGAGAGAGATCGCCTTACCCACAGTCTCCGAGGCTGACATCACAACCGGCTCCCGCGTCATCACATCAGCCACCCTGACACGTCCTACATGCGCCGCAGCTTTCTTCACAATACTGGAGGCGTGGAGCATACCGACAGGTTTCCCCTCAGAGACCACCGGTGCGGCCTTGAGGTCGCTGCCAAGCATAAGCTTGGCGGCTTCAGCCAAGTCGTCATCCGGCCTTATCATTGGGGGCTTTATCGAGAAGGTCCTAACCAAGACGTTAGTGGGGTTGAGACGTGGCTTCAGCATAATCTTCTTACTTATGACGCCGTAAAGACTGCCTGTCGTCCTCTCCACCACCACAATTGTGTTGACCCCAGTCTCGGCGAAGGTACCTAGAGCTTTGGTTAATGGGTCGTCATCATATACTTGCTGGAACTCTGTTGACATTGCCTCCGCGACTAAGCCAATCATGGTCTGCCATCCTTTCCACACACCCATCAACCGCTTAAAAAGGTCAACGGACAGCAAACGGGCAGCTTGACCCTCACGGAAATGCCCCGACGCAGACACCATAGATACCTTGTTACCGGTGGGAATATGCTTATTGGGCTGTTTGGCCCCCCAACTTTATGGACAGCCGGACCGAACTTCTATGCATGGATGACATCGATCTTGAGGCCTTCAGGACTATTGCTGTGAAGCCCACATCTGGTCCCCTAGTGTTGGATAGGACCGCCTTCCACCCCGATGGAGATGGTCTGACCCAGGGCACAGGCACCCCTCTATGTGGCTACATTCGAGTAGATGTAACCGATACTGTATTGGATGATGGTAGAATTATTTCTAGAGTGGTTGGAATGGCACCAGATGTGGAGCTGGAGGTTGATAGGACTAACGAGTCTCAACCTAGCCATGACCTGAGGTGAATATCAATGTATATTGAGGGCCTCTGGCGATATCCAGTAAAATCTATGTTAGGAGAGAAACTTGACGAGGCTTACTTAGGAGAGATGGGGGTAGCGGGAGACCGCTCCTACGCTCTTGTGGACGCCGAGACTGGGATGGTTGTTACCGCCAAAAACCCTAAGCTCTGGTCCAAACTTCTCACGATTAAGGCAAGTCTCCAGAATGGCCAACTGGCCATCCATCTACCAGCAGGGAGGAAGCTGGATATGGAGAACGCCGACGATCTGCTATCACAATATCTCGGTAGGCGGGTTAGGCTGGTGGCGCAGGCCTGCGGTGAGCTGGAATATCTAGGCTACTGGCCTAGGATTGGTGAGCTCATCCATAGGAGCGAGTATGAGGTGGGTAAAACACTATCCGGAACCTTCTTCGACTCCGCGCCCATCCATCTCATAACCTCGGAGAACATCCAGTCAATAGCTCGGGTAATACCCAGCGGTAAGGTTGGAGTTGAAAGATTTAGACCCAACATTCTCTTGGGAGCAGAGAGTGATTTGGACGAGAGAAAGGTGCTAGGTGTCTCTTTGCAGGTGGGTGAAGCCCATATAAAGGTGATACGTAGAACACGCCGCTGCGTTGTCACAACACTTCCCCAGCATGGATTGGATACCGACCTAAACATCCTAAAGACCATTTACAGGCTGTATGGTGGTTATGCCGGGTTTTATGCCGAGGTATTGAGACCTGGTGTGGTTAGGGTCGGGGACGCCGTCAAGCTTCTATAAGCTTATCATAGAGCTTGGGAATGATTAGCCATGGAAAGGGACGACTTGGACACACCTGCCCTGTTGGTGGATGTGCAACTTCTCAGGAAAAACATTGGGGACATGGCGGATTTTGCGAGGAGCCTAGGCAGGAAGCTCAGACCACACGTAAAAACCCACAAAGTCCCCGAGATAGCTTGGATGCAGCTGGAGGCAGGCGCAAATGGTATATGTGTGCAGAAGCTTGGTGAGGCTGAGGTGATGGCTGAGGCGGGGATATCCGATATATTCGTGAGCAATGAGGTGGTGGGGAAACACAAGATGTCCCGCTTGATGAGACTAGCTGAGAAGGTCAAGATTTCAGTGGCTGTAGATGATAAGGAGAATATCCAGGAACTGGGTAAATCAAGTAAGGAGGCAGGTGTGGAGATCGGTGTATATGTGGATGTGGATTGCGGCATGCATAGGACAGGAGCTGCACCTGAGAAGGCGTGGCTTCTGGCTGAGCAAGTCATTAAGACGGATGGGCTTCATCTGGTAGGCGTGATGGGCTATGAGGGGCATGCAGGCTCGCCCATCTTAAGGGAAGAGAGACATGGGCTTATAGATGCGGCTGTGAAAGCGACACTTCAGGCCGTTAAGCTGATGAAACATAAGGGGATAGAGCCGGATGAGGTGAGCGTGGGTTCGTCCGCCACCGTCAAGATAAGCGGCCGTTACGATGGGGTGACAGAGCTACAGCCAGGGATGTATGTATTCAACGACTGGTACTTAGTGGAGAGGGAAGCAGCCACAAGAGAGACCTGCGCGTTACATGTCCTCACGACTGTCATGAGCAAAACCTCGCCAGACAGATGTGTTGTTGATGCAGGCTCCAAATCATTTCACCTAGATATGGGCAAATATCCCGTATGCGTGACTCTCGACGGCGTAGAGATCTACAAGTTCTCAGAGGAGCACGGCTGGGCCAGACTCTCTGTAGAGGCTTCGGAGAGGGTTAAGCTGGGCGACATGCTTGAGTTCATCCCCTACCATGTCTGCCCATGCGTAAACCAATTCGACCTGATGTATGGACTGGAAGGTGAAAGGGTGGTCAGGAAGTGGGAGATCAAGGCTAGGGGCAAGGTGACATAGCTACCCCCTAATATCGTCCAAAGCCTGCTTCAAGGCGTTGTAGAATATTCCCGAATCAACAGAGTATGCGACATACTTTATACCGGCGGTTATCCAGCGCCTCGCCTTATCCACATCGGGTGCGAATGTTCCAGCCCATCTACCCCTAGAGCCGCATCTCTCAATCAACTTGTTGATTGCGCCCAACACCTTGGGATCCTCCACATCACCGGGGACACCATAGGCCTGTGAGAGGTCATAAGGGCCGGCGAAGAGGACGTCAACCCCCTCAACTCTGAGAATCGAGTCCATGTTCTCTACACCCTCTCTCCCCTCTATATGTAGGACGATCATGGTCTCCCTGTTGGATGTTAGGAAATGCTCGTGGGGCGGTATGCTGGAGTATCCCCCGGCACGTGTGTATGGCGAAACACCCCGCATCCCCATCGGTGCATACTTGGCTGCCCCCACAGCTCTTTGAGCATCCTCAGCCGATTCCACATGGGGTACCTCCACACCCTGGGCGCCAGTCTCGAGTGCCGAGAGTATATCACTCTCCCGGTTTTCCCGCACCCTTACTATGGAGGTTAGGCCGTGGACATCCCCAGCCCTAACCATGTTTTCCACACTCTCATAATTCAGGATTCCGTGCTCCATGTCAATTATCACAAAGTCGAAGCCGGAGAGTGCTATCAACTCGACCACGGCGGGGTTTGGAATTGTGGCAAAGGTGCCCACACATGGCTTTCCAACCATGAGCTTCTCCCTAAGCCTATTCTCCCTCATACCCGCCTTATGTCAGCTACTCCGGCAAATAAACAAATCACAAAACCGCTAAATACATCACATGAAGACTCCGGTCGGGATGGAGCTGGACAAGTTTGAGGGGATAATATCCGCACTTCTAACACCATCAGTACAATATAGGGACAAGATGGCTGAATTGATAGAGTTTCACATCAGACACGGCGTACGTGGATTCTTTGTGCTGGGAACCACGGGCGAGGGTGTAAAGCTGGGACGTGAGGCGAGAATGGAGGTGGCTGAAGCTGCTGTGGAGTATGCCGGCTCCAGCGGGCTCGTTATAGTTCATGTAGGAGCATCCGACATGGATACGGTGAGACACCTTACTAGACATGCATCCAGGATAGGCGCACATGCGGTCTCAGCGGTGGCGCCATTCTACTACAGATACGACACCGACTCCCTCATAACCTACTACCAGTCCATCACCGACATATCGGCGGTCCCCGTGCTGGTCTACAACAATCCGGGACGTCAGGGATATACTGTCCTGATTGATGGGCTTCAGAGGATACTGGAGACCGTGAAGCCTGCGGTGGGACTTAAAGAGAGCAGCGGAGACCCTGACTATCTCCTCCAGATAATCAGCCGATTCAGGGGCAGCAGATTCCTCGCAGCAGGTGGTGACCACCTAATGTCTTACAGCTTCATCATCGGATACAAAGTACACGTAAGCTCACTTGCAACCATTTACCCCGAGATAGCCCAAGCTATTTTCGAGTTTGTGAGAATGGGGAAGCCCAGTGAGGCCCTAAAACTGCAGGCCAAGCTGAACATGATAAGGGCAATACTCAAGAAGGTTGGGCCCGACATGGCGTCCAACCGCTATGCGCTCAAGCTGAGGGGGTTAGACGTAGGCGGCCCGATTCCGCCCACCCGTCAGCTGACAGTCGAAGAGGCAAGCACGTTGGAGAGGCTTCTACCGAGAGAGGAAGAGATAAGGCTGTAGCCATGTCACCCACACTAGTGACGTTAGGAGAATCACTCATCCAGCTTAACGCCGTGACCAGGGGACCGCTCAGACACGTCAACCTTTTTGAACGTCATGTGGCGGGGGCTGAGACAACAGTCGCAGTATGTGCGAGCAGGCAGGGCCTAGACTCTGGGCTGATCACGAGGGTGGGTGACGACGAGTTTGGAAGAAGTATAATCAACTGGGTGAGGGGTGAGAACGTCGACGTTTCCCAGATAAGAGTTGACCGAGAAGCACCTACGGGTATATATTTCGTCCAGAGGGGGTTTCCCATACCGTCAAAGAGTAAAATGTTCTACTATAGGTCAGGCTCAGCTGGGAGCAGGCTCTCGCCAGACGACGTCAAGCCCGAATATGTAGGGTCAGCCAAGGTCTTCCATGTGACAGGTATAACGCCGGCCCTAAGCGAGACGGCCAGGGCTGCTACGTTCAAGGCTGTGGACTCGGCTGTCTCGAGAGGCGTGCAGGTCTCCTTCGACACCAACATCAGGCCAGTTCTCTGGAAGTCAGGGGATAGAGCTGTGCAGACGCTAACGCCCATCATTGAGAAGACTGACATACTTTTCACGGACCCGGCCGACGCATCAGTACTGCTAAGTACCTCAGACATAGATGATGTGATCAAGATTTTTCTTGGCATGGGAGTTGATACTGTTGTGCTTAAGCTGGGGGAGCGGGGTGCACTGGCTGCAACAAGGGATGAGAGAGTTTCTGTGGAGGCCATACCGGTTTATGTGGAAGACCCTATAGGGGCTGGAGATGCATTCGCAGGCACGTTCATCACGTCAAGACTGAAAGGAAGGAGCCTTAACGAGTCTCTTAGAAGAGC
>JAWAEB010000020.1:22412-22758 GCA_038891515.1 Nitrososphaerota archaeon | reverse complement strand
TGTAGAGGGTCTCACCCGCAGGTATCTTCCTAACACCCATATTTCTTGATGGATGGAATGGAATGGATACTACCCTAGGTTGGAAGCCCCTCACATGTAGGGGTAGAGGGTCTGGGACGAAGAAGAACCTCCTAGCCCGTGGGTCCAGCAGCTTTCTATTGAGACTGTTTATGAGACTCCAGTCATACTCCTTCCTAGCATAGGTGAGCGTTGCCTGAGCGGGTAATAATGCAAGTTGACTTAGATTACTTTTATGCCCAATGTGAAGAAGTTAGGGATCCTTCTCTTAAGAACAAACCTGTAGTCGTCTGCATCTACTCTGGAAGAGGAGAAGACAGCGGCGCAG
>JAWAEB010000020.1:0-22402 GCA_038891515.1 Nitrososphaerota archaeon | reverse complement strand
ATTGTCTCAGGTAGGATACCCCTCCTCCTAACGGCCTCAATAGTGGTAAGCCTAGGGTCGTCCCAGCCATCAATAACACCGCCCTCAATCAGCTGCCGTATCTGCCTCTTGGAGGTGATGGTCCCCCTAAACTCAAACCTCGAATACTCCACTATCACAGGGTTTTTCAGACCAAGTATGTCCCTTATCATGTTTTGAAGCTCATCCCTCAGGGCGAATTCGCTGCTCCGCAGTACATGAGTTACACCACATACCGCGTCCTGAACAGCTGCAGCCAAGTCATATGTGGGCCACAGGTAGTAGTCGCGGCCCCTAAGTGGGTGAGGGTGTTTAACAATCCTGAATAGGACAGGGTCCCGGAGAGCTGTGTTCTCACTCTCCAGCATCCCCTTAAGACGGAAGGAGATCTCCCCCTCGTCATAGAGGCCGTTTATGGCCTTCTCCAACGCATCTAGGTTTTCCTGCAGGTCTGCCTCCCTATGCCCACAAGCCCGCTTCATAGCTCTCTGGAGATGCATCTCATCAGGTGTACAGGGGCAGGCGTAGAGTCTGCCTAGTTCAGTCATTTTTCTAGCATATTCGTAGTAAAGGTCCATGTCGTCGGAGTTGTTCTTCTCAAAGTCCCACTCTATGCCCAGCCACCGATAACCACGTCTGAAGCTCTCATAATACTCCGGCCTAACCTTCCTCGGATTAGTGTCCTCGAACCTGAGCCACACCTTACCATCATACATCCTCGCATACTCGTGGTTTATGACACCGCTCATAGCATGGCCAAGATGCATATAGCCGCTGGGCTCCGGAGGAAGCCTAGTAACCACCCTGCCCACTACAGCATCTTTTAGGGGTGGCAGCCCATGCCTAGTTGGCCTAACCTTCACCACAACCGTCTCTCTGACCCCTATTTTCTCAGATATCTCACGCAGCTTCTGCAGCTGCATCTCCAGCCCCATCGCATTTACCTCATCTACCACCTTCTCAGCCAGACGGCGTAGCTCAGCCACCCTACTCCTCAGCTCAGGCCTCTCCCCCAGAACCCTCGAGAGGACAGGCCCTACCTCAGCCTTCCCACCATGGTCTACGGCGTTCTTGAGGGTCCACCACAGTATGGCCTCCTCCATGATGTCCACAGCAAGTATCCCACCACCAATCTCAAGAACCCTCTCATATACATTAAAACACGATGGCAGGTCGATTCAGCTACCTTTATTGTTATAACTAAGGCAATCTCATGTGTCTTATTGGCCTATTTTATTTTAGAGGCCTATAATAGGTATGGTTGGGAGGCTGTTTAGAGATGAATAGGTTTCTCTGGATTGAGGTTATGAATACATAGGAGGTTATTATATGGTGTTTATCTTCTTTAGAAGGTTAAAATTTCTAGGAGTTAGTCATTATCTCCTGGGTATTAAGAATTATTCCATATCAGGCGTTGTATATGGGTGGGGATGAAGTCTGAAGATATTTGACGACATTCATCCAGACATAGAGAGGTTAATTGTTTGGAGGGAAGACACAGACACAAGAGAGATAAAACACCTCCAACCCCCTCCTTCCACAGGGGTTTTTCCACTCCCCCGGGGAAAGGGTGTGGTTCTATCCTCCCGTCAGGGGCGGCGTCCGATGAGAGGTCCGGTGAACTCAGAGGGCCATGAGGGAAGAGCCTCCCCTAGAGGCCCTA
This sequence comes from Nitrososphaerota archaeon, assembly GCA_038891515.1. Taxonomy (GTDB): domain Archaea; phylum Thermoproteota; class Nitrososphaeria_A; order Caldarchaeales; family Caldarchaeaceae; genus HRBIN01. The sequence continues at coordinate 20,721 of JAWAEB010000020.1, read as the reverse complement.
GGATGAAGCCCAAAGAACCCCCACGATATCCTTAAGTAAAGGACCTAGGGCGGCTTCCCTGGAGATGACGGCTCATGCCCAATCCATACTATGTAACATATACCCCACCTGAGGAGCTGACAAAAGCCACGCTTGAAGCAGTCAGGCTTGCAAGGACCTCAGGCAAGATAAGGAAGGGTGTGAATGAGGTGATAAAGGCAATAGAGCGTGGTCAGGCCAAGTTCGTAGTGATATCCACCGATGTCGACCCGCCGGAAATTGTAGCCTTTCTACCCACTCTGTGTGATGAGAAGAAAATACAGTACATCTTCGTATCGTCCAAGAACCAGCTGGGTGAGATGGCCGGGCTCTCGGTGGGGGCCAGCGCTGTTGCTATAACCGACCCAGGGGAGGCGAAGGGCTACCTAGAGGAGATAATCAAGAGGGTGGCGGAGATTCGGCAGCAGAAGTAGGGTGGGGTAGTTGAGTCAGAAGACCAGCCAAAGGGTTGAGGAGCCTGTCCCAGCTATTGTGGAGCACGTTGTAGGGAGGACGGGTGTGACAGGTGAGGTTACACAGGTGCGTGTCAGAATCATGAGGGGCAAGGACGAGGGCCGCGTCATCACCCGCAACGTGAAGGGGCCGGTCAGGGTGGGAGATATTCTAATGTTGCTTGATGTGGAGAGGGAGGCGGAGAAGATAAAGTAGGCGAAGTGATGTGGTAGATGGTGTCCACACACAGATGCTCCTTCTGCGGCCGGGAGTTCATCCACGGCTCTGGCATGCTCTATGTCAGAAACGATGGCACCCAGCTCTGGTTCTGCTCGAGACGGTGCAGAGTCTACATGGTGGAGCAGAAAAGGGACCCGAGGAAGCTTAAGTGGACTAGCGTGTTCAAGCGGGGGTAGATATGTCCGAACGCACCTTTGTTATTCTAAAGCCCAGCGCTCTCGAAAGAAGGCTTGTGGGTGACATAATCGGAAGGCTGGAGAGGAAGGGTCTGAGGCTTGTCCAAGCAAAGGTGGTTAAGATGTCTAGGGAGGAGGCTGAGAGGCTATACGCTGTACACAGTGGCAAACCCTTCTTCGAGGACTTGGTAAGGACCATAACCTCTTCACGTGTGGTGGTGATGGTGTGGGAGGGGCGGTCGGCCATCGAGGTGGTGAGGCGCCTAGTGGGGAGCACCGATCCTGTCAAGGCAGAGCCAGGTACAATCAGGGGAGACCTAGGGCTTGAGCTGACTGACAACCTGATACATGCCTCTGATAGTGAGGACTCGTACGAGGCTGAGCATTCCATATTCTTCACCCCATCTGAGCTGACCTGACAAGACCATTCCGCCGGTTCAACCTATATAAACCGCACCTCGCTAGTTGTCAAGGATGAGCAAACCCCTTCCCAGACAGCCTGAAATTAACATCGGTACTCTCGGACACGTTGACAATGGTAAGAGCACGCTCGTACAAGCTATCTCCGGCGTGTGGACGGGAAGGCATAGTGAGGAGATGAAGAGGGGCATCACCATAAGGATTGGATACGCAGACGCACCCATATACAGGTGCCCGCAGTGCTCTGAACCCTTCAACTACAAGTCATCCCCCACATGCCCAACCCATAATGTGGAGACAGAGTTTGTCAGGGCAGTCTCATTCATTGACTGTCCCGGCCACCACTCACTCATGGTGACGATGCTCTCAGGAGCAGCCCTCTTCGATGGAGCCATCTTCGTCCTGGACGTTAGGGCTAGGTTTCCCCAGCTTCAGGATAGTGAGCACCTCCAAGCAGCTAAGACCTTGGGAATCTCCAAGCTGGTCGTGGTTCAGAACAAAATCGACCTAGTGATGAGGGAGAGGGCGCTTGAGAACTATGAAGAGGTTACGTCCTATCTAGAGTCGGTTGGCTTCGCTAAGGTCCCCATAGTCCCTGTCTCAAGTCAGCATGGAATAGGAATCGAGCCGCTCCTATACATGATGGAGAAGCTTATGCCAACACCTCCGAGGGACAGGTCCAAACCTTTCCGCATGCCGGTCATAAGGTCGTTCGATGTAAATCCACCAGGCACACCTGCTAGGCAGCTGAAGGGCGCAGTGATTGGTGGATCGCTGGTCCAAGGCTCGCTTAGAGTGGGTGATGAGATTGAACTGGTGCCTGGCTTGGTTCAGACTGGCAAGCAATCCTACAAGCCTCTCTATACTGAGGTGAGAAGCCTGATGGCTGGTGGTAGGCACGTGGACGAGGCTTATCCGGGAGGCCTCACAGGTGTGGAGACAACCCTAGACCCCTACCTGGGTAAGGGTGACGGCCTCGTGGGAAATATAGCGGGCAGGCCGGAGACAGCTCCCCCAGTCTGGACCTCGCTGACCATCGAGTATCAACTCTTCAGGAAGGTTCTCGGCGTGGACGGCGACGTCGCTGTCAAGCCTTTAACTGAGAAGGAGCCGCTCGTGATTAATGTCTCGTCAGCCGTCACCAGCGGTGTAGTCACGCGTAGGACCCAGGACAGGGTTGAGCTGTCTTTGACACGGCCGGTCGCGGCTGAGCTGGGTGGGAGGGTGACCATCTCGAGGAAGATAGGGACAGGCTGGCGCCTCATAGGGTATGGGTCTATAGTGGGTGGCTGAGGAGCTGGATGAGGGTCTTGGTGGACACCAGCCTCCTAATGCTCTGTGCAGAGAAGGGGCGTGACTACCTGTCCATCCTAGAGGGTAAGCTGGGTGAGAAGCTGGAGCCCCTAGTGCCCACCACTGTGAGGGACGAGCTGGCGAAACTTTCCACAAAGCCTAGCAAGAAGGGTAGGGTGGCTCTGGTGGCCCTCAGGATGGCTGAGACCATGTCCTTAATAGATGCTGGTGAACTGGGTGGTGTGGACGCCTCGTTGGGAGCCATCTCTAAAAGCCTTGGACTTCCTGTGGCCACGGTTGATAGGGAGTTGGCTAGACGGCTTAGGACTGTGGGTGTGGAGGTTATCATGGTTGGTAGGGCGGGAGATCCCCTGTGGCTGGGCTAACCCTTATATTCTAACCGTTGGCAATTTGGTGGATAACGTGTAACTATGGTGTGGTACATGGTGTATGCGGTTTGTTTGTGATAGTGGAGGTTCAGGAGGTGGTGGGCATATCGCCTAAGGACTTTGGCAGGGAGCTGGAGTCTGTGGTCCTGTCCAACCTCAAGAAACAGTATGAGGGTGCGGTAGATGAGGAGCTGGGCTATGTGAGTCTGGTGATCGAGGCCAGAGTTGACCCTGTTGGCAAGATAATGCCTAGAGATGGCTCCACATACCACAACTGCACATTCAAGCTCCTCACCTTCATCCCAGAGGTTCAGGAGGTGGTGCTGGGTGAGGTGGTGGAGATAACGGACTTCGGATGCTTCGTTAGGGTTGGGCCTGTGGACGGCCTACTACACATATCGCAGATAACTGATGACTTCATGTCCTACGATGAGAAGAACAACCTTCTTCTGGGAAGGAAGACCGGCAGAAGGCTTTCTGTGGGTGATGACGTGAGGGCTCGGATCGTGGCTGTCTCCCTAGCCTCCGGCTCAGCTGGCAAGATAGGCCTTACCACTAGGCAGCCCTACATGGGTAAGCTCAGCTGGGTGGAGGAGGAAAAGGCGAAGGCGGTGCAGTCTAGTGTCAGACAGGGCTAGGGCCTGTAGGAACTGTAGGCGTATTGTGCTAGGGCCGACCTGCGACGTCTGCGGCTCATCAGACCTAGCTGTTAACTTCAGTGGCCTACTCATAATACTTGACCCCGAGAAGTCTGTGATAGCTAAGGAGCTGGGTATAACGAAGCCCGGACATTACGCGGTCAAGATTGACTAGCAACCCCTTCTCCACCACAATAACCATCCCAGAAGATATGAGGCCGAGGCTCCGTAAACCGCTTGGGATATTGGTAAAGGGCTTGCCAGACCAAGTCAAGGATAGGATACGGGGAATACTCACTGAGATGAGGCCAGCCCAAGTAATAGCCGTGGGGGACGTAACCGCATCCATGCTTCTAGACTCGGGTGTGAAGCCCAACGTGATGGTGGTGGACGACCGGGTGGAGAGACGGAGCTATACCCACCCATCCCCCGAAGGCTATGCTGTTATCAAGGTCTCGAACCGGGCCGGGTCCATAGCCCCTGAGGCTGCCTACGCCATAGCTGGCGCCATAGAGAGAGGCGTTAATGTGGTTGTCTTAGTGGATGGTGAGGAGGACTTGCTCGCCCTACCGGCCATATACTTCATGCCAGACGGCGCGGTCCTTCTCTATGGCCAGCCCGGTGAGGGCTGTGTAATAGTCAGGGGCGGGCCAGACTCTAGGAAGATGGTGGAGGATATTGTTGACGAAGCTAGCCGCCGGGCTTGAATTTTGTGTAGCCACAGTGTCCACAAGTGTATCTGGTTGAGTGCTCGGCCATAAAGAACCCAGCCCCGCATCTCGGGCAGCTGAGAAGGGCTTTGACCACCTTACCATCCTCTACACTGTATCTCTTCGAGAGGGCGCTCTTGGTCATCAGGAGATCAGCCCACATCTCCTCAATATATATGGTCTCTCAAATCTCTTGGCATGGGAGATGTCATCGTAGGCGTGTGCGTGTATTCTCATCGCCCTCATCCCTGTAATGTTCTCAACTTTGACGGTGACTATATTCTCTGCCGGAACATTGAGGTGTCCCGCCAAAATATTCACCACCTCCTTCCGTGTGGGTGGCCTGGACTCGTATCCTATCTTAGCCCTCACCTCCTTCCTTCGCATTAGCCTATTCTCCTCCACATCAGTCTCCAAGACTGACATTAGGCTTTCTGCACCTCCTTGGGTATTAGAACAACGTTAATCTGTGCAATCGCATCGCTGATAGTGTCACCTCTAACGGTTACCCTCTTCCTAAGCCCCTTCACAGTTCTTCTATTCCTCCTCTTCTTCTTCTTGGACGGCGGCTTCTCCCGTGGATGAAATCCCGGTGGCCCGGTTAGGAGGACACCCACCTTCCTTCCGCCTGACACGTCCCGTCTCATGGGAAAGCCATCCCTATCCGTGCCACCTGTAATCTTGATGTAGGAGCCTTTCAGCCCCATCGCATCCCCGTCCAGCTGGTCGCCCACCCTCTTGCCTAAGAATAATGCGAACTGTTGGGGTGTGAGTTGCATGGTGGATGCCTTCCCACCCCTCGGATTCGAAATCACTAGCCTTGGGGAGGCTACCGCTTGCTTGGACATCTCCCATTCCGCTCCTCTGGGAATTTATAAGGGTGAAATCAACGGGCCCACAGCGGGTTGGCCATACGCATTATATCAACAGTCTCGTTGAGAGCGTCCAGTGAGTCCTTATCCAACATGTTGCTGAATTTCTGAAGCAGCAACCTAGCATCTCTCTCCGGCAGCTGGACATAGAGAATTTCATCACCATGTATGTGCCTCCCAAATACTGCCTCCCTCACCGAGACAGCCACCTTGGAGCCTGCCCCCGCCTCAGGCACCGGAACACCCTTATCCTGTATCTGTGAGATTGTCCCAACGTTTTTTCCCTCCCTGTTGAGGAGTCCAACACCCGGCTTTATGACACCCGACAGAACCTCAACCCCGAATATGGCGGGCTCGCTCCGCCTGAAGACAAACTCCTTCATCACTTTTATCTTCCCGGGCTTGACCAAAGAACCAAACTCTGCCTCCATCTTTCTCCTAGTCTGCTCTCGCACCCAGCTGAGATAATCTTCTGAGAGGCGGAAAAGTATTTCGGACCTGAAGATTCTTATGCCCCTGCTGTTGGCCTCCCTCTCCACGTCGGCGCTGACCGGAACATTGAACGCCAGTATCACGCCGAGAAGCTCATCCTTCTGGCGTACAGCGTAGGCCTCCATCACGTCCCTCTTGGTCACATCTCCCACATCAGCCACCCTTATCTGGGCTCCCTGCTCCCTTAGATAGGCGACAGCAGCCTCCAGCGTTCCGAGAGTGTCACATTTCAGGACAACACCAACCCTGTCCGTCTTGATCACGAAATCGGAGAGCTCTTCATTTAGTCGGGAGAGGGCCTCCTCCTCGTCGGAGAAGGTGAGTATGGTGGAGCCTGCTACTGGGTTGAAGTCTTCACCCACGATCTTGACGCCGGCGGCTGCCCTGACAGACATGACCGGCTTGAGCCTGTCCCTAGGGTCTCTCATCTCATCTAGGGGCTTGGGCATGAGTAGGGCCCTCACCTTCGAGATTGCCGGGCCGCTCCTGCTGAGATAGGCTATTCTGTCACCCACTCTCAAGACACCTCTGTGTATGATTACGTTCCCAGTTAGTCCAAGGCCCTCCTCTTCCTCCAGCTCCAGAATTACTCCTTCGCAGAACCCTTCCTCATATATCAGCTGGTCCTTCATGAACTGTTGAGCCAGTCCAAGTATTATGAGGAGGAGGTCCGCTATACCCTCACCAGTCTTGGCGCTTACTGGTACGATGGCTACCGTATCGGCGAAAGAGGTTATCCGAGTGTATAGGTCTGACCTGATGTTGAAGAAGGACAGGTCACCGATCAGCGAGTAGATGCGGTTCTCCAACTCTTCCACCACAGCTCTTTGCTGGGAATGGAGTGATTTCTGGAATGGTGAGTTATGGACCGGCCTCCACCCCGGTATGAGGTCCAACTTGTTGGCAGCCACCACGAAAGGCGTCTTCCTACTTCTCAGCAGCTGTATGCTCTCCCTCGTCTGCTCCTGTACACCCTTTGATATATCCACTACAAGGATCGCCATATCAGCCACGGACCCTCCACGCCTCCGCAGGTTGGAGAAAGCGGCGTGGCCTGGAGTGTCGATGAATAGTAGCCCAGGCACTCGGAGCTCCGCTCCCACTGTTCCTAGGAGGGTTCTGCAGGTCTCCCTAATAGCGTCGAGGGGGAAGATGGTGGCGCCTATGTGCTGTGTTATCCCGCCCGCCTCTCTGCTGGCTACAATCGTGCCACGCATCTTGTCCAGAAGAGATGTGTTGTGGACGAGGACGTTCTCAGCAGCGAATAGATGTGGGTCTGGTACTGTGAAGTCGTAGACGAATATGCCCCCCGGCCTAACCTCCCTGACGGCTGTCACCTCGGCCAGTGTCAATCTCCCACCTTCTAGGGATAGTACATAGTCGCCTCTCCTCAGATTCTCGGCTCTCACGGTTGTGAAGAGTAGGCCACGCTGTGAGAGGTATGGATGCTCAGGTGTGGATGTTATGGATGCACCGTTTGAGATTCGGACCTCGACAAGCCTAGGCCCTGCCCTACGTCTCCAGACATGCGAGGCCCTTACATATCTGGGCTCACCGTCAAGCCCTAGGGTTAATAGCTCTGGGCCGTCCGCCACCCCAACTGCAACCCCATCTTCCAAGGGTATGGGCCGGCCGGGTCTTCGATATTCCTGGTACAGCTCCTCTGCTGACGCCCCTCCTGATGAGGTGTTTAGCCATGTGGAGCCTGAAACACATTTTCCATGATCCACATGTCCCAGCACCACCACTATAGGCTCCCTCAACCGTGCGGTCAACTCTATCCCCGAAATAGTCTGGTGGCGTAAAACTAATACCTTCCCACCCCAGTGATGACTAGGTTGGCTTGTCTAGGCTCCTAGCATTGGGCATCGAGTCCACAGCACACACCTTCGGAGTTGGTGTGGCCAGCTCACAGGGTGAAATCCTGGCCAATGTTAACAGTCAGTACATTCCACGGGGGGGAGGCATTCATCCGAGAGAAGCGGCCCAAACACATACGAGAAATGCGGTGAAGACAGTCCTAGCGGCTCTACGTGAAGCCGGTATAGGGCTCTCATCCGTTGATGTGGTGGCATTCTCCCAGGGGCCAGGGCTGGGGCCATGCCTCAGGACAGGTGCTACGGTGGCCCGGACCCTCTCTCTAGCCCTAGGGAAGCCTCTGGTCGGGGTTAACCATGGGATAGCACATATTGAGGTGGGTAAGCTGGTAACGCGCTGTAGAGACCCACTTGTCCTGTATGTGGCTGGAGGCAACACACTGATAACATGTCTGGTGGAGAGGCGGTACCGCATATTGGGGGAGACCCTAGACATAGCTGCTGGAAACTGCTTGGACGCCTTTGGTATATCGGCTGGGATTGGACCTATGCCTGCGCCCGAGAATCTTTCCGAGTCGGGGTCGACTCTTTATCCACTGCCCTATAGGGTGAAGGGTATGGATATCTCCCTCTCAGGGGTGTTGACTGCCTGTGAAAAGCTTCTCCTGAGTGGGGCGAGGCTGGAGGATGTCTGCCTAAGTATCACGGAGACTGTTTACAGCATGCTCACCGAGGTTGTGGAGAGGGCCTTGGCATATACTGGGAAGAGCTCGCTGCTTATCGTGGGAGGCTTGGCTAGGAGCAGGAGGCTGAGGGAGATGCTGGAATGCATGTGCAGTGAGAGAGGTGTGACCGTGTACACAGTCCCACCCGAGCTAGCTGGTGACAACGGTGCCATGATAGCGTGGACGGGACTTCTCCATTTCATGAGCGGTTATCGTACTCCTGTGAATGAGAGTCATGTGAGGCCGAGGATGAGGATAGATGAGGTGGAGGTGGGCTGGAGCAGTTAGATTTTGTAGAGGGTGAAGTGCTTAGGGTGGGTGCAGAATCTATTGTCAGCATAGTTCTGTGGAGGGGTCGGCAGCTCATAAAAAAGCATAGAATACCGAAGAGATATAGGAGGTCAGAGATAGATGAGAGGATAAGGAAGTCTAGGACAATCCATGAGGCCAAGGTCATGACAACCCTCAGCGAGAACGGCGTACCAGTACCAGTAATCATCTTCCTAGACATGGCCAACTCATCGATTTACATGCAGCGGATAATGGGTATGGAGCTGCGTGACTACCTTGCGAAGGACGGGTGGGATGGCTTGGATGTGGCTGAGGATGTGGGGGCCGTGGCCGGACTCACCCACAAACTCTCCATATCCCACGGTGACCTCACGCTGTCCAACATCATGGTGGGTGAGAGTGGAGGTCTGTGGCTGATAGACTTCGGACTCAGCCTCTATAACGCCACACTGGAGGAGATGGGGGTGGACGTTCATCTGCTGGAGAGGTCCGTGGTAAGCACATTCCCAGGACTAGCTGCCGAGTTCATGAGCCGGTTTACGGAGGGGTATGGCTCGGTGGTCGGCGAGCAGATGGTGGCTAAGATATTTGGCAAGGTAGCAGAGATAAGGCGTAGGGGAAGATATGTGGAGAGGCGGAGTAGATGAAGGTGGTGCTAGCCACGTCCAACCTCCACAAAGCTAGGGAGTTTATGGCTATCTTTAAGAGCGAGAGAATGGCGATAGGTTTCGAGAAGGTGGCTACACTGGAACTCCAGTCTGACAGCCTTGAGGAGATAGCGGTGTTCAGCAGCATACAGGCATACACCCAATTGAGGAGGCCGCTGTTCGTTGAAGACGCTGGGCTCTTCATCAACTCCCTAGGTGGATTCCCCGGACCATACTCATCATACGTGTATAGGACGATAGGAGTGGAGGGCGTGGTGAAGCTGGTTGGACATGATAGAAAAGCCACCTTTGTCTCGGTCATAGCCTACTACGACGGAAAATCCCAACCCCGCATCTTCAGAGGCAGTGTCAAAGGCCAGATAGCGGAGGTTCCGAGAGGTAGGAGCGGCTTCGGATTCGACCCAATATTCATACCCGCAGGCTATGACACCACCTTCGCCGAGCTGGGTTTGAGGCGTAAGATGACTGTAAGTCATAGAAGCCGCTCAGCCCTCAGACTTATACGCTGGCTTAGGAGACAAGGTTAATACAAGGCGGGTGGAGAGGCTGGGTGGCTGCATGGTATGGCACGGATGCATTCCGCGAAACACGGTAGGTCCGGCTCCACAAGACCCATAAGCAGGATACCGCCATCGTGGGTTAGGCTTACAAGTGAGGAGGTCGAGGGTCTGGCCGTCAAACTGGCCAAAGAGGGTGTGCCACCAAGCCGCATTGGCGTCATCCTCAGAGACCAATATTCTGTACCACTTGTCAAGATGGTCACTGGAAAGAAGCTGGTGAAGATTCTCAGGGAGAACAACCTATCACCGCCCATACCAGAAGATTTGGCCAGCCTTATTGAGAGGGGTAGGAGGATGAAGCGACACCTTAGCACCCATACATCTGATGGTCACAATATACATAGGCTCCAGCTGGTGGAGTCCAAGATAAGAAGACTGGTCAAATATTATAAGAGGGAGGGCATAATCCCAGAAAATTTCGAGCCCCAGCTGGCATGAACTCCCTATCCATGGATGATAGACATCGAGAGTTCTTGGACGAGGCTGCCCACGCAGCTGAGAGAATAAGGAGCTGGATATTACAGGGCGTCCAAGTCGCATGCTTCACACACAACGACGCTGACGCACTCTCAGCCGCAGGCATACTTGCTGGAGCGCTTAGACGGGAGGAGGTGAGATTTAGATGCAGATCAATTCATAGGATGGAAGAATTCTTCATCCTCCTAGACGGTGGCTACCTAGGGTCTGAGAAGGTGATTTTCACGGATCTTGGGAGCGGGTATATTGAGGAGCTGTCCAGGAGGCTTGGTGATAGGGAGGTAATTATCTTGGACCACCATGAGCCTGCGAGGGTGTCCCTGCCAGCTCGCTGGGTTCATGTGAACCCGCATCTGTGTGGTATTGATGGTGCGACTGAGATAAGCGCCTCTGGCGTAGTCTATCTCGTGGCCAAAAATCTTAACCCAGCCAACATACAGTATGCACCCATAGCGCTGGTCGGCGCCTTGGGTGACCTGCAGGACAAGGACAGTGTTAGAAGGCTGTATGGACTTAATGAGTTGATTGTTAGGGATGGTGTTGAGAATAACCTACTAGAGGTTCATGAGGACTTGGTCCTCTATGGTAGGACATTCAGACCGCTCCACATCTCGCTGGCCAGCACAACAAGCCCGTTTATCCCTGGACTATCAGGAAAGGAGGACGCATGCTACAACTTCATCACATCCCTGGGAATACCCGTCAAGAACGACGACCAGTGGAGAACCCTCTCAGACCTCTCCGAAGATGAGAAGAAGAAGCTGTTCTCAGGTATTGTGGAGTATCTGGTTTCACGTAAAATACCTGCTGAAATGGCTAATGAGCTCATTGGAACAGTCTACGACCTGGTGGGTGAGGAGGGCTGGATCTACCTCAGGGATGCGAGGGAGTTTTCCACACTGCTCAACGCCTGTGGTAAGACCGGCCGGGCCTACCTAGGGATAGTTGTTGCCATGGGTGAGCGGGGTGAGATAGTGGAGGAGGCTTCTAAAGTGCTTGAGGAGTATCGGGCAGGACTGGCGAAGACGATGGACTATGTCTCAAGACCGGGCGTGATAGAGGCTCTAAACCACACGGTTGTGCTCAAGGGTGGCGGGATTATAGATGAGAAGCAAATAAGCTCTGTGGCCACTATACTCTCCTCGTCCGGTATGGTGCCGAAGGACAGGCCTTTGATAGCCATAGCCGAGGCTGGGCATTATGTGAAGGTGTCTGCCCGGGCTAACAGAGAGCTGGTGGGCAGAGGGCTTGACCTAGGCTTGATACTCTCCAAACTCTCCTCACAGCATGGTGGGCGTGGTGGTGGGCATAACGTGGCCGCTGGTGCCGAGATACCCTCGGATAGGCTTCTCAGGTTTTTAGCAGACTTCGACAAGCGTGTAGGTGAGGTCCTCGGCGATGAGGGGGGAGCCGATAAGGACTTGGGTTGAGCTGGAATTCAGCGAAGCCGAGGCGTCTCAAACCGTCTTCCGCGCCATAAGCCCAGATAACGAACCCCTACCACCTGGATTGGAGCTGAGTGCGGAGCTGAAGGGCTCAAAGATAATCCTCAGCATAAGGTGTGAGAGATCACTCCAGTCATTGCTAGCGACACTGGATGACCTGCTGCAGATGTTGGCTTTAGCTGAGAGTGTGGCTAGACAGGTCCGAAAACCTTAAGAAATCGGAGTAGGTCCAACCTACTGTGTCCAAGAAAGCCGGCGAGTCGAGGGTCCCCAAAGAGTCCTACGACATATATGCACCGCCCTACTTCGGGGGAAGATGGCTTGGCTCAACAATTGCCTCGGACCCAGCCAAGCTGGTGGGTAGGGTGCTTAGGACGAGTCTGTATGCACTAACGGATGATTTTTCAAAGCAGTATCTGCTCCTCAATTTCCGCATCATAAACGTCAGTGGCAAGCGATGTGAGACTGTCTTCTATGGTCATCAGTATGGACGTGAGTTTCTAAGGAGTCTCGTGAAGAGGGGCACTAATAAGATTGACATGATATTCGACGTGACTACAGCTGACGGATTTGTCATGAGGTTGACCTCCATCGCATTCACCGTCTCCAAGATATCCCTAAAGAAGCGTAGGGCCATAAGGGCTCTTATGAAAAAGATTCTCACAGATACCGCTTCCAAGCTGACCCATGACCAGCTAGCCCAAGAGATGGTGCTGGGGAAGACGGCCTCAGACATTTATAACGAGATTAAGAAGATAGTGCTTCCGAGACATGTGGGTATTGTGAAGTCCAAGATACTAAAGCTGGGCGACCTCTCAAGGGCTCTCGTGGTGGAGGCGCAGCTAGGCTAGGGTCTTCGCTTAGCGGAGACCACCGATAAGATGTCATGGGATTTGAGGCTGTAGTCCTCACCAAGCCTGAGCCCGGTTCTGGCATCTATTGCATAGAGATAGCCCTCTCCTAGGTCTGAATGTATCTTGTAGGCCAGCTGCCTGGGCGTAGTGCCCCTCTTCACAAGATATACGTCAGGGAGGACGTTGCCACTGTGGTCGGTCATTGTATGGGGATCTTCAACTGGAAAGACTGGAATGTATCCAAGCCTCTCAAGATAAGCCTTGTTTATCACCTGCTGCACGCCAGTGTTGCCCCATGGCTTGAGAACCCTATCCCGTATCTTCTCCAAGGCCAGCCTCTGCTCCCTCGTAATCTTCTCCTCAAAAATTGTGAAGTCCGGATCTCCAGGTAGATAGCGTATTAGTGACTTCTCCGAGGCTAGGCGTAGAATTCTCTCGGCCTCGGCCGAGCAGGGCACCACCTCATATCCTGCACTTCTCAGCCTCTCAACACCCCTGTTGGACCATTCAACGTCTACCTTATTGGCCGCGACTATGATGGGCTTGTTGATCTTCCTCAGCTCTCTTGAGAGATGTAAAATGTTCTCGAAGCGCCATGCGGTTGGCTTACCCTCATCCAATTGTAGGCTATTCATCACCTCATCAACATCCTCTAACATGATGCCGAGGCCGGAGAGCTTACGAGCTAGCTCAGCTCTGAGATCCAGCTGGCGTGCCTCAGCACCCCTGGAGATTCTCGGCCACTCATTCCAAACCAGTCCGGCAATCCACATATCCATCTCCCCAGCCACAAGTTCCACATCCCTCACAGGATCATGAGAGCCAGGTTCTGCCAGTGTTCCGTCGTCGGCCGTGCTGCCCGACGAGTCAACCACCACTATCAGACATGATGCCTGCCTAATATCGTCGAGGAACTGAAGGCCCAACCCTCTGCCCGCATGGGCTCCGGGAACGATTCCCGGGCAGTCTATCACCTGTATGGGTACAAGTCTTACACCGTCTATGCAGAGGGAGTTGCGTGGATTATCTTTCACGCCCAGCTCCTTACACACACAATCCACTCTGACATACGTTATCCCCACATTGGGTTTTCTGGTGGTGAATGGGTAGCTGGCAATATCAACCTTGGCCAAGGTTAGAGCCGAGAATAGTGTGCTCTTCCCCACATTGGGCTTGCCCACTATGCCAGCCAGCTCCAACCCTTTAACCCACCGGAACTAGGTTGATGTTGCTGGGTGATGGGGGTCCACGGCTACAACCTCAAACCACTTGTACAGCGAGTCCCGTGCTAGGGGGTAGGCTCCAAGAGGCTTCAGGTTTGGATGGGTTTTGACAACCCGGTTGATGGCCTCTTCCTTCATCGAGACGTTCACCTTATGTCTTGTCACACCTATGGCCTTCGGCCGCCGACCCGACCTAGGCCTAGGTTTCTGGAAACCGCCTCTCCTCACCCTCACCCTCAAAACAATGTATCCCCTCTTTGTCTTGTATCCGAGGGAGCGGGCTCTGTCGAGTCTGAGCGGGCTATGCACCCTAACCACCGCCGGCTCCCTCCTCCACTCCACCATCCTCTGCCTCATGAGAGCGGCAAGGCCTCCACTCCTCTCATTCCAGATCTTCCGTAGCATGGCATACAGTGAGGTCAAACCAACCCTGGGGAAGTGGGTAATGTCCTGCTCTTAACCTTATACGGCCGAAACTAACTGGTTTTCCGAGAGTATATGCTGCGGGTTAGGATGATGAGGGTTAGAGCACATGCCTACGCCACAGAGGACATGGAGAAGGTGAAGAAGTCTCTGGAGAACATAGTGGGTGGAATGGAGCCAACCGTGCGCTTCCTCGAAGGCTATTTTGGTGATCGGATAGCAGTGCTGGAGCATGACCTTAGAGATGAGGCTAGGGCAGGTGAGATTCTGAGGAAGGTTGTCAGGGCAATTGGCTCCGCCAACGTGGGTATTGAGGAGAGGTCAAACTCATCAGGCGTTATACATGCTAGGGTTGACAAACAGGGTGCCTGCAGGGGCGTGATCAGGCATGGCAGAGCTGATGCCATAAAGCTGGAATTTACATATGAGGGGGATGTGGGGGAGCTGGAGAAGTGATGGAAGAATACGTGGATATGTGGGTTGAAGGAGGCAGCGAGACCATTCTCAGGGCAGCCGATCTGGGCTTTAGAGTATGTGCAGTAGTCCATAACCATCAACGCTGGCCCTACGGCTCGCTGAAAAACGCAGGTGATGCAGGTGTAAGGGTTGTGAGGAAGGAAATCCATGAGGCCCGCACCCGAGCCGAAGTCCTCAACATGCTGAGGGGCAGACCCGAGAACCTGATAATCTCGGTCATCCCCTTGACTAGGGAGGCCCTCATGGTGGCCTTGAGGGATGAGCGGGTTGACACCGTCATAGCCCATCCGGAGATTGTCGAGGTAGACCGTCACGTTATTCAGGTCTTTGAGAACCCAGTGGAGCTGAGCCTACGCTCTGTCAAGGAATCGCTGGGAAGTGTTAAGGCTTTGAGGAACATATCCAGCCTATGCAGGGTGTGTTTGGCCAAGGATCTGCCACTCCTAGTCTCGAGTGGTGCGAGAACACCCATCGAGCTGAGAAAGCCGAGGCAGCTAGCGTATCTGGTCTCGGCGCTGGCAGGGATTAACAACCCACACATGGCCGCTGTCTCAACAACACCGGCTAGGGTGCTGGAGAGGAGGTGTTTGGCTATTGGTTGAGAGGGTTCTACGAATGCGCAGACGGTACATGTTCCTCACACCCTACCCAAGGGGAGGAGCCGATGAGGTCTGGGCGAGGATTAGGGAAGTTTTCATGGAGCTCTACGGCACCATTGGTCTCGCGGAGTCTGGGCTCCGCCGAGTCAGAACCGTGGAGGCCCTTGTACTCGTCTGCTACCATGATTGGGTGGCTAGAATCGTGGCTGCACTAACCCTAATCAACGATGTGGCAGGCCGTCCCATATCTCTAGATATCTGCAGGATATCTGGGACGATGAGAGGTGTCCTCAGAAAGCGCTAGGCCCTTACTGGAGGTTGCGCTGGTCCTCGGACTGGCTGTGTCTATTCCCACCCTAGTCCAGTACACACGTTTGGAGGGCCCCCTCAGCACATATATCACTCAGATAGTATTCATGGGCATAACCTTTGTACTTGTGGTCTCTGGTAGGCTACCCCTCTCATCGTTTAAACCGCCTATGGCAAGCCACACACCATACCTCCTAGCCCTATCCGCCGCCACCGTAGCGGTAGCCCAATCCGCAGCCTATGCAGTGATGTACATCGGCAGCCCGCCTCAGGAGTATCTTGAAAACCTGAAGGCCATCACACCCACATCACCAGCGTCGCTTATCATTCTAATCACTCTCACTTGGCTTGTGGTAGCTCCGGCTGAGGAGACGGTCTTCAGAGGTCTTGTCTTCCGCAACCTAAACAGCCTGATGGGCTTCACACCCGCATTAGTTGTATCTGCGGCTCTCTTCTCCTTGGCCCACCTTGACATATGGCGGCTCCTACCCACAATGGCCGTGGGAATCTCAACCACAATGGCATATCACAGGACCGGCACCCTCTTGGCGGCTATAATGGTCCACGGCGTGAACAACACAGTAGCTTTACTCCTCTCCCACCTACTGTCCTAGATGTTGGATCTGCCGCACTTTGGGCAGAAGTGTGAGAAGTCGTCCAGTAAAGAGTCACAGAATTTGCAGTGCCCCATTCCGGGATTGGCGGCAAGGGCCTCCCTCTCCCGCCTCCTCTCATATCTTCTACCGATGAGTAGGGCCGACTCGATGAGTATGACAAGTGGGGCGAAGAGTATTGCATTGCCCACCAGCCACCCGTCGGGTGTTATGAAGGCCACAAGTATGTAGAGACCGCCGTACAGGTAAAGTCTGTTCTTGCTGAACATTCTCGTGCTAACAATTCCAAACCTGATTAGGAGGACAATTATGGCGGGTGATGTGAAAACCACTCCTATGAGGAGGACTGTGGTGAAAACCAGGCTGTAGAAATCCATCGCACAGACGGTAGGCGATACGGCTGCCAGCTCAAAGAAGAATAGCATGGCCCTCATAACCACGGGTGCCGCCACAAAATATCCGAAGGCACCTCCAGCCGCAAATAGGCCGGTGAATGCTCCCACAAAACCATATATGAGCCTCCTCTCATGCGGATACAGCGCGGGGTCAACATAAGCGTATATCTCATAAGCTAACACTGGAGAAATCGTGATGATGGCTAGGAATATCGCGCCTAGGAAAAATATCTCTAGGGGTGAGGTGAGGCTGCAGCCTATTATCTGGAGCTGGGTCCCACCCACATCGGCTACAACCCGTCTGAGAATGACCGATATCATGGGGTCGTAGAACTCAGGGTTCCGGACTATATTTGCCGGGTCAGCTGGGAAGGCAAGCCAGAATATCGTGGCGGCCACCAGGGATATTAGAACCACCTTCACCCTATCCTTCAGCTCCCTTATGTGCTCCAGAAGAGGCATCTCTTTGTCTCTACTCATTCAATCACCTGGCCTGCCTCAGAGATGGGCCTCTACTGGATTGATTTAAGCTTCCGCCTAATCTCCTCACCCAGCTTCGCCACATCCTTACCCTTAGTCTCTATCCCCAGTATGCTTGCAACCTTGTAAATCTCACCATCATCCACCCTTGACGCCGCCCTATATTCATGGACAAGCTTGCCCAAATTCCTCGCTATATCAGTTATAGTCCTAGGCCTCAGCACCATAACGATCAGGAGAACGATTAGGACCAGCTCAATAGGACCTATCTGAGCCATGTTAGGCCGTCTTCTGAAGCTTCTCAGCTATCTCGTTCTTTATCTCCTCCCTAGTCTTCCCCTCGGTGGATATACCGAGAGACCGAGCCACCTCCAACAACTTATCCTCAGGCGGCCGGCTTAAGGTTGACACTGTTGAAGCCGGCACTGCAGCGGCTCTGTTTATCTCTTCTTCAAGACCTTTGGAAGCCTTCTCAAACTCCTTTTTGGCCTGTCCAAGGGAGCGGGCCATCTTTGGAAGCTTCTCAGGCCCCCATAGGAAGAGTATGATCAAGATTACGCCGATCACAATCCACTCAATTCCCTGTATTGCCATCGGCTCTTGCCTCCTTTGGGAGGCTGCCCCGGCCGTATATAAAGTATTCATAACATGACGGTCCCACCATCCACCACAATCGTCTGACCATTCACGTAGGACATCTTGTCTGAGCAGAGGAGAGCTATTACACTGGCCACCTCATCAGGTTTTCCCCATCTCTTGGCAGGCGACTCGGTGGCCAGCTCTTCATACATGCTCTCCATGACCGTCCTCGTGGCCTGGGTCTCTATATTGCCAAGAGCTAGGGTGTAGGACCTGACACCATAGGCGCCATACTCGCTGGCTATGTGCCTGGTGAGAGCGTGTAGCGCCGCCTTGGCTATCGAGTAGGCTGCCCCTCTACTATGTCCGGATAAGGCTGGTGTGGAGCTTATGTTCACGATAACCCCATGTCTATTCCTCACCATCACAGGTATCACAGACTTGGATAGGAGGAAGCTTCCGCCTAGGTCCACCCTGAAGACCTTGGAAATCTCCTCATATGTTAGATCGGTGAGTGGTGTGTTCCAGAGACTGGACTCGATTGGGTATCCTGCCAAGTTAATCAGTGCATCTACACGACCATGTCTGGATAACGCCGCCTCCGTAAAGTTCCTCACACTTGACTCATCTGTCACGTCTAGGCGCTGCACCCACACCCTACCATCACCGAATGTCTTAACCCACGCGTTCCACCACTTCAACAGCAGCTCGAGCCTCCTAGCACCAGCATATACGAAGGCGCCATATGCCAGCAGCTCCCTAACTGTGGCCTCACCTATTTCGCTGGATGCTCCCGAGATGATGCAAACCCTCCCCTCTAACATGTATCTCAGGGTTTTGACAGGCTTATATATTCCAAAGGTCAACATGTCCTGATGGCTAAGGAACTAAGATACGTCGTCCGCATACTCAACACTGATGTGGACGGCTCTCTCAAGGTACCCTTCGGACTTGCCAAGGTGAAGGGTATCGGCATAAACCTGGGGTGGGCTCTATGCAGGGTTGCTGGGATTGACCCACAAACTAGGATAGGGATGCTTACCGAGAGGCAGATAGAGAAGATTGAGGCTGTGGCGAGGAACCCTGAGGCGCATGGGATACCCCCATGGATGCTCAACCGGCGCTTCGACCCCGTATCAGGGGTTAACAAGCAGCTTTATGGTGCGGACCTTGAGCTCAGCATTAAGGAGGATATTCAGAGGGAGATGCGTACGAGGAGCTGGAGGGGTATCAGGCATTCACTTGGTCTGAAGGTGCGTGGACAGAGGACTAGGACGACTGGTAGGAAGGGTATGACCGTAGGCGTCTCTAGGAAGGCGATTGCTGAGAAGCCTCGTGAGGAAGAGAAGAAATAGCTGTCAGCCCAAAGCCGACCTAGCCATCTCAGCCCCCCTCACAAGGTTGACCTGCTTTTGGTAAGCTACATCCCAAGACCTAGTTCTCAGCCCACAGTCGTTGCAGGCTATGATCTTCCACGGGTCCGACATCACTTTAGCAGAATATATCAGCCTGTCTCTAACAAGCTCGGGCGGCTCTACAAAGTCGGTGTGGACATCAACTGCGCCTGGGGCTATTCTAAACCCGGCACCATATTCCTTGAATAGCTCCAATACTTTGAAACCACGTCTCGCGGAGGGGTCGAGTCCCGGGTTGAGTGTGTCGGCGTTGGAGCATGATATTGACAGGTTGGATATTTTCATCTCCAGCAAGTCGGGGAGCAAGGCACCGTAGTCGGTGTAGCATATGTGTACAGTCAACTCTGATTGGAGACCCCCAACCACCTCATTCACAGCCTCCACAACCAGCCCCACCTCCTCATGCTTCGCTGCGGCAGCCGGCTCATCCAACTGTATATGTGTAGCACCATTTGCAACCAAAGCTCTCACCGTAGGAGCTATCACATTCCGCGCCAAATCCATCACCATATCACGCTTCGCCATCCTCCTGACTTCCAGCGGATTTTCCCCCCTCCTACGCCTGATGTAATACTCGTCGAAAGACCAGTCGGCTAAAGTGTATGGTCCAGTTACTGGAATCTTCAACGGCTTAGATGTGTGATTCTTGTTGAAGAGAAACTCATCCAAGTGATAGGGCGTCTCTATTGTCGGTGGAGATGTGACAGCCGCCTTGAGATAATACTCGTTATCCCAAACCCTAACGAGTCCACGGAATACAAACCCCCTTATCCTTCTTATGGGATACTCATACATCTCAGACCGCCTAGCTTCACCATCATAAATCACATCCAAGCCTGCGGACTCGAAAAACCTAAGCCCATAGACGGATGCCCAGTCGAGAAGCTCGTCTTCTTTCAACGAGCCTGCTAAGATGCCGTGGACCAGGCTCTTGTAGCCGGACACGCCCAGCCTCCGTCCCCACTCCCACGCTGATGAGGCTGAACGCCTCGCATCTCTCGTGAGAAAAGGAGCCTTCCTAAGGCTCCCCACCTCCATGACGGGTAAGAGCTTGCCACTCAGAGATCCCCAGCCCTCCCCAGTATAAGCCCCAGTAGATCCACCTTCTTGACTGCCACGCCGTGTGGGAGGAGTTCTAGGTCGCAGCTGGGGCCCAAGTGGACCTCGGCGACCCCCATCTCATCTGCCACATCTGCACAGGTGTCTAGGACCTCATCCGGGGTTTCCATCGCCGAGTTCCTCCCATCCAGCAGGCCTAGGTAAATACGCTTCTCCACCTTATACTCGTACAGCTCCCTCGGGATCGTTGCCGTCATGTCGAAACCGATTACATCTACGGGGAAGTCAAGCACCGCAGGTAGGGCGTTGGTAGCCGGCCCGTATGGGAGATGGAGCATCACGGGTCTCGGACATCTGCTGGAGACAATGTCCAGACCCATGGCAGCAATCTCTGACTCCTCCCTCCCAAATTTAGACTGGACAAGCGCGGGGGCTGTTAGCTGGAGCTGCCCATACCCGTCGGTGGCAAGCGAGTTGGCCACTTCGGCTACCTGCTCCGCCATAACCAAGACCAAGTCCTCACCCCTACGATAATGGTTGTTTTCTGAGAGCTTGGCGAGTGTGTAGGGATCGGGTAATATGAGCTTCCTCTTCATCCTAGGTATGAGAT
>JAWAEB010000019.1:0-23627 GCA_038891515.1 Nitrososphaerota archaeon | reverse complement strand
GTTAGCCAGTATGCGATAACCACCTCAGAAGCGTTTGGATTCGGAATTGAACATGTGGCTGACGGCATCATAAGGTTTAGACGCTCGATTAAGAGCGGTGTACTACATAGGTATGTGCTGGTGGAGAAGATGCGCCAGACGAATCATAGTACGGTGATGCATGAAGTTTCGATAGAGCCGGGTAAGGGGCTTGTGGTTGGGACGCCGGCCGGTATGACCCGTGAGGATGTGTCCCTACCACCATCGGTAAGAAAGAAGATTGTGTCGGTCAAGAGAAAGGCCGAGGAAGAGACTCCCTAGAGATGTTACCGGAAGACATAGTGAGGCATTATTCGAGAGATGACGTAGCTCAAGAGATAGCCAGATTCTCCAGAGGCAGATGGGTTGCCATCCACTGCGCAGGTGAGGTAAGGCCGGTGATGCTACGGTATATGCCGACCACCCACCTACCTATACAGATTAGTTCACCAGCCGACGTAAGGAATGTCCTAGAGGAGCTGAATGTGCTTAGGCCCCGCTCCTTCTACGCTTCAATACATCGGTATGTCTGGAGGGATAATGTGCCCGCACGGATGGTGAGCTCGATGCCATCGTGGGATGTTGACCTGTTGACTGTTAGGTGGGAGAAGGTGGTGGAGACGGCCCAGCTTATGGTCAGCCTCCTTGAGAAACATGGTGTGGTGAAATCGGTTATAGTGAAGTGGAGCGGTGAGGGGATGCATGTCCACATCCATGAGGGAGCATTTTCCCCTCATCTGATAGCCGAGCTCGGCCCACTAAACGTGGCTTATGCGGTCACGGAATATGTTCTGTCGAGGATGGGGGGTCTAGATCGGGATGTCAGGGTTGAGAACAAGGTGGACCCGGCCAGGGTGTTTACCTCACCCCTTTCGCTGCATAGGACGCTTGACAGGGTATGCGTATGCCTCGACCCCGATAGAGTAAGCGAGTTCGCGCCTGAGTGGAGCAGCCCGGAGAACTTCAGACACTATGTAGGCTGGGATGCGTATACGGCTGGTGAGGCGGATGACCTAGCTAAGAAGGCGTATGATACAGTGGGCCCCTACCCAATACGGCGACCTAGGAGGAGAGTCCACCCACCCCTGGATTACACGATAAGAAGGCTTCAGAGGAGGCTTGGGTGGTGAGCACACCAACATAATGGCTGGAGAAGCTTATGCGTTGGACCAGCTTGCATCAGCTATCTAAATATTTCTGGCCGAGGTTTCTGTTAACTTAGATATTATAATGCAGGGATTATCCCTTCTAGGGCTTAGAGCGATGAAATCTCCCTTACCATAATACCAAAGTTAACAGAACACTGGCCGAGTTAGGGTACACATATAAGTATTGCCTGTCTTAGCTGGCACTGGAAATTGAGATGGGTGTCCGCTACATGTCCAATAGCGATGTCTCCGTCTCTGAGATGCTTAAGGCCATAGGTGTCTCCAGTGTCTGGGAGCTCTACTCTGACATCCCCGACAGATATATTTTGCCTGAGCCTCCGTCTCTGGAGGGGCCATTGTCCGAGCAGGAGCTTGTCCACCATTTCAGGAGAATTTTGGGGAGGAATAGGATGGGGTTGAAGCTCTTCCTTGGCGGTGGTGTGTGGCCCCACTATGTTCCTGCTGTGGTGCGGGAGATTATATCGAGGAGTGAGTTCCTCACCAGCTACACTCCCTACCAGCCAGAGGTGTCGCAGGGTGTTCTCACAGCCCTCTTCGAGTATCAGAGCATGGCGGCCGAGCTATATGGTGTTGATGTGGTAAACAGCTCGATGTATGACTGGGCAACGGCGTTGGGTGAGGCGATTCTTATGGCCCATAGATATAATGGCGGCAGCCGGGTTTTGGTGTCCAGATACTCGTCACCCCATCGTCTGGAGGTGGCGAAAACCTATTCTGAGCCCTTGGGGCTTACACTGCATGAGGTGCCTGTGAATAGAAGGGGCCTGATTGATGAGGAGGCCCTTAAGACGATGCTGGGCAAGGATGTCACAGCCGTCTACCTTGAGAACCCATCCTACCTAGGCTCCATTATGGCCAATGTGGGAGCTGTCTCGGAGATTGTTCATGATGCAGGTGCTTTGTTGATTGTGGGCGCTGAGCCTACTAGCCTTGGTCTTCTAACACCACCAGGTGATTATGGTGCGGATATTGTAGTTGGTGAGGGGCAGCCTCTCGGTCTTCCTATGAGCTTTGGCGGACCTTTGATGGGTATTCTGGGATGCAGGATGGACAGACGGCTACTGCATGTCATGCCTGGCCGTCTTGTGGGTATGACCGAGACCGTTAGGGGTGGAGTGCGGGCGTTCACCATGATTCTGAGGGCGCGGGAGCAGGATATACGCCGCCATCGGGCCACGTCTAACATATGCACCAATCAGGCGCTATGTGCAATAGCCGCGGCCGCCTATCTGGCCACCCTCGGACGAGATGGTATGAGAAGCTTGGCACAGCACATCCTCTCCAAGACAGCATACATGATTGAGGAGCTGACAAAGCTGGATGATGTTGAGGCACCTCTCATCAACAGCCCCCACTACATGGAATTCACTTACAGTGTTAGAGGTGTGGACAGCTCGTCAGTTCTTGAGAAGCTTCTAGCCAATGGCATAGTGGGTGGACTGCGTATAGGAGGCAGCTTCCCGGAACTGGGTGACGGAATCCTCACATGTGTGACAGAGGTTCACTCCGTTGAGGATATACGTGAATACGTCGGAATCCTGAGGTGATTCACCTGTATAGACAGGCCCGCTGGGATGAGAAACTGGTTTATGAGATCTCAGAGCCGGGTGTAACCGGATACACTCTACCCAACCTGGATGAGGCAGTATCTGCGGCCGGAGAGAGGATGAGGGGGAAAATACCGGCTGGACTGGTCCGTGGCGAACTTGAGCTCCCCCAGCTCTCGGAGCAGCAGGTGTTGAGGCATTACACAAGGCTTAGTCAGATGAACTTCAGCATATCCACAGGCTTCTATCCGCTGGGAAGCTGCACCATGAAATATAATCCGCCTATAAACAACCTTATAGCAGGTTTGGAGGAGATTTCCGAGACCCACCCACTCCAGCCAGAAGAGACGGTACAGGGCTGCCTAGAGATCCTGTATAGACTTGAGCGGAGCCTTATCGAGCTGACTGGAATGGCGAGGTTCTCACTAGCTCCTGCAGCTGGTGCGCATGGTGAGCTGGCCGGATGCCTCATCATGAGGGCTTACCATAGGGATAGGGAGGGCAGGGAGAGGAAGAGGATACTGGTCCCAGACTCGGCGCATGGGACAAACCCAGCCAGCGCGGCTATGTCTGGATTTGAGGTGGCCGAGGTAGTGACTGGGGAGGATGGTTGTGTTGACCTCGCCTCCCTCGAGAAGATGGTTGACACCGATGTGGCTGGGCTTATGCTCACCAACCCCAACACCCTCGGCCTCTTCGAGAGAAACATAGCGGAGATTGTGGATATAGTGCATCGACACGATGCCCTGCTCTACTATGATGGAGCCAACCTAAATGCGATAGCAGGCGTGGTTAGGCCTGGAGACTTGGGATTCGACATCATCCACCTCAACCTCCACAAGACGTTCTCCACACCACACGGTGGGGGAGGGCCCGGTGCTGGGCCTGTGGGTGTGGTTAACAGGCTTGTAAAGTATCTACCTCCACCGCTTGTGGAGCACGATGGGCGGATGTATAGGCTTGTAGATGATAGGCCAGGCTCTATCGGCCGTATGAAGATGTTCCATGGCAACTTCGGTGTCCTAGTGAGGGCTTATGCCTACCTTCTCTCGCTCGGTGGGGTTGGACTCCGCCAGGCCTCACTCAACGCCGTGACCGCCTCCAACTATATGCTCTCTAGGATGGCGGGGCTAAGGGGTGTATCAGTTCCGTACGGACGGTCTCAGCATCGTAAGCATGAGTTTGTCCTCAGCCTAGCCAGGCTCAGGCGGGAGACGGGCTTGGGAGCTCTTGCGGTGGGGAAGAGGCTGCTGGACTATGGTGTCCACACACCCACCATATACTTCCCCCTCATCGTGGAGGAGGCATTCATGGTTGAGCCTACCGAGACAGAGTCGAAAGAGGAGTTGGATGGGTTTGTTAACGCCTTTGAGAAGATCATAGAGGAGTGCTACACAAGTCCGGAGATAGTCAGGACAGCACCCCATAACACAGCGGTGCCAAAGATAGATGAGGTAAGGGCCTCGCATCCCAAGACTCTGACACCCACATGGCGGGTGTACAGGAGGCGTAGTCTTGAAGTCCAGCCCAATCCTTAGCTTGCATAAAAAACTTGGGGCGGAGATCGGCTCCTTCGCAGGATGGACTAGCCCAATCAGGTTCTCCACAGTCAGGGATGAGCATAGGACGGTCAGGACTAGGACTGGCGTCTTCGATATAAGCCACATGACTAGAACGGTTGTGAGGGGGGAAGGTGTCGTTCAAACGCTTCAGAGAACCCTAACATGTGACGCGGCATCCATTAAGGAGTGGAGGATGAAATACTGTCTCATGCTGAACGAGGACGCTGGCTTGATAGACGATGTGACGGTGTTGAGGGTCTCGGGAGACACATACCTGATAGTGTCCAACGCAGTAACCCGTGGGAAGGTTGTGCCATGGCTTGAGGAGCATGCGGGCAGTGGGGTGAATGTGGAGGATGTCACAGAGTCCACGGCTTTGCTGGCTGTTCAGGGACCGGCCTCGGCTGAGGTTGTCTCGAGATGGATGGGCTGGGATGCTTCTGGCATGAAGTGGTTTAGTGGCAGGGTTGTGAGGGTGGGCGACTGCCCAATAGTAGTGACTAGGAGCGGCTACACGGGCGAGGACGGCTTCGAGATTTGCATACTGTGCGGCGGTGAGGAGATGTATGAGAATGTGTTTGAGAGTTTCCTCTCTATGGGGGGTAAACCTTGCGGGCTTGCCTGCAGGGACGTTCTCAGGTTGGAGGCTGGGTACCCGCTCTATGGACAGGACATCGATGAAAATGTGACACCAGTGGAGGCGAGGCTTATGTGGGCCATCAAGATGGAGAACATGTCCTTCATAGGGCGGCAGGCATTGAGGGAGAGGCTGGAGAGGGGGCCGGAGAAGCTCTTGGTTGGGCTGGAGCTGACCGAGCCGGGAGTCCCAAGACGTGGCTACAAGGTTTTGGATTCAATGGGAAACTACGTTGGAATGATTACCAGCGGCGGGCTCTCTTACACGACCGGAAGAGGTATAGCCCTCGGATACATCCCCGCCCAGCTTGCGGTGGAGGGGGCTAGGTTGTTAGTGGACCTCAGGGGTAGGGTGAGGACGGCTGTGGTTAGGCTGGAGCCTTTCGTTAGGCTCAACATTCCAAAGCATTAGCGAAGGCTGTGATCTGGGTAAAGTCTAGCTGGGCTGGAAAACCCACCACATACGTAGCTCCGCACCGCCTTAGATCCCCTACCCTACTACTCACTCTGACCAGCTCACCTACCATCGCCAGCTTCTCCACACCCTCGACAACCCTCGCCATTGAATAGCCTCTCCGCCTCACATATCCCTGGAGAACTCTTAAAGCTCCATCCGTGTCATCTCCCACGTAGAAGGGTGCATAGACAGCCACGGGCCCACCTGTCATGCTCTTGAGACGAGTAATCTCAGCCGTCACCCGCTCGCTGAGGAGTGTGAATGGTATTGCTCTAGCCTTCCTCGCAGCCTCCACGGCAGGTCCCACCAGGTTCTCGGTACCTACCAACATCATGCAGTCAAGCCCATCTTCACGGACGCAAACCGCAGCCCGGACTATGGACCCACCAGCTCTCACAGACACCTCATCACCGTCTAGGTATTCTGGATTGCCTGCCACAAGGCAGATACCACCACCCCACCTACGGACTACCCCACACACCTTCGCCAGTCTATTCCAGAAGTCACGCCTCCTCACAGGCACGGTTATCACAGGTGTGACACCGCTGCCTTCAGCAGCCCGTAGAAGGTGGGAAAAGGACTCCGGCTCCAAATCATCCTCCCCCCTCTCCGAGTCCACAACAAGAAGCCCAAGGCCGAGCCCTGACAACAGACGTAGGATATGGCAGAGGTTATCAATCTTCTCCCGCTGGCCGCTCCCTAGGATGGAGGGCTTAACAGCGATGCCAGCTTGGAAGACGTCCACCTGTCTGGAAGACGTTCACCTACCAAAGTCCGCACCTCAGGGCGTGGACAGCAATGGCCTCCTATTTGAGTCTTATGTTTTTAAAGCCCCATGCGTCGAGACGCCCATGCCCAAGAATAGAGCGGTCGGGCCCACAATCACCTTCCTTGAACTGGAGCCCAGCGGATGGAATGCGCTCACCTCCATTATTCTTGTTCTGGGTTTGATGGATGAGTGTGGGAGAGCTAAGGTTTTCACAGTAGGTAAGCCGCTGGATGAAAAGCCGATAATAGCTCGGATGCTACAGATGTCGGCCGACTGGGACCTCCTAGTGACCTGGGGGGGCGAGTCCAAGATGCCCTTCATCACCTCAAGAGCTCTCCACAACGGTCTAGACCCATCCCGCCTACATGGGGTGATGCAGCTGGACCTCAAGCGTTACGTGAGGGAGAAGATGGGTTTGGAGGTTTTGAGCGCGGAAGAGTTGGCAACCTTCCTCGGCTTGGCCGGGAGGAGGGGGAGCAAGAGGCTGGATATTATGCAGCGGTATCAAGTCCTCTCAGGCGGCCGGGCTGCTTCACTTTTAAAGAGACGGTGTGTGGAAGAGTTGGGCATGGTTAGGCGGGTTTTCATGAGGCTCAGGCCCATGCTTCGGAGTACCAATCCTGAGCTGGCCCTCTAGTACCACCTATCCTTGAGCCCGACGGCGTATGCGAAGAGGTTGGTGCCCACATGCATGCCGAATGTGAAGGCGATAAGCAGAATTATGGTAGTGAGGTCCAGCCATGGCGGTAGGCCGTGTGATGCATGGGTTAGGAGCAAGCCTGTGACGAGGAATCCCAGCTGGTCTAGAGGTGGGGCTGGGTGACCGGGCGGTAGGCCCAGTCTCCTCTTTATGAAGGCACCGCTTATATCGCCCACCAACGCCCCAGCCGACAGGGTGAATACCTCTAGAGAGCTCCTGAATATGAATGGGAGGAGGGCCTGCATCACCAGACCTGTGACCGTGCCCACACCTATTCCTGCGAGGAGACCCTCAATGGTCTTCCCCTCACCCAAGAGTCTCTTTCCATCGGGGAGGGAGATGCGTCCGTCTAGGGGATGACTTCTACCCAAAATCCTGACAGCCACCACAGGTGTGGCGTTGGCCACATAAGCAGGGAATATGTAGGCCAAGCCCTTCAGGAAATTCTCCAGCAACATCGCATGGCCACCCCCTCACCCGCTATTTACGGTGACCTGTATAAGCATTTTACGGCCCAAATCCCAGCTAGGCCGTATGCTTGAGGTGAGGCTCCACAGTTATGGGCCCCAGACATCGGTTGAGTTGGGTGGCCGCAAGGTTGAGATAGGCCCGGACGAGTTCATAGCTGCTGAAGGTCTTGGGACATACGGCGGCTTGGGAGTTGAGGCTAGGATAGCCGAGCTTCTCAAGTCGGGTAAAGACGTGGGCAAGGTGACACGTAGGATGCACAGAGAATCTACACGGAGGGGACACGCTTCAATCACAACTTCCCTCCACCTCCAGCTGGAGGTTCTACGCTGCAGCCGGGCTCTCTCACTCATCCTAGTCGCACCGCCTTTCGGCTCATATCTGCAAGAGTCTCAGCGACGCTACAGGGTTGATGAGAGTCATATAGTTGTGCCTGATGGGTTGGGCGATGGGCTCAGACTTTATCGGGATACAGCTGGAGCGCTTGTAAGATCCTACCACACTCTCCTGAATGAGAATGTGGAGTTTGAGGACGCCCGCTACCTACTACCAATCGGCACGGCCACCTCACTCTTCATAAGCTCCAGTTTTGAGAACTATGTAGGCCTCCTCCAGCTCTGCATGGAGGGCGGGAGTGATTATCTGCCAGCCGAAGCCGTCAGGTTTGCTGAGAAGTATGGCGCGCTGGTGGAATCTCTAGCACCATCCCTATACGGCGCGAGAATGTCATTCAGGAACAGGCTGACAACCTACCCATATCCGATAGTCTTCAAACCCCAAGACCCGCTCATGGAGCGTTTGGTAAGTCGTAGCGGATCACCGTCGGAGGCGATAATAGTGGAGGCTGTTAACTGTCTCGGTGAGGTGGGGGACCTCCGAGATATCATAGCCGCCGGTGTGAAGGAGTGTCTGGACTCGGTCAACCCCATGCTCTCTGTGACAACTCTTGAGCCCATGTCCCTAGTGGCTTTTCACCAAGCAGTCAGACATAGGACTGTTCCCACAGCTGTCGAATCAATATACACCGCAGCCGACAGAGCATACCAAAATCCCGAGGAGAACATTGTGGTTCCCCCCTCAATAAAGAAAGATGCAGGCCTCTCCACTATCTTCAGAGAGTCTGTCAGCATAGCCCTCGAATGTTATCGTGAGCTTCTCAGCCGGGGAGTTAGGCGCTCCACAGCCATTTACATCATACCCCAAGCCCTCAGAGTCTACTCAGTCCGACTGTACAATGGCTACAACCTGATCTATCCCCAAGGCTTCATTGGGACTAGAACCTGCAGCTATACCCAATGGGAGGAGAGGGGCATAGCCTATAGGATATGGAGAGAGCTGGAGAAGTCTCTTCCGGAGATAGCTGCCCTGATTGGGGAGAAGTGCCGATATCTGGGCTACTGCCCCGAGAGGGAGTGGTGTCCAATCATAACCAAGTACCACACCTACAGCGACGAACTTCACAGGCTTCATTCGGCGAAATAATTAAAGCTAGGTACCAGCACCATACGGTGGTGTATGGGTTGACGATACATCGGCAGAGGATGGGCGGCAAGAGGATTGTGGTCGGCGGCAGCTCCCTCAACTTTGACTATGCCCACTTTCTCCCCAGCTCTCCTAAATGCGGGGTTATCCACGGACACACAGCCACCGTAAAGGTTGCTGTGAGAGGGGGTCTGGTGAATGACATGGTTGTGGAGTTCGGCGAGCTTAAGGAGCTGGTAAAATCCGTGATAAGCCAGATGGACCATAAGCTGATACTCTCGAAAAAGTATGTGGAAATGGTTGATGGCGGACATGCACTGATAAGGTTTCATGGAATCGGTGGGGAATACAAGCTAGAGACACCACTCTCCTCCCTATACATTATGGATGAGGAGTCAACTTCGGAGAATATCTCAGCCCATATAGCGGGCCGGCTTATGTCTAAAATGCCTCGGAACATAGGCAGGGTTTATGTGAAGGTTTCCGAAGGTCTGGGTAAATGGTCCATATCCACCATACAGTGAAGTTCGTTGGCTAGGGCGGTGGCACTTTTTTCAGGAGGGATAGACTCCACCACCTTAGTGTGGAAGCTGAAGGCGGAGGGTTGGGAGCTCATCCTGCTGAGCTTCAACACCTACCGCAGAAACCCGAGGGAAATAGCTGCAGCCGATAACATAGCCCGCCTCGCCCACCCTCTAGAATATCTGGTCCAAGACCTAGGCATATTGCGCGAAATATACGACTTCCCCAGCGACCAGAGGCTAGCGATAGATATGAACCTCAAAACGCCACCAACCATCCTCATACCATACAAAAACATTGTCTACTACTCTCTAGCGGCCCACCTCGCCTCACAGCTTGGAGCAACAGTACTGGCGGGTGGACACACCCTAGAAGACCAGTCAACCCTACCGGATGCGAGCCGGAAATACCTCAACAATGTTGAGTCTCTACTAAATGAGTCCTTATCCTATCCAAGAATACGACTAATCACTCCCTTGATTGGGATGAGCAAGCCCCAGATCGTCCGACTGGGTGTCGAATTGGGTGCGCCCCTTCAATTGACATGGAGCTGCTGGGCGACTGGCGAGGTGCACTGCGGCACCTGTGTCGGCTGCCTCAACCGGATTAAGGCCTTCAGGGAGGCAGGGGTCGCGGATGGAACAGAGTATCTGGCTTGGTATTCGGTTTAAATTGTTGGGAGGCTGGTGGTCTAAGGAATGAAACTATACGAGTATGAGGCTAGGAAGCTGTTTGATCGTTACGGCATACCAGTAACTGGGTACGTGGTGGCTACAAGTGCTGAGGAGGTGAGGAAGGCGGCTGAGACTTTTGGTGGACGGGTGGTTGTGAAAGCGCAGATTCTTGTGGCCGGACGTGGTAAGGCTGGCGGAATAAGGGTAGCCGAGACTCCTGAGGATGCTGAAAGAGTTGCAGCCTCACTTCTCTCATCGACGATAAAGGGTGAGAAGGTGTCCTCGGTCATAGTTACGCCTTTTCAGGATATAGCTAGGGAGCTCTACCTCTCCCTCGTTATTGAGAGGCACAGCAGGTCTGTTGTCTTGATGGTGTCTGCAGAGGGTGGTGTGGAGATTGAGGAGATGGCCAGGCTGTCCCCTGAGAAGATACTAAGAATTAGGGTGGACCCCCTAAGGGGTCTTGCCCCATACCAGGTGAGGAGGGTATTATTGTTCACAGCGTTGGAAGATACGGCCGCAAGAGAGCTGGGCGGGATAGTGACCAACCTCTATAAGCTCTTTAGGGAGATGGACTGTGAGCTGGCCGAGATCAACCCACTGGCCCTAACATCTGGGGGTAGGCTAGTGGCTATAGACGCTAAGATAATTCTGGATGATAACGCACTGTACAGACATACCGAGTTCGTACACAAGGATGAGGGCGAGGGGTTTGAGGCGGAGGGGAGGAGACTGGGCTTCAGTGTGGTTGAGCTTGACGGCGATATAGGGATTATCGGAAACGGTGCGGGCCTCACAATGGCCACCATGGATCTCGTCAAGCTGAAGGGTGGGAGGCCGGCCAACTTCTTAGACGTGGGGGGAGGGGCCAGTGAGGAGATGGTGGAGAGGGCTGCCCGGCTCATTCTGAACCACCAACGTGTGAAGGTGCTGCTGGTCAACATTTTGGCTGGGATAACTAGGTGCGACGAGGTAGCCAGTGGGCTCGTGAAGGCTCACCGTGAGACTGGTGGGCGTAAGGAGGTTGTCGTTAGGATGATGGGAACCAACGAGGATGAGGGTAAGCGGATTCTTATGGAGAATGGTCTCTATCCTCTCGACTCGATGGAGGAGGCTGCTTTAAAGGCAGTAGAGTTATCGAGGGGGGCTTAGTAGTATGGCCATACTTGTGGGAAAGCATACGGCGGTGGTTGTTCAGGGAGCCACTGGTAGGCAGGGAGCCTTCCACACCCGCTCCATGCTCAACTATGGGACCCGTGTGCTGGCTGGTGTAACGCCGGGAAAGGGCGGTCAGAAGATTGAGGGCGTCCCAATATACAATAGCGTGGAGGAGGCCGTGGCAAGACATCCCCAGCTGAACACATCCCTCATAATGGTTCCCGCTCCCAATGTGGCTGATGCTGTTTATGAGGCTGTGGATAGTGGGATAAAGTTGGTGGTGGTGATAAGTGAGCATGTCCCGATCCACGACAGCATAACCTTCCTGAGATATGCTAGACTGAACAAGGTTACCGTGGTGGGCCCCAACTGTCCGGGGTTGATTACTCCCGGAGAGGCTAAGGTAGGTATTATGCCGGGTCATATCTTCAGGGCCGGTAGCGTAGGGATAGTGTCGAGGAGCGGAACACTAACCTATGAGATAGCCTACGGGATAACCAAGGCTGGGTTGGGGCAGACCACTGCGGTTGGAATAGGGGGGGACCCGGTTACAGGCCTAGACTTCGTGGATGTGCTGGAAATGTTCAGATATGATACTGCCACTCGAGCTGTCGTGCTGATCGGTGAGATTGGTGGGGATCTTGAGGAGAGGGCTGCGGCCTACATCAAGGAGACGGAGTATCCCAATCCTGTGGTGGCCTACATAGCCGGATCCACCGCTCCTCCGGAGAAGAGGATGGGCCATGCGGGTGCAATAATATCTCTCGGCCAGGGAGACTATCAGAGCAAGATGAGTGCCTTGAAAGATGCGGGTGTGAGCGTGGCCACCTCTCCCAGCGAGGTCGGTTTAGTTCTCTCAAGACTTTTGAAGTGAGCTGGCTTGATCCCGAGCTTCTCAGAGATACGTAGGCTCGTGGAACATGCGACAGCTATTCTGGCTGCCGAGCCGCCCCTCATAAGATTGGAATCTAGGAATACACTCCTCGTGGGTGACACCCACGGCGACCTCCAGTCAACGGTAAATGCATTCAGGAGGGCTGAGGAGCTGGGAGCCTCCCTAATCTTCTTGGGCGACTACGTGGATAGGGGGCCACAGCAGCTGGAGAACTTGGCCGCAGTACTTGATGGAAAATTAGAGAGCCCAAGCAAAATCTATCTTCTCCGTGGGAACCATGAGACGGTCTCCATGAATGAGTATTATGGGTTCTATGAGGTGGTTGCGGCGGCGTATGGTCAGGATGCGTACCCAACCTTCGCCAGACTATTCAGCCAACTACCCTATGCGCTACTGCTAAACAATGAGATACTATGTCTCCACGGCGGCTTGCCGGAAGGGGTTGAGAAAGTGGAGGACCTAGCAAGCCTTCCGAAGGGCTTGGAAGAGCCTCGAGATCCGGTGGTAACCCAGCTGCTGTGGAATGATCCGGATGAGGATATCTCCGGATTCCAGCCCAGTCCTCGAGGGGGTGGAGCGAAGCTATTCGGTCCAGACGCCCTATATAGATTCATGAGTGGAAACGGTCTCAAGCTGTTGGTGAGAGCACACCAACCTATCTCCAGCGGATACTGCTACCTCTTCGGAGGCAGGCTTCTCACAGTCTTCTCATGCAGATACTATGGGCTTCGTCCCAAGGCGGCGCTAGTCGCGGATGGACGGGTCGACATAGAAGATATTGGTTGACCATAGTATGGGTGAAGTAGTCGAACATATACATTTGATAGATACGGAGGCCCTGGGCTTCAAGCGGGTTGTGGCATGCTACTTGATAAGGGACGTCATGACCGCAGTTATAGACACAGGATACGCATCCAGCCTTCCAACGGTTGTGAATAGTCTTAAGATGTTAGGTGTGGATAAGCTCGACTACATCATTCCAACCCATGTCCACCTAGACCACTGCGGAGGAGCATCTGGCTTGGCCCAGCTGTATCAGGAGGCTGTGGTGCTCGCCCATAAGCAGGCCGTCAGACATCTAGTCAACCCATCTAGACTGCTGGAGAGTGTGAAGGCTGTCTACGGCCCCGACATTCTTAAGATCTTCGGAGAAGTTGAGCCCATAGACGAGGCTAGGGTCATGGCTGTTTCGGATGGAGAGACCCTTAGCCTAGGTGGGATGGAGCTGACCTTCATATATACGCCAGGACACGCTCCCCACCAGCTCTCCATATACGAGCCCACATCCAACACCGTATTTACAGCTGACGCAGTCCCAGCCCAATATCCGGACTTCGGAGCCATCATACCCACAACCCCACCGCCCAGCTTTAACCTTGACGAGTATGAAAGTAGTATGAGGAGGCTCAGCCATATGGGAGCCAAAGTCTTCCTCACACCCCACTACGGACCCACAGAGGCTACGGAGGCTAGGGTTGAGAAGCTCATAGCCAAAACTAGATTGTGGGTCTCTCTTTTCAGCCAAGTTGGAGGGGACGGTGTGGCTAGAGTCATTAATATCATTAAGAAAAGTCTTGAGGAGGAGGCTGGCAGACCGATTCCCCAGTATGCCGAAAGCCTCATACATATCTCAGCGATGGGAATACTGAAGTATCTCGGCAGGAGGCAACTATTTTAGAAGCGCATACAGTCCATTCCCATGACTCTCATAACTGTTGTGGGGTCAGGTCGAGTCGGTACCTCGTCAGCCCTCCAGATGGCTATGCGGGAGATGGGGGATATTGTACTAGTGGATGTGATACAGGGCCTACCGCAGGGCGAGGCTTTAGACCTAAACCATGCATGCGCAATACTGGACTTGGATGTGACTGTCACAGGTTCCAACGACTTCAGAGACATAGAGGGCTCGGACTTGGTCGTCGTGACAGCGGGCCTAACTAGGAAGCCGGACATGACGAGGCTGGATCTCATGCTGAAGAACTCAGAGATAATCAGTGACATATCAGCCAAGATCAGGGAATATGCGCCCAGGTCTAAGGTAATAGTCGTCACCAATCCGCTTGACGTAATGACCTACGTAGCCTATAGGGTGACAGGCTTCGGAAGGGAGAGGGTGATGGGCTTCAGCGGGCTGCTGGACATGGGTCGATTCAGACACATTATACGCAGTAGGCTCGGTGTTAGCTACAAATCTATCAGGAGCATGGTCTTAGGCGAGCACGGCGACAGCATGGTCCTACTCCACAGGCAGACATATGTGGGGCCGGCTGAGCTGTCCAAGATGATGGATGGTAAAGCCATTGAGGAGAGTGTGGAGACCACACGTAAAGCTGGTGCTGAGATAATCCGGCTGAAGGGCTGGTCCGCTCACCACGCTCCCGGTGCGGGTGTAGCGGTGATGGCCGAGGCTATAATCAGGGATTGGAAGGCAGTGATTCCCGTCTCCGCCTATCTTGACGGCGAGTATGGCGAGCGGGACATATGTGCTGTGGTGCCATGCATACTTGGCTCGGCCGGTGTGGAGAAAATACTGGAGCTGGAGCTTGACCAGGGGGAGAGGCGGCTCTTCAGCGAGAGCATAAAGGTCCTTAGAAATGCTGTATCACAGCTGAGAATTGGATGATAACCTATATATGGGCGGCTGACGGAATCACAGGTGGGAGCGCTTGCAAGAATCGGAGGAGTTTAAATGCCCATACTGCGATTCTGTCTTCAAGTCTAGGACCGAGCTGTCCAAACATATAGACAGGATACATATAGGCAGCGGCCTGCTGGAAGGCGATAGGACCAAATGGTAGTAGCCCAGAGCTAGATGAGAGGTCTATATGAGGGACTACTCAACCATCACGTCTCACGTGAAGAGCCAGGGAGACCGGTACATCAGCATGCTGACCACCCTGATATCCCAGCCCAGCGTCTCAGCCACTGGAGAGGGCCTAGGTGAGTGTGCGACACTTGTCTCAGAGCTTCTCGAGGATGTAGGGCTCAGGACCCAGCTCTATCAATCTGGGAGTGGGCCTGTTGTGGTTGGTGTGGGTAGCGCCGAGGCCCACGCCACGCTCATGTTCTACAACCACTATGATGTGCAGCCGCCTGAGCCTCTAGACAGGTGGGTGTCGGACCCATTCAAACCACGGATCAGTGATGGAAAGATATATGGCCGGGGAGCCGCTGACAACAAGGGCAGCTTAGTGGCCCGCATAGCCGCCCTAGATACGGTGTTGGCCACTCTCGGCGAGCTCCCCATCAACGTCAAGTTTGTGGTGGAGGGTGGTGAGGAGGTTGGAAGCCCCGGCCTAGAGAGGTTTGTGATGGAGAACCGTGAGGGGCTGTTCGCAGACGGCTGCATATGGGAGTATGGATATGTCGACAGACGTGGATCTCCCGTGATAAACTTAGGTGTTAAGGGCATGCTCTACGTGGAGCTCGAGGCTTCAGGAAAAGAGCTTCACTCATCTTGGGGTGGCGTGGTAAGCAACCCCGCATGGAGGCTTATCCAAGCCCTTTCAGTGATTAGGGGAGATGATGGAAGAGTGCTTGTTAGGGATTTCTATGATGATGTGGAGGCTGTGAGTAGGCAGGTGGAGGAGATGATGGAGAACCTGGACCTCAACTCCTTAAAGCCGGAAGGTGTGGAACTCCCGGCCGGCGATACGAGGTCTATGCTGAGAAGATTGCTTCTTGAGCCTGCCTGCAACCTGTGCGGAATATCCGCCGGGTATGTTGGGCCTGGGAGCAAAACATCCATCCCAGCCACAGCCCGGGTTAGGCTGGACTTTAGGCTTGTCCCCAATCAAGACCCGGAAAAGATACTTAGCAACCTCCTCGAAACCCTCAAGTCAGCTGGATTGGGAGACATCACGGTGAGGAAGCTTCAGGGCTATCCAGCATCACGGACGTCTCCAGACAGCTACTTGGTGGGGCTTGTGGGTGAGACGGCTAAAGAGGCCTATGGTGTCGAACCCACAATACTGCCATCAGGGGCTGCCTCAGGCCCCATGCATCTTTTTGAAGATTTCCTCGGAATACCATGCGTCTCAACTGGTGTAGGGCATCTCGGGTCCAACGTCCACGGACCCAACGAGAACATACGGATAGAAGACTTCCTCAACGGCATAAAGCACATCGCACTAGTTATGGCCAGCTTCCATAGCTACTTCGGCTGATTAAGCAGCCTCTCAGCGATTCCACGGTAGACATGAGCTGCCCTCACCAGCTCTCTAATAGGTACAGACTCCCTGAAGCTATGGGCCACCGACAGATCTCCAGGCCCAAGTATAACCCCATCAGCCCTGTGGTGTTTGAGGAGGATGCTGTAGTCCGTCGTAGCCCTCATACCAGACATCCTAACCCTCAGCCCCGCAGCCCTCAAAGCCTCACCAGCGGCCTTCACCAGAGGAGAATCTCTCCGGGTTATCGCAGGCGGAGTATAGGACGTAATCCTCAACGCAGCTGGGATGCCAGCCACTCTACCCCTGATAACCTCCTCCAAATCCCTCACTATGGCACCGGGAACTGTCCTGAAATCCACAACAAGTGTGCATCTATCGGCTATGACGTTGGACTTTAAGCCTCCCGACACCATGGTCACCGATGCGGTGTTGCGGCCCAGTAGTGAATGTCTTCTCCCAAAACCCTTCTCAAGAGCGGCCAACCTCATGACGATTCTCGAAGCCAGCATTATGGCATTCACACCCACCTCCGGGGTGGAGGCGTGGGCTGGAGAGCCCCTGACCTCAATCACCATCTCACCCCTACCCCTATTTCCCAGTAGGAGCTTCATCGCCGTAGGCTCGCCGAAGACGGCATAGTCAACCCTCTTCAGCTGGCGGCACACCTGAACCGTCCCCAGACCACCCACCTCCTCATCAGCCACAGCGGCCAACACCAAGCTGCCACACCGCACATCACCCAACATCTTAACCCCAGCCAGCATAGCAGCCAGACAACCCTTAGCATCCACAGAACCCCTACCCCGCAGCATTCCACCTGAAACACCTCCTTCAAAGGGATGGAACTCCCAGTCCTCAGGCGAGCCGGCGGGCACAGTATCCAAGTGGGAGTTGAACATCAGAGAAGGGCCTGGATTGCCAGAATCAAGAACCGCCAAAGTGGAACCCCTCCCACCGCCATGATCCAACACCGTAGTCCTCATACCCATCTCAGCAGTCCTCTCAGCCACAAAGCGGGCTGCCTCCAGCTCACGACCCGGTGGATTCTCAGTATTGATCCTGACCAGCTGGGCTGCAACACTAGCTATGTATGACTCTAGGCCCTGCACCGCCATCCGGCTACGTGATGCTGGACCACTAGATTAAGGCTAGTCCACGTGAACATATCTGCTCGTGCTGCTGGGCTTCTTCTTCCTAGGGGAGTTTCTCAGTAGAATGCCACAGTAGGGGCATCTCACTCCCTCGGTCAAATGGTAGACCCGGCAGCGTGAGCAGTACTTGTAGCCGTTGGCATAGCTACGCCTCGCCGACACCCTCTGAATTGTTAGGGCTTTCTGTGGCTGCATTTCCAGCTCTAGCGTATCTCGGCCGTTCTAATAGCTTTTGCATTTATAGTATATACTTTCCCTGTATTACGCCTGCGATATCATATATATACCGAATATACGTTTAACACCCATGCCTTACATGAGAAGACTTCAAAAAGTTGGTGCTGGAACCCTGACGGTCTCCTTACCCAGTCGCTGGGTTAGGGCGATGGGATTGGCCAAGGGTGATGTGGTGGAGATTTTGGAAATGCCTGATGGGGGGCTCAGGGTCTCAACTGAGGGAAGGGCTGGGGGTAAGCGTACTGCGGTAACCCTTGATGCGGCTAAGTTCACTGATAAGGATCTCCTTTCGAGGCTTGTGGTGGGTGCCTATCTCCAAGGCTCCGAAGAGATCAGGATAATCAGTGGAGAGGGGCTGTCCGGAGAATTACAGGCAAGTGTGACCGAGGTGTTGGATATGCTGCCTGGTGTGGAGGTGGTGGAGCAGACATACAGGCGTGTGGTAATCCAATCCTTCGTAGATCCACGTCGCTTCCCTGTAGAGGCTCTAATCAAGAGGATTCAGGTTATGCTGACCACGATCATTAATAATCTGGCCGAGGCGGCGAGGACGGGTAGGCGTGAACTCTTGCATGACATTGAGAGGATTGAGAACAAGCTGGACGAGCTCTACTTCCTCTGTGTGAGGCAGATATTCATAGATGTGAAGACCAAGTCCCACGGCGAGGCTGCGCCTGAGAATTACCTCACTGCAATAGGTGACAGGCTTGTGGTCAGGGCTTTGGAGGAGATGGCTGACTCGGTAAAGATGGCGGCTGGTGAGCTGATGATTCTTGAGCAGGTTAATGTGGATGAGCATCTCAGACGGAGGATAGCAAAGCTGATAGAGCCTATTCAGGTCCTTTTGGGGAAGACGATGAAGGCTTTTTTCTCACTGGATGCCAGTCTCGCCAACGAGGTTATTGAGACTACGAGGAAGGAGTTCGGCGGGCATATCAGTTACTCGGAGCTCTTCTCCGCCGGGAATAACGATGCAACTCTCGCCATAATCCTTCGAAATATAGTGTGGGATATGATCAGTGTTGCTAGGAACTGCAAGATCATAGCTGAGGTCACCCTCAACCGGTTTGTGAGGACCCCGTCGAAACTGGTGGAGCTGGAGATCTTCTAACGTCTTGAGATGTAGCCTGCGAAACCTGATGCTAGGCTTAGTAGGGCCATTCCCAGGAATAGGGTTGGAACACCTAGCATGTCTGCGGCCAGCCCTGCTATGGGTATTCCGGTTAGGAACGCAACTCCGATGATTGTTTCATAGGCTCCTATCGCTACTGTCTGGTTGCCTTCGGCTCTGGCCGAGGTGAGATAGAGGGTGAGTATGTAGATAACGGAGATGACTGCCCCCATGACCATGAGGAGGGCTGTGAGGGATGGCAGGCCCGGTGACAGTGCTGTGGTGGAGAGGAGTGCTGCGAGAGCCGATCCCGATGCGATGAAGTATCTCCCGATGTTTCCTGCGGCTCTCTTGGCCATGATGATGGAAGCTAGTATGCGTGTAACCCACATGCCTAGGAAAAGTACACCTATCTCCAGCTCCGAGATGCCTGTTAGAGCTGCGTATCCGGGTATGATGACCTGGGCTATGCCAAATATCATGTAGAAGGGAAGTGTTACTGAGAAGGCCGGGATGAGACTCTTGAAGAGGCTAGCCAAATTCCTCTCACTATTGAATGAAAACTTGGCTCTCAATCCCGTCCTGAGCATGTAAGGTATTGTTAGGCCGACTGATACACCCAGAACCATGAACATTCTTGCCAGTCCTAGATACTGGGCTATCATCCCACTCAGTATCGAGCCGGCTAGAAAACCTATGGCCGAGGCTGCTCCAAACTTGCTGAAGGCTCTCATCCTTTCGCTGCCGTGGTAGTTGGCTGCTAGGATAATCTCCGCCACTGGGTAGTAGAATGCCATGGAGAGGCCTGAAGTCACCTGCGCTAGGGTTATGAGGCTGAGGTCCTTGGACATGGATAGCAGTATGTGGGAGCCCACGGTGAAGGCCGCGGATAGTGCTAGGACCTGGTCACCGCCTACCCTCCGGAGAATCAGCCCTGTCATAGGTGAGAGGACTACGTAGGGTGTGAGGCGGGCAGCGCCCATAGCTAATCCTATCTCGGTGTAGCTGGCTCCCAGTTGGGCGGCTAGTACCGGCGACATCTGAATTAGGGCTGAGATAGAGAGGCCGAGGACTGTGCTGGTAAAGAGGAAGGATGGGGGGAGGCTGGACATCAATCCCCACCCGCCCTCACTTCCTTGGCGACCTTCAAACCTGAGCCTGTGGCGACTGTCAGCACTCGGAGCTCTGAAGATACTATCTCATCCAACTCACGTCTTATCGCTGCATAACCAACTGCGGCGGACGGCTCCACATATATGCCGGTGAGAGCCAGCTCCTTACAGGCTCTTAGAATCTCATCTTCTGAGACTGTGGTTACCTCGCCACCCACAATCTTCAGCTCCCTAACCATCTGGCTGAGCCTCGGCGGCTTTGTGTGGGTTAACGCATCAGCTATGCTGGGTTTGGGTGAGGTTGCTGTGGTGCCTTTGAACGCGTGGTATAGGGGTGCGTTGACTGATGGCTGGACAGCAACTATCTTAGGCATCCTATCCAGTATCCCCGACGAGAGCAGTGTGTGGAAGCCTGTTATAATTCCGAGTAGAAGGGTTCCGGCTGAGGTGGGGACGTATATTCTATCGGGCGGGTTCCAATCTAGCTGCTCGGATATCTCGTAGGCAGCCGTCGTCATCCCTTCTATAAAGTAAGGGTTCCATGAGTGGCCAATGTATAGGTAGCCCAGACGTTGAGCAGCCCTCTCAGCCTCCCGTGTCAGCTCATCATTTCGTACATCGAGGAGCTCAACCCTAGCGCCGTATGCCAGTATCTGTGAAAGCTTCGCTGGAGCTGCTTGTCGGAGGGAATATATGACGCAGTCCAAGCCGACATAGGCCGAGTATGCCGCCACCGAGGCTCCGGCGTTTCCTGAGGAGTCCTCCACCACTCCCTTGGGATAGCCATGGCTGGCACCTAGGTAATGGGTCATGAGAGCGGATGTCCCCCTATCCTTGAAGGAGCATGTGGGCATGAGGTAGTCCAGCTTCACATATATCTCCGTATCATGAATCCTCGTGATAGGTGTCCCCCCCTCTCCTAGAGTAATGGGCTTGGATGATAGGCTGGGCGGCATGACGTCTGCATAACGCCACATAGACTGTACCCCAGTCCTTATCCGGGAGACATCAAACATCCTATCGTATGAGAGAATGAGCGGGCCCCCGCAGTGGCTGCATCTGGGCTCGAGGTCATCCTCGGCATGTGTACCACATCTATAACAGATGATCTCCTCCCTCAACCCTCCCCCACATATGGGATACACTAAATATTAGCTGTTGGAGAGCCAGTTTGAAGCATAGGCTCTGCCTGTTGGTGTGGATATGAAGGCGTCGAGGGATGCTCCGGTGATTCTGGTGGCTCTGACGAGCTGGGCCGTCAGCTTTATCATCCACTATCCGGGGTTTGCTTGGACCATCTACAGCGACGTGGTTAGTTTTTGGTTCCGTGAGGAGGGGCTCAGAGCTGGTCTGCTCGCATGTATCCAATACTTCTTTGAATATCCGCCAGCCTCATGTCTCACGGTTGATGCGGCCCGTCTACTGGGAGGCCCGTCCTTGGAGGGGTTTTACACGGCTTTCGCTATACTCAGCCTGCCAGCCTATATCATACTAGCCCTCGCCATACATGGCATCTATCCAGATAGAGCGCTGGGTGTGCTACTTGTCCTCTCCTCACCCAGCCTAATAGTCTATGGTATCTACAACTTCGACCAATTCGTCGCAGCCTTCCTAGCCCTCTCAGTTCTCCTACATCTCAGGGGTAGGAGCATGGCTGGAACCGCCTTCCTAGGAGCCGCCGTGGCGTTCAAACTCATCCCAATAATCCTGCTGCCCATCTACTTGGCCGGAGGCGGCGCGAGACGTAAGGTACTGGGCTTCATCGCTGGCTTGGCTCCCCTCTCTTACCCAGCCATGATAAATCCCCAATACATGTCCGAGTTCCTCAGCTATCACACAGGCTGGGGACTGGAAAATGCATGGTATCTCTGGCTGGCGGGTGACCCCTTCTCGGTATCTGCCAAAGTCTTTGGGATATGGCTTATGATCATTCTGATGCTGAGGTCATACTTGGCTGAGGCAGGCTTCCCCACCAAATCCTTCCAATTAACGGCGTCGTGGCTCCTATCCAGCTACGTCTTCACACCCCAAATGGCACTTTGGATACTGCCCACAGTCCTGTCCAGCGGCGCCCTCACCCCCTTCTGGCCCGCATTCGAGGCTGCCAACACGATGATAATATTTACGTGGTTCACCACAGATACGCCCACACTCCCATGGACCCTTCCCCAATTGGTAGCTCTAGTTAGAGCAGCCTTGCTGGCAGTCATCTTCGCATCTGCCCATGGATGGCTTAAGCCCTTATTCCCATGCAGGTTAGCCCGTGATCTCGGAGGTGTTTAGCATCCTTCAGACCAGACATGCCTCCATATGGCTCTCCATGTTCTCGGTCATGGTCTCCAGCAACATGACCACACCAATAATAGGGGTCTACGCAGCTCAGCGTCTCAACGCAGACCCAGTAACTGTCGGAGCCATCTACGGTGCCCAAACCGTGACAGCGTTCATATCTAGGATTCCAGCGGTATGGCTCTCCCGTAGGATCGGGCTGGACAAAGTGATGCTCCTAGGCCTGACAGCTGTCTCAGCAGGCAGCCTAATATACGCCATAGCTAATCAGCCATACCACCTCATGGTGGGAGGGGTGGTGAGGGGGGTCGGCTCAGGCGCATACCACCCCACCGTCCTCTCATACATGTATTCAGAGTCAGGCGATGGTGGGAGGGGGTTCCGAAGCCTAGGCTATATGCTGACCGCATCTCCCCTAGGAATGATACTGGGCCCTGTTGTGGGTGCCACGGTGTTCACTGTGGCAGGCTACACCACATCATTCATAGCTGCTGCGGCGATTCCCATGGTGGGCTCGGCAGGGCTGTATCTCCTCAGCCCATCTAATGGGGAGATGCATCCCTCCTTCAGCTTCAGGCAGGTGGCCCGCAGGAGCTTCACCACCATCATGATCACAAGGCTCATCATCAACTATGTGGCTGGCACGATATCGGCGTTCCTACCGCTCATGGCCCACACCATGTTAGGACTGGCTGAACAGCATATTTTCCTCCTCTTCTCGCTGGCTGCCGCCTTTAACCTGACTGCCAGGTTCGTGGCTGGCACAGTGTCGGCAAGACTTGGCGAGGCTCAGATGCTTAGAATGGGCTCGTTCCTCGTAGCTGTCTCAGCACTACTCGTAACACTTTCATCGGAGGCCTCGGTCTTGGCTGCGATGGCTGTCTATGGTGTTGGCGTTGGATACTTTGTAGTGTCAAGTGTAGCTCTCGTAGGACGCATACTTTCGCCTGAGGTGAGGACTCTCGGCTTTGCATTGATGACTTCGATGATAGATCTCGGGAATGGGCTTGGTAACCTCATATCGGGCTTGATACTGGGCCTCTATGACTTCACAGCAGTCTTCTTAACAGCTACCATACTGGGGTTCTTTGGTACTCTCCTTGACCTAGTCATCACGAGGCGTTGAAATATTTTGTCAGCTTTGTCGAGGATGAATTGCGTGAGCCTTCACATTCGAGTGCCCTGCCTGCTGGGATGGTGTGATGTTGGTTGGCCGCCTAGTCCGTAGGATTGTTGGCCAGTCCCGCTCTCTGGGGAGATACGATGGGGGTTGCCTCTGGAGCTGCCGGTGAACATCTGGACTGTCCTGTTTCCACCGTCATCCGCAGGCTCCAGCTCCACAGTCAGGAGTCCGGCTTTGACGTTGAACCTCCCAAAAAATATTGAATATATTTCCGGTACTGTCAAGCTAGGGTTGTGTAGGTTTATCTTTTAACTGGTTTTGTTTGGAGGTCTGTTCTTTTACAGATTTATCCCTTTATAAACCATTCTAGAGTAA
>JAWAEB010000018.1:8389-23772 GCA_038891515.1 Nitrososphaerota archaeon | reverse complement strand
CCCCTATCGGTATAGACGGTCGGGTTATTGGAGCACCTATCCCTGACCATCTCCATGAACCTTAAACACTCACCTATACCCCTACCCCTAGATACCTGGACGGACATCACCTCCCCCGTCCCCACCTCCCTAGCAGCCCATAGATAGGCCCTCCTGACGAGATTACGGATTACTGTCTCATCTACGGCTATCGGTCCACGCCTGCGCCTATCTACAAGTGAGAAGGCTTCACCGGCCCTTTGGAACCAATCCCTGACAGACTCTGGCTGACCTGGAATCCTAGCTCGCATAATATCCCC
Organism: Nitrososphaerota archaeon; assembly: GCA_038891515.1. Classification (GTDB taxonomy): domain Archaea; phylum Thermoproteota; class Nitrososphaeria_A; order Caldarchaeales; family Caldarchaeaceae; genus HRBIN01. Next base: position 23,473 of record JAWAEB010000018.1, on the reverse strand, counting down.
GCTACCCTCCTGAGGCTGAGCCCCTCCACATAGAGCCTGACGCCGAGAGCCCTGACCCACGGAGGCGTCCTGAGACGGGGAAAGACATTTCTATCACCGAAGAAACCTATAAGACGGCCTAGGCCGACCCCAATTCTATTCACCCACAACTAATGGGAAGGCCCAGGCCATAGACCTTAAGTTGACAGTCCCGTGAATCCATATGTTTTGTATTTATACTCTTACCCGACGTATATACTATATTTTCGCATAAGATATTAGTTAAGTCGAATATTCTAATATCCGAGAAGGATGTCCCAAGTAACACAAACGGTGTTGGGAGAAAAAAACCAAGCAGCCAACAAGCTCTCCATAATCCTCTCCAAAGGCACCCTAGACATGGCCTACCCAGCCCTCATGCTGGCCAACGCAGCAGCCACTATGGGTATGGAGGTCCACCTATTCTTCACCTTCTGGGGCATGAATGTGATAAGCAAGCGGAAGGTGGCTAGCTTGAAGGTCTCGCCTGTGGGAAATCCTGGCCTGCCAATGCCCAACATTCTGGGCATCCTCCCTGGCATGACAGCTGTGGTGACAGGGATGCTTCGGAGACGTATCGAGAAGACCAAGGTTCCATCGGTGTATGAGCTGATCAAGCTGGCTAAGGAGAGCGGTGTGAAGCTCCATGCCTGCTCCACCACCATGGATGTCATGGGCTTGAAGAGGGAGGATTTCATAGAGGAGGTGGATGACATAGTGGGCGCAGCCACTTTCATACAGCTGAGTGAGGGTGGGCAGGTGATATTCATATGAGCCAAGTCCAGAAGAAGGTCATAGACTCTAGAGGTAGCTTCTGTCCAGGACCGCTGACAGACCTCTTCAAAGCCTACAGACAGGCCAGGAACGGAGACCTACTGGAGCTGTGGGCCACCGACCCAGCCGCCAAAAGCGATGTGCAGGCTTGGGCTAAAAAGACAGGCAACACAGTTGAGGAGATTGTTGAGGAGCAGGGCTACGTCAGAATATTGGTAAGGGTCACAGGCAAGGGCGAGTGAGTCGATGAGGGCCTTGATTGTGGGAGGCGGCACTGGTGGCACACTCACGGCCAACCTCCTAGGAAAACTCTTCAGCAAACACCGTATTGATGGTGAGGTCATGCTCCTAAGCCAAGCCGACACGCATGTATTCCAGCCAGCCAACCTAGACATAGCCTTCAAGGGCTCCAGTCCCAGCAAATACGTGAGGAGGGAGTCAAGTCTCCTTAATAGGAATGTCAAATTCATACCCAAGGGGGTTCAGCGCATAGAGATAGAAAACAGGCAGGTCATCACAACCTCTGGAAAGAGATTCCCATATGACTACTTGGTGATAGCTACTGGTGCAGAGGTGGCGCCCCACCTGATAGATGGTCTTCAGGAGTTCAGCTATAACTTCCACAGGAGTCAGGATGATGCAGCCAAGCTGTGGGAGGCTCTCAAATCCTTCAGTGGTGGGAAGGTCGTCCTCCTGATAGCTGGCGTCCCTCATAAGTGCCCGCCATCACCCACCGAGGCAATGTTCCTCATGGACGACTTTTTCAGGAAAAGAGGAATAAGGGAGAGGGTTGAACTCACACTTCTCACACCATATCCCCGAGCCTACCCCGCAGCCACCATCGCTGAGGTGGTGGAGCCCCTGTTTCAGGAGAGGAACATCAACATGATACCATACTTCAACGTGGATCATGTGGAGAAGAAGTATGTCCATTCTATGGAGGGTGATAAAGTAGTCTATGACATCCTTATATCCATACCTCCCCACATAGGCTCTCCCACAGTCAGGGACTCTGCCTTCACCGACGATGAGGGCTGGGTTAAGGCGGATAGGCACACTATGAAGGTGGATGGCTATGACGACGTATATGCATTGGGAGACTGCACAAACATCCCAATATCCAAGTCAGGTGTGGTGGCCCACCTCCAAGCAGGAGTGGTGGCGGAGAACATATGCTCAGACCTTATAGGCAGCGGAACCGTATCCCGCTTCAGCGGCCGGATCAACTGCCCCCTCGAGGTGGGAGGAGGTAGGGCAATATTCGTCTCAGCCACCTACGCTAGACAACCCAGGAAGATGCAGCCGTCCCGAATACGATACCTCATGAAGAGAGGCTTCTCCCGCATGTATTGGACGATGCTATCCGGGTTCTGGGAGCCCTTCTTCAACATATACTTCAGGGACTCCAAGGTGGCCTAGCTTTGATGACTACTGGCCAGGAGTTCTCCCAGCAGTTTTACGAGGCTTTGGCAGATTTCTGCAAAGGACAGGCCAACCCCAAACGGCTTAGGATCCTCCACCTTCTCATGCATGGTGAGAAAACCGTGGGAGAGATATCGAGGGAGCTGGGCATATCTCAGGCTAACACGTCCCAGCATCTAGGATATATGAGGAGAAGCGGGGTGGTAGTAGCTAGGAGAGCTGGCAACACAATATACTACGGCCTAGCAGACCAGAGGGTGGCTACGGCCTGCAGTCTGATATCTCAGGTCGTCGCCGAGAGACTGGGATTACCCAATAAGTAATACTCCCAACTTATATTGTCAGATAGTCACCTATGATTGATGACGGAGATAGGTCTGATTGGGCTTGGTGTGATGGGTGAGAACCTAGCCCGTAACATAGCCTCAAGAGGATACACAGTCACAGTCTACAACAGGTCTGAGGCCAAGACGCGAGAATTCCTTGCCAAAGTGGCCACTGAGAGGGAGATAAGCGGTGTCTTCACGCTGGATGACCTCGTCGCCACTCTGGATAGGCCTAGGAAGGTTATCCTCATGGTTAAGGCTGGGCATCCTGTGGACGAGGTTCTCAACAAGTTGGCCCCCAAGCTCAACCCGGGCGACATGATCTTTGACTGCGGCAATTCCCACTACCTAGACACGGAGAGACGGCAGAGAAAATGTGGGGAGGAGGGGCTGGTTTTCATGGGTGTTGGTGTGAGTGGCGGAGAAGAAGGAGCCCTCAAAGGGCCAGCTGTGATGATAGGTGGCTCGAGGCAGGCCTATGAGGATACGAGAGGGTTATGGGAGGCTATAGCGGCTAGGGCCGAGGACGAGCCATGCGCAGGCTACATGGGTTTGCATGGTGCGGGCCACTTCGTCAAGATGGTTCACAACGGGATTGAGTATGGCATGCTCCAACTAGTAGCTGAGGCCTATGACATAATGACTGGCATACTGGACATGGATGTGGATGCTGTTAGAGACGTCTTCAGGGACTGGAACGCAGGCGAGCTGGGCTCCTACCTCCTAGAGATTGCTGTGGATGCACTCTCCATAAGGGATGACGAATCTGGAAGACCTCTCGTGGAGCTCGTACTAGATAAGGCTGAGCAGAAGGGCACTGGGAAGTGGGCTGTCCAAACAGCAGCCGAGCTGGGAGTCCCCGCACCATCCATTGACGCCGCCCTCTCAGCCAGATACCTTTCAGCGGCCAAGGATACGAGGCTACAATTTGCTAGGGTATATGGTGATGCCCCTGCCCACAAACCCGAGATGCCAGCCAGGAAAATCCTCGAGATGCTCGAGGATGGCTACTGGTGTGCAGCAGTGGTATGCTACGCTCAAGGCCTCGAACTTATCAGAGCAGCCTCACGTGAATATGGATATGGGACAAACCTCTGTGAGGTGCTTAAAGTGTGGAGGGGGGGATGCATTATAAGGGCACGGATGATACAAGACTTCATAAGAGCCCTTCAACATGATGAGAACATTCTTCTGGACAGCCATATAGTCTCGGAGATTAAAAGACGTGAAGAAAGCTGGAATACCCTATTATCTGAAGTGAAGAAGGCGGGGATACCCACACCGGTGATGGACGCATCCCACAACTACCTCAGAGCGCTCCGGAGGCCTCGTCTCCCGGCCAACCTAATCCAAGCCCTCAGAGACAGATTCGGCGCCCACACATTCGAGAGGATAGACAAGCCCGGCAGATTCCACCACAGCTGGCGGCCGTAGCATGTTTCTAGTCACCTAGGCAACCATGCTCTTCGATTTCTGACCAAAAGAGAAGCTCAGCGATGGAGAGTTTTCGAAGCTTGCGAACGGATAACTATAGTAGGCTACTGGTGGTTTTCACAGGCTCCTATATGGTGATTATGCGAAAACTGCTGTATCCATCACATTCACCTCTGTATGGGAGAGGACCTGCCGTAATAGTCCTCAAACCCTTTCCCAAAAGCTTATCGGTAGAATTCCTGAGACTGTCAAGTTAAGGTCTGACTGATTTTTTCTTCTGATATGATGGTATTGCCTTTACTCTAGAATGGTTTATAAAGGGATAAATCTGTAAAAGAACAGACCTCCAAACAAAACCAGTTAAAAGATAAACCTACACAACCCTAACTTGACAGTCTCGAAACTTCTATGGATAGCCTTAATACCTCCACGGCTGGAAGACTCTTGGATTCGGGCTGGGGATGCCTTGATTGAGCTGAGGGTTGTAGGGTATGTCAGGGTTGACGTGGACGACGATTATGTGAGAGCCAATCCCGGAGCTGTCTCGGGCCGTGTGGAAGTCCTCCCCCAATATGAGGAAGCCCTAGATGGTGTGGAGGGTTTTACGCATCTCTTCATAATCTCGGTCTTCCACAAAGCTCCACCAGAGTATAGAGAGTTGCTGAGGGTGAGGCCTAGACGCCTCCTCAGGAAGGGTTTGAAGGAGGACGAGCTGCCCACACTGGGTGTCTTCTCAACAGACTCGCCCGTGAGGCCGAACCCAATAGGACTGACCTTGGTGAGGCTTCTGCGGCGAGATGGCCATATTCTATATGTAGATGGTTTGGACCTCTTCGACGGGACTCCAGTTATTGATATCAAGCCTCTTAGGGCTGACTACACTACTGTGGAGTACCACGTCCCTAGCTGGGTTAAACTGGATGAGAGGGCGCCTATTTGAGTGATGACAGAACATGTCCTAGATGCGGCTACCGCCTCACCATACCTCTGAAGCCAAGCGACTCCAAGGTGAGCAGGGTGTGGAGCCTATACTGTCCAAGATGTGGATACACATGGGCGGCAAGGGAGCCACTGGAGGATATAATGTGAAAACGTTTAGATAAGGGTGCTGTGGAGAGGCCTCCAATGAACTGGGGTAGAAGGCTCCCATCAATACGTGGAAAGGCCTACTTCGCCAGCTGCAGTCAGGGACCGCTGAGCATAGACGTGATGAAGGCCATAGACAGGTATGAGATGACTATCATAAGGGATGGGAACCCGTGGGAGGAGTGGATGGAGGAGGTTTACAGGGCGTCGGCCATATTCGCCGAGATAATTGGAGCGACACCTGAGGAGGTTTGCCCACACTACTCGGCCAGCAGCGCACTCATCTCCCTGTTCAGCGCCTTCAAGCCCGGTGGACGTGATAAAATAGTCACTACCGACCTGGACTACCCGACTCTTGGAGTTACCCTGCAGGGCATGAGGAGCCGTGGGTTCAGGGTTGTAACACTGAGGAGCAGGGATGGATACATAGACTTGGACGAGTATGAGAGGGCTGTGGACGACCACACACTCATGGTGGCCACCTTCCAAGTGAGCGCCCTCAACGGTTTTAGACAGGACCTCCGCGCCCTAGCCCAGCTATGCCATGCCAGAGGCTCATACCTACTGGCCGACGCTTACCAGGGCTTAGGCGCCGTACCCCTGGACGTTTCAAGGGATGGTGTGGACTTTCTAGTGGCTGGCACCACCAAGTTCCTCCTCGGAATACCTGGAGCAGGCTTCCTATACGTGAGGCGAGACCATATCGATGCTCTTGAACCCTCGGCTGTCAGCTGGTTTTCCCAGAGAGACCCATTCCTCTTCGGGAGGGAGGAGATGGACTATAGGGTTGATGCTAAGCGTTTTGAGATGGGCACCTGGGGTGTGGTGAGCATGTATGCGGCTGCTGCCGGTATGTCGATAATTAGGGGTCTTGGCGTTCAGAAGATTTGGGAGCATATCTCCAAGACGAGGGATTATTTCAGGGATGAGGCTCTTTCAGCTGGGTTCGAGCCCTACAGCAACTTGGAGAAGCCGCTGGGTCCCACAATCTCCATACATGTCGGCGGCAGGGCGCACGATGTGGAGCTTTCCATGAGGCGGAAGAGGGTGATAACCTCTGCCCGGGGGCATGGCTTAAGGTTCGCCCACCACTTCTTCAACACCAAATCAGATGTGGACACAGCATTAGAGACTCTCTCTAGGGTATTAAGGAGCCAAGCTTAAAGCATCTCAATAACAATATCATTGTGAATGGCTGACAGGGCTCTGGTGAGGGTATCGTATCTGAAGCCGGCCGAGGAATATGCAGCCATGCTAGGTGAGGAGGTGGGTGATATGCTCTCCCCGGTCTTCCTGTTCGGAAGCACAGGAGGGGGAGACTTCACTGCTGAGAGTGATATAGACTTGCTACCGGTGGTTGGCCCCTTCTCAGATGACGACGGTCTCAGACATAGGATGTTCAATGGGATTAGGATACCCCCTCCAAGACGCAGACGGCCTCCGATATTAGCAGGCTGGGCTACTCGACAGTGACCTAGATATATCTGACGCCGGAGGAAGTTAGAAGGCACCTAGCCTTAATGCTGGATATTGTTGAGGATGGCATAATAGTATTTGACAGAAATAGGTTCATCAGGTCAGTCCTTGACGAGATAGCCTCCAAGCTGGGAGAGCTGGGCTCCAGGAGGATTAGGACCTCTAAGTGACATTATTGGGTTCCCAAGCATGACGCCAAGCCCGGGAAGGATATCCGTATTTGATAAACTGCGAAATGGACCGTGGCTACATTGAGAGGTCTTGGAGATGTCCTGAGGAAGCTTGGGGTATGATGTTAGAGGCATGCTTCGAGATGTTAGCAGCATACTTTATGAAGAGAGAGGGGAGGATGCCCCGGAAAATCGTGGAAGACCTCGACGAAGTTGTAGAGCTTGGTGGGGAGCCTGTATCGGTGCGAGGCCAGCTATGTGTGGATATGAGAGGGGAGGCCTCCCACCAGCAAAGCCTTCAGCTCTGTTAAGAAACACGTTGAATCCATCAGGGAGATTTTGTCCGAGATCTTGTGGTCTCGGCCAGGTGCGTGACATACTCCATGAAATCCTTCACGGCGTCATCTCTTCCAAACCCTTCCTCCGCCATCCTCTCCGCTGTCTCTTTAAGAAAACTGCAGAGTCTCAGGTCTATGCCCGCCTCGGCAGCCATCTGATGGGTGAGTACTATGTCTTTGATGAGTAGTTCCGTACGTCCACCCCAAACCTTTCGAGCCAGAATCAGCTTAACCATTTCCTCAAACATGAATGAGTTGCCTGACCCCGCTGTCACCACCTCATACATCTTGGAAGGATTAACACCTAGTGATTTGGAGAGCACCAGAGCCTCCATGGCAGCATAGGAATGGGCGAAGACCAGTAGTTGGTTGATAAGCTTCATCATGCTACCGCTACCTGACTCACCAACATAGAAAACCTTCTCACCCAAAAGCCGGAGGAGAGACTGGCTTCTCATGAAGGCATCCACATCGCCTCCGACTGATATGGTCAGAGCTCCTGCGGCGGCTCGACGAGGTCCCCCGCTTACGGGTGCGTCTAGGTAGTGGGCATTTCTCTCCTTGAACTTGGTATAGACCCTCCTTGAGGTCTTTGGGCCGACCGTTGACATGTCTATGGTGATGGAGCTTGGGCGGACCGCCTGGAGTAGGGGGCTGTTGAGAAACGTCTCCTCAACCGCCTTTGGACTTGGAAGGCTGGCAATCACCATATCATGGTTGGAGATTAGCTCCGTGGCCGAGCCCACGGGCGAGGCCCCCTTTGCCGCAGACTTTTCCATCTTCTGACGGTCTATGTCCCAGACAGCCACACGGTAGCCCAGGCCTAGAAGCCTCTCGACGATGGCTCCACCCATCGAGCCCACACCTATGACGCCGACAGACATTCCGTTAGGCACCGGCTGCTCTAGATGGTTGGAACCCCATCTCCACCAGCTCTTCCAACGGTATCTTGCCGAAGTTACCCGGGTCTGCACACATGTCGTTAAGCCAGTTGTATAGTCTGTGGTTCGTCTCCACCCACCGGGTGTTGTATGGTGCGGCCATCTCCTCAAACTTCTTCAGGTCTTCAAGTCTTGGGCTGCCGCCCTCGTGTTCCAGCAGCACACTCCTCAATGCCAGTACGTCGTTAAGGGCTAGGGATATCCCCATACCCAGTATAGGCGGTGGTACATGCGCAGCGTCCCCTATTATGCAGGCGCCCTCACGGACATAGGTCGAGCTAAGTCTCTTAATGATGTGGAAGGGCAGGCCACGCCTGACCAGTTTAGCCTCACTCAGGGAGGGGTCTCTTAAAGTCCACCTCTCCCTGAGCTTGGAGTCGTCGGTCTTGTACCAGCTGGTTAGCTCCGAGAGCTTAACCTCCACCGCTAGCCTAAGGGTGTTCTCGGATGATGGAAATATTCCTATGAACCCATGCGGGCCAACTGTAAACCTCCCATATTCAAAGCCCTCCAGCCTCTCAATGTAGAACATGAGGTATGATATGCCGAGGTCTGTCTCATTGGCATGTATCCCCAGCGACCTCCTCACAGTAGAGTTGCCCCCATCAGCTCCGATAACTAGATCAGCCTCAAGGCTCTCCTCGGCTTTTCTCTTCCTATTGACGAGGTGGACCTTGCGGCGGTGGTTCCTATAGTCTCCCACGCCCACAACTTCGGTACTGAATCTGGATTCAATATTAGGCGCTCCCACCCTCTCAATATATCTATGTACACCCCTTACGATGTAGTTGTGATGTGTGTGGACGACTGGGTAGTCTGGTGCGAAGGCATCATATCGGAAGTGTCCCAGCATGCCTGTGGAGACATGGTGGAGCTCTCTCCTGTCACCGCTCCTGGCTGAGTGGCTAAAGTACAGAATGTCATTTAAAACTCCGATGCGGTCAAACGATCTACATGTCTCGGCCCGCAGTGTCTCACCACCGCTAGACCTGCCGAGAAACTCCTCGTCCTCCTTCTCGAGCAGGATAACCGAGTAGTCTGTGTTGGCCAGTGCAGCGGCCATTGAAGCTCCGGCTATCCCGCCGCCGCAGATCACGACTGTCTTAGGCATGTGATGGCGCTATGGCTGGCCGATATATGTCTTCCTCTGCATCAAGGCTATGGGATATGACGGTGGGGAAACCCTGCCTACATACCCAACACCCTTTGTCCAGGCGGCCAATTATTGACCGCCCCCACCCTCCCAGCTACCGTCATTAATTGTTCGGATCTGCCCGGTCATATGTAGGTCTTTCATGAATGCTTCTATACTAACGCAGTATGTCGAGCCTGCCCTGCTGGGTTATTAGAGGGACAAGCCTGCTGGCCGCTAGATATCTTTCCAGAGGTATTTGCAGCCTTTTCCTCAACTCATCCAAAGCCTCTCTCAGACTGTGGAACTTTAAACAACTGGACTCCAGCGCCCTCTTCACAATCTCACGAAACCGCCACACACCAAGCGGAATCCAGCCGGGCAGCACCTCGAAGAAGACTATGGCCCCGCACTGTTCGCCACGCCCATGGAGGTGTCTGAGAACGGCCAGTCTGACAGCATAATAGGCGCCTCCGGTTTTCTCGGCGTAGGTCCTGCGTGGCTTCAGGAACTCATAATCTGAATATAGCGAAGAGTGCTTGAGCCAGCCCTCCAGGAGCTCATACATCCAAGGTGTGGGTGTCAAGACTACGTGTGCTGCGTTCTCTAGGGCTTGGTAGCTGTGCAGACGGAAGCCGGATATCTGCCTCATCTCCTTAACCTCTCTGTAGAGCTTTCTGGAGAGTATGTCATCCACTGCCGTTATACTCCACTCAGTGGGGACGAGCCTCCTCTCCGCTCTCCGCCCCAGAAGCCCGGCTGAGAAGATCCTAGTGAGATAGTATTCATCGAAGCCGCTCCGGTAGAGGGTTGTGAGAGATTCCTCTGCCCTAACCCCGGCCTCAGCTATCATGTCATCTACCTTCCTAGGAACGGAGACATTTCCCACGATTCGCACATTCTCCGTCACTGCGGATGGGCCGTATGGTGCAGACCTAACACCGAAACCCGGTCTGAAGACAGTGGGGCCACCTAGGTAGAGCTCTATATCCACGGGCTTGGCCGATGCGGCAGACTCTTGTAGAGCCTCCATAAACTTGGCCGCCCTCCTCGCCTCACTCACTCGTCTCCTCCGACGTCCATGGAAGAGGGAAAGTCTGAGGGCTAACAACCTCGCCAGAGGTATCTCCAGCCATCCCACAGGACTGTCCATATGGCCGGCCTCCGGGCCCTCCAGTAGGGAGACAGCCGGGCCCACATTAACTCTGGGGTAGCCCCTTTCACCAACTAGGATGGAAGGAGGTGTCGGGCCAGAGACCACGCTGTCAGATGCGATTTTGGATATCCTCACCCCTGCTAGAAGCTCCCTATAGAAGGGGCATGTGCTGAGTTTGCAGAAACGTGCGATACCACGGCATACGTTACACTTGAGCCCCTCCATCCGCCTCTCAGAGTCGGCGGGAGGACCAGCCCATAGCAAGCTATGGCCCATCATAAATAGCTGATCACAACCACCTCAATAAGGTAACTTGGGTAGACCAGACACAATAGACTATAATAGGTTAGGTTCGTATTCTACTCAATCTCCGCCTCTAGCCCGCCTCTCCCAAGTATATTGTCGGAAACATGTTCCGAGGCGATCCGAATGTCCACACCGCTTGAAGCAACATGCTCTACCCCTTACCCCACGTGAAGCTCTTTGCAATAGCCGCTGGAAGTAGGGATGTGATATGTGCGATCATGCCTGGATGTTGACATAGGTTGGCTCAAGAATCGGTGTGGCTGGAGGAGAACGGTATCTCAACCCATGTATCATCCCACCTCATGAGTGGCCGAACTCTTCCCAGCCACCCGCTACTGCTCTTGGATGTTGGCCGACGTAGGGGTAACGCTGGCGGTGGAGCATGTTCTGAAGTCCCGAAGATGAGGGCAGGATGAGGGACGATGCTTTAAAAGGATATGGGCATCTGCTGATGAATTGCTCTCTGCCCTACAACCTCACGCGATGCGGAAGGAGGTGATAGAGATCTGAGAGACTTGAGTAGCCGGACTCCTCCTAGAGCAGTCTGCCAGAATCGTTCATCGTCGAGGTTACGGGCTCCCAGCTTGTCATAGCCGCCTACTCTGACTTACTATCACGCATCGGGTGTCAGTGTACTCCACCACCTTCCCCCTTCTTACGTCCCTATAGGTTGTGGCCCAGATTTCCTCAAGCAGCTCTTCGTCCGGGACAAACCCCAACGCCATTTCAAACTTTTCTCTCTCAACTTGCTTGGTAATGATTATTCTGTCAAGGTAGGAATAGAGCAGAACCTCCGCCCCGTCGTCCGACACTTTAACACCATCTATCACTCCCATCCTCTTCAAAGCCCGTCCGAACCTCACGTTATCCTCGGAATGCGGCCACGCTATAATGATCTTAGGTTCTTTCTTAGTTGGGCTCACTATACATCACCGTGTGTATAAATATGCGCCCTATAGGAGTGCCCTGCTCACAGAAAAGGTCGAGTAGCGTCCTTAAAGGTGCGATATGATTGGCCAAATCCCCTAGCCTCATCCTCTCTTCGGCTGTCAGAGTGCTTCTGAGTGTCTTCGCCGACTTCCTCCGCCGCTCTGTCAAATAGCTTACCAGATTCCTCAACTGTTGTTGTTTCCTAGCCGCTCTCTTCTGTTGAACACCGTTCTCGAGGAGGTCTTCTATCAGCCTCAGGTTCGCCAGCACGTGTTCGTTATAGGGGCCCTTCATCGGAATAGTCTTGGAACAGCCTCTAACGTACTTCAGGAGCGTTAAGTCATTCTTGCTGATTTCGCGCTGGAGATAGAGCTGCGCCGCCTTGAGGTCGATGGATACCACTAAGTTCTTCCAAGTTCTTGGAAGTGTTAGTGAGTCCAGTGTCATCCACGAGCTACCTGATCTGTAGCAGACTGTGTAGAGTATGTAGTTGTGTGAGACGGCGGCTCTACAATCGTTTATGTCCATCTGATAGCTCTTCACCATTTTAAACCCACATTGGTTTGCTCCGCCTGAGATATATCTGTCAACTATGTCATCGAGCCATAATCGTGCAGGCGATACGCCATGGGAATTCAAGAGTTTCGCGGTCGCTCTTACCGACAGACGTCTGCGCGGGCCTGAAGGCACGGCTGGGAGCTTTGTTGTAACGTCTTCATATTGGCAGACGACTATAAGCATCATCATGTTCTCACCCCAGAAGTTGATGTATATGCAGCCTTCGTACTCGACTATCCATCTCATGATTCTTTTCAGGTTCAGCTGCCGCAGCGTTTCTTCTCTGATCCGTAGATGAGGCTTTCCATGCCCTTCCAAGGAGTTCAGGGCTAATTCAGAGAGTATCTTCGGCATATATGCTCCGAGACACCATGTGTCACCTGTTCCCCTGACCGGGAACGCGGTTTTTATCAGGTGCATGTCCGCTAGATGCCTGAAGATGATAGGGTCGATGCCTCTCACTCCTAGGGTGATTCCATTATGGTGTCCGTCCGTTAGGTATGTGGCTAGGAGTGTTTCAAGTGCTTCATGTAATGCCTCGTCTGTCTGGCGCATCACCGGCCCACCGGTCCATAGGTTCATCCATCTATCACCCCTCAGTCATCCTCTTGCCGGGTAGCAGGATGACTTGGGGGCTTGCACAGATGCAGGCTTAGGGCACATTTCCCGGGCGCTACAGGAGCTCCGTTAACCCTAGTACACTGCATAGTGGTTGCCCCTCTAACTTCTCACCTCCTTAGTCTCGAAAGTCCTGAGTCTTTCACCGTTCCCACAGACATGAACAGCCCTAACACTTCTATACAGGCGTTCCACCTGATTCAAACATTTCAGAAAGTCTTCGCCCAACCTTGTGACCTTCAGATGTTCTGTCTTGGCCAGGCTATCTACAAGACCAGTGTCCAAGAGACGTTCTACGGCAGGACGTGGAAACCGCATTCCATGCGAGATACCTTTCAAGATCTGAATGTCTTGCTCAGTCAACCATGTGAAGTCAATCTCTCTATGCCCCCTACTCCTCATCATGCAACCAGCCAATCGGAGCTTGTTCAGATATCCACTATCTAGGGGAAAGACCTCCCCCACGCGCAGAAGGTCTGCCAGATGGCTGACGGTCTGCTCTCTTCTCAAATGCTTTAAGATGGGCATCTTGGCCGATTTTTCGAGGAACATCTCCCCCTTCAACGTTATATCTAGATACCTAGATCTCGTGCAGAGCTCAAGCTCGATAAGCTCAGCGACCTCACGCCCCGTCAACCCGAGTTCCGGCGGCTTGAGCGGCCCCTCCAAATACATTCTCATCAAAGCCTTCACCAGCCTACGCTTGCTCAGCCTTTGGGCGAAATCCCAGTTTTCAGTTTCCAATCTGGCCTCCCCAGCCATCACATCAGTTCTGAGCTTTACCTACGCCCAAGCAATATAAGCGTAGCTCATTGATGTCATACGAGAAGTGGAAAAGTGTGCGACAGAGACAACACTGGCTACACCTCCACTTTCACCCTACTCTCCCAACATAAATTGATGCATATGCATACCATGAATCCAGAGTGATTGGGAAGCGGCTGTCGAGGAAGGTAGAGGTACGGGTAACCGAGGAGATCTACAACAAAATGAAAGACCTTGTGGAGGAGGGATGTGCAGACGACATAAGCGATTACGTCCGCCGGGCAGTAGAATACAAAATCATGCTGGACCGGGAAGACCGGGAACCAGAATACGCCGTCTGTGTTGACCAGCACCTAATCAGGGACATAGAAGGCTTCCTAAGATCCAATCTGGCCAAGATGCTGGGCATATCTAATGAGAAACAGCTAGTTTCACATGCCATCAGATTCTTCCTCCGCACCAATAGGCTATACCTTGACAGAACTTCTGACGAGAGAGTATTCATCAGGGTTGAAGACCTGTACTACGTCACAATATGTACAGAGCGGCCCGGACTCGCATCCCACTGGAGACTCCTCCTCCAAGCAGCTTATGGCGCCGGAACAATAATAAACACAGTATTCTACAAGGTGATCGAGCCCCCACATCAAGTAAAAGAAGCCTACCTAGTAGCAAACACCACATACGCCTTATTCATAATAGGAAAATTCACAGGCAACTCTACATCATCAAAGATAGAGCTCTCAGAAACACTCGAACTCATCAAGCAACTCAGAATACCCCTCGAAACCAGACCAGCCACAGACCCATCATTCCAAAAAATACACCACGCCTACACAACAGCAGAACAAGAGGAAAAAACCCTCCCCCACCAAACCGCAAGAGACCTAATAAGCCACATCATGCAAAAAACCACTAACACAACACCACCAAAACACGAAAAACAAAAAGAAAACATCACTTGAGGGGGACATACATGCTGCTTCTTGTGGCTCCGACGCCTGCTCTTCCGTGGACGACTTTTTTGTTGGTGATGGCGTATTCGCCTAGGCGGTGGCCTATCATCTCGGCTGTGATTTCTACTGGCTGGAACTCCTTGCCGTTGTGGACGTGGATGGTGAGGCCAACCATCTCTGGAAGGATTATCATGTCTCTGGCATGTGTCTTTAGTGGCTTGGTTACTTGCTGACCCTTTTCCATAAGCCTCCTATGTATCCTTACTTTCTGGAGGAGTTTGGACTCGGCTGGTGTTAGTCCACGCTTGGTGAGGCTGCGTCTCGCCCTGCTGGGGAGTAGACGTATGAGGTTGTCCATGCTGAGTGTCTGGAGCTGTTCAAGTGTGTATCCCCTGTATGTTAACTCCCTAACCATTTCTATCTGATGTCTGTGATACCATCTTATAATGGTTTGCCTGCAGACTTGGGACGGCCCTGAAAAAGCCCCGCGCTCTAGGAAGCCGCCCTCACCTGCAGTTGTTCCTGCGGGACAGGGTTAGGTCCTCTTCTTTCTTCCTGTACGTCTCGCCGCCACGAGCCCAACCTTCCTCCCAGGAGGCGCGTTACGGGAGACCGTCTCAGGCCTTCCTATCCTCTTGTGGCTGCCTCCTCCAAATGGGTGGAATGCAACGGCCATAG
>JAWAEB010000018.1:1298-8379 GCA_038891515.1 Nitrososphaerota archaeon | reverse complement strand
CACCCCTGCTCTTGGGCCAGTATCTATGCCGCGCCCTCATGAGGTGGTATCTCGCACCCGCCTTTAGGAACGGTTTGTCCACACGGCCTCCGCCCGCCACAGTACCCACAACAGCCAGAGAGTCGCTTGGCACCTCAATATCCTTCTTGGAAGGTAGCCTAAGTATGGTTCTCCCGCCAGCATGCGCCATCACGGTTGCGTAACCACCTGAACTCCTCACAAGCTTGCCGCCGTCTCCAGGCCTCCTCTCCACAACTGAAACGGCTGTCCCCTCAGCCAGCCTACCTATGGGTATGATGTTTCCTATGCTGGGCTGCGCCCCAGAGCCTATCTCTATCTGCTGGCCTACATACATGCCCTCAACTGCTGGGATGGCAAATTCCACCCCGTCGGCGCTCACCATGGCAACTGGTGTGCCTCTACCAGGGTCGTGGACAATATCGGTTATGTATCCTGCCCTGAGGGCTCCACCGTTTATCAGGTTCGTGGGATAGCCCACCACGTATCGTCTAGCCAGCGAGGCTCTGAATCTTGGCGATGCCCTCCCAATCCTCTGAGCCCTTATACGCCTGCCCAATCATCTCCACCCCTAGAAAATGCCGAGCTTCACCGCCAGCCCGGAGGCCTTGAATTCGGGAGCCAGCGTTACGAATGCCTTCTTCTCACCCCTCGGCGTTATCAGCGTGTTTACCTTTCTCACCTTAACCTCATACAGGTTCTCGACAGCCCTCCTGACCATTTCCTTATCTGCCTTGATGTCCACGATAAAGACCAGCTTATTCTCCTTCTCTATTAGACTGACAGCCTCCTCGGTTGTGACAACCCTCTTTACAACGTCTTGGATATTCATTTAAGCCTCCCCTCCAGCGCCTCGAGGGCTGGCTTGGTGAAGATGGTGAGTCTGCCTGGGTGTCCGCCCGGGGCCAGATGTAGGACGCTGAGGTCCTTCGCCTCCACCAGGTCCACGCCTGGAATGTTCTCAGCAGCGCGGCCAACCCCTCTGTCGCTAGCAACAACTATCAAGGGTCCAGCACGTCTCTTATACCGCCGCCCCCTCATCTTACCCTTGCCAGCCCTTATCTTGACATTCTCACACCTCTCCAACTCCATCTCCAACCCCACCTTCTCTAGGAAGCTCTTCAGCTGACTGGTCTTAGACAACTCCTCCACCTCGGCCACTGTGACTATTGGTGTTGTGATGTTCCCCGGAAGCCGATGTCCCCTAGCCACCACGGCGTCCCTGGATGCTGTGAATGCGAGGGCTGAGATTAGGGCAATCCTTCTCTCCTTATCATTTACTTTTTTATGAATTTTCTTCTCCGGCACCGGTGGGTGGGTTGGCCTGCCTCCCACGGCGAAGGGTATCATGCCGCCTGACATGTATTTGGGGCTGCCACGACCCTTAACCCTTGAAATCCTCGCCATCCCATATCCAGGTCCCCAGGACTCCACGGAGTGTTTATGTCCCGAGCCCCTGTAGCTGCCCTTGGGCTGGAGCGTGTGGGTTAGGAGGTGGTTGTAGACTCTGATGACGAGGTCAGCCCTCTTGGGTGAGCTGAAATACCTGGGGAGCCTCAGGGACTCCACCTGCTGTCCCTCCAGTCCCAGTACAGGCACCTCCGGGCCACGCCCATCCACATTCTTAACAAGCTCAGTAGTCATGTACAATCTGCTACACCTCCACATGGGTGATCTGCGGCTTCTCAAGTGGTGGCGGTGGTCTAGCACCTTGTCTGAGGAAAATAGGCCGCTTGGGTGTTCCTGGGACTGACCCCTCCAAGACGGCATAGTCTGTCCTCACCAACCCGAACTTGTGCCAGCCTGAAGATGGGTTGATCTTTGACCGGTCCTCCGAGATGATGAGGATGCGCTTGTTGAACTCTGTCCGTCTATGGAATCCCATCTGTCCAGACCTCGGCACGGTATACATCACGTAGTGGGGGTTCCAAGGGCCTATGGCCGCCACGCCCCTACGTGTCTTGCGGGACTTCCGCTGGAGTATGGAGACACCGTATCTCTTAACCACTCCTTGGAAGCCCTTCCCCTTCGTTACGCCGATCACATCTATGAAGGAGCCCTCCTTGAAGACCTCACCAATCCTAATCTCGCTGTTCAGCTTTGAAACTGCATACTCGTAGGCCTTACGCACTTCGCCACCCACCCTAATCTCGGCTATGTGAGGCTTCTTTCCAGCTCCCACAGCCCTCGTGTCAGTAGCAACCACCAGCCTAACCTCGGCAACCCTGCCCAAGTCAATGTCGGTCCTCAACCTCCCTATATTGAATGTGGGGTTTCTCCGCTTCACGTCATCGTCCACTTTCTCACTCCATATACGGCCCAAATCCACTAACCTGCCATCTTTGACCCCGTATAGGGCCACCCCCAGAACCCTGAGGGGAGGCACGGCAACCACTGTAGCTGCCGAATGGACCTCCGAGCCCGTAGTGGGTGTGTTGGGTCTGTTGTCCATATAGTGGACTGCGGTCATACCCACCTTGTACCCTATGAAGCCTAGAGGTTTCACCTCGCCACCATCCGGCCAGTGCTTCACACTGGGGAGTAGTCCGGCGGCCCTACCCCTAGGTAGGTATGCCAGGGAGCCATGCCTAGGCCTCGAGTATTTCCTCCTTCCCAACTTGACGCAACCGTTCAGCCTCTGTAACCACCATCATAAATGCTTATCCCCTCCCCAAACCCCTCCACCAAGGTGTAGGAATCGAGCTCCTGAGGAAGCCGCCGGCTGGCTCGGTTAATGTTTATGTGGGGGCCCTAGGCCGGCTTTAGTAGGTGTAGGACATTTGGTCAGCAAACTGGCTGCCGAGGTCATATCCCATATAGATTCTCCAGATGTGGTGGGGCTCGCAACCCATCGCCACTACCCACATGAGCGGATGATCTACTCCAGATTTGGTAAATGTGGCTTCTCCATCGACATTGTGAGGATTGAGAATGGGAGGCGTAGAATGTCCTCCATACTGGTGGAGGCCGAGGCCCAGAAGCCCGCCGGCACTGTGAGGGATTTCATGTCCCTCCCAGGCAAAGCCACGCTCATCCTAGCCAGTATCGGTGATGGTGTGGAACATTCTGTGAAGACCGAGACCTACTCAAGTGGTGAGGAGTTCTTCGGTGCGGTGGAGTCTGTT
This sequence comes from Nitrososphaerota archaeon, assembly GCA_038891515.1. Classification (GTDB taxonomy): domain Archaea; phylum Thermoproteota; class Nitrososphaeria_A; order Caldarchaeales; family Caldarchaeaceae; genus HRBIN01. The sequence goes on along the minus strand of JAWAEB010000018.1, from coordinate 5,236 downwards.
CGGCAGGCATTCTATAGGAAGTATACCACGCTTAAGATGAAGACAGAGTCCCTAGCTGCAGAGGTTGGGGAGGAGGTCTTCCATGAGGTGGGTCTGACAGCGGATGAGCTGCACCTAGGTGTCTAGCTCCTTATCCCCGACACTCTGTAGACCTTGTTTTCCTGCGGCGTCTTCACAAAGACATCGCCGCATTTCACGCACCTGTAGTAGAGGTTAGCTCCGCCCTCAGTCTTCTGCTCTCCCAACAGCTCAAGGACATGGCTGCACTCCTCATTCATCATTGAGATCTGGGAGAGGTAGTAGTTAAGGATGCCACATCAACCATAGGGTAATTAGGTGAGAACACGCAGCCGCTTGGGAGGCATGTTCAGGTACTTGGTCTCGATGGGGTCCGGCCATCTCCTCCCAACCAGGCCTAGGGGTTTTGTCCCCGAGAAGAGTGTGGAGCTGGAGGTGGGCGGAGGGTTGGCGGCTAGGATATTTGTTCGGGGAGGCGGCAGGGTGGGTGGGGTTTTCTTCAGAGGAATAGCTGGGGAGGGGCCCATTTTCGTGGGCGAGTCACTCACCCCGGATGATGAGCACTTCCCAGAGAGGCTGGCGGCATATGATGGTGGGAGGCTGGTGCCGCTTCTACAGTCCGTGGATGGCTTCTATGGAGGCGTCGTGGTGGGTGATGGGCTGACATGCCTCACCGACCACATGGGTACATCACCAGTCTATCTCTGCAGGGGCGAGGTCACACTAGCCTCCAACATGTTCTCCGAGGTGGTGGGCCGTCTGTCCTCTTCAGCTGTGAAGCCGTCGACGATCATCCAGTGGGACGGCTCATCCACCGTCTACTGGTCCCCCACAATACACTGGATCGGTGGGGATGCGGCCAATCTGCTCTGGAGGAAGCTGGTGAGGACTGTGGAGAAGTTTGTGCCGAGACGGCCAGCCGTTTTCTTCTCCGGAGGAATAGACAGCACACTGCTGGCTAGGGCCTGTGACGAGGCTGGTCTGTCACCGGTTCTCCTATCTGTGGGTGTGGAAGGCTCGAGGGACAGGCTTAACGCCGGGAGTGTGGCCGGAGTCTTGGGGCTTGAGCTGGTGGGGGTGGAGCTAACCCACCAAGACATCAAAGCCCAGCTCCCCCACATCATCAGCCACATCCCATCAACAACCGCTATGGACATATCCATAGCCTTGGCATTCTACACCCTAGCGTTGAAAGCCTCCGAGATGGGTTTGGATGTGGCTGTGGCTGGTCAGGGGGCGGACGAGCTCTATGGTGGGTATCACAAGTATCTCCGGGTGCTGGAGGCTGGGGGGTATGATGGTTTGAGGAGTAGGCTCATGGCAGATGTGATGGGACTCTATGAGACTGGGCTGCCAAGAGATGTGACAGCTTCACGTGAGGGTGGGGTCTATTTGGTTCTTCCATATCTGTCAAGGGATATGGTCTCCCTCGGACTGTCCATCCCTGTAGAGCTTAAGGTGGCCTATGTGGACGGCAGGCCTGTGAGGAAATATGTGCTGAGGGAAGTTGCTAGGATGCTGGGTCTTGATATGGTTGCGGAGATTGGGAAGACAGCTCTCCAGTATGGGACCGGCTTGGAGAAGGCTGTTAGGAGGGCTTTTGGATGAGATGTCTGCAGCCGTCTGGCAGGCTGGCCGCCGCTGCCACCATCCTAAAGAGGGTGGAGAGGAGGGGGTGGGTTGAGGCGGGTCTCAGGGATGTGGAGTCAGTGGCAGACCACAGCTTCTCCCTAGCGCTTCTAGCCATGACTTACGCTGCTGCAAAAGGCCTTAACATCTACCGGGCCGTAGGTATGGCGTTGCTCCATGACCTGGCCGAGGCCTACACTGGAGACCTAACACCGAGGACCAAGGGAAGGGTTCCCGCCCAACTGCTAAATAGGCTGGAGGAGGCAGTGCTGGCGGAGATATTCTCGGAGCTGCCGTCCAAGCTGAGGAGGAACTACACCACCCTCTACAGGGAGTATGTGGGTGGGAAGAGTGCAGAGGCTAGAGCTGTGCATATGTTGGACAAGACGGAGATGCTGTGGGAGTTGAGGAGGCTCATCGCTAGCGGACGGCGCATACGGGGGCCTCTCAAACATATGTTGGAGGGGCTGGGCGGGATGAAACGCCTTTAAATACCCCTCCAGGCCAAATCATCACGTTGGCGGTCCACGACCAGTACCTCATCCAGTCACTCATGTCCCAGTTCCCGTTTCTGAGACAGGTGAGGGAGTATGTGGGGACGCTGGGCCTCCAGCTGGCGGACTTCGCAGACCCCTCCATGTCGAGGCTTGTGGAGTCGGCTGTGGCAAGGGTTGGAGAGGCTATACTCCGTGGTGTGAGGGTGTCTAGGAGGGGTGCCCAGCCTTCTGAGGATGAGGTGACATCATATCCTCTTGCGATGGCTCTGGTCGCCATGCTGGGCTCACCGCTGGCCATACGTAGGTTCGCCGCCTCCGAGGCTGAGAGGTATGCTGGTATTCTGGAAGCCATTGGAGGCGATAGGCTCAGGGATTTGATGGCCTTCATGGCCTCTGACGTGTTGGGGATGAAGCTGGAGCTTGGGCGTCCGCCATACGAGTTTAGGGTGGGCTTCGCAGACTATCTCAGATACAGCACGGGCTTGAATGAGCCTAGGTGGAAACTGGTGAACCGCCGGTCGATGCGTGGCCAGGTCCTGGTCACAAGACCCGAGATGATGACATTGATAAAGAATGGGCTGGAGACACTGATAGCCAAACGGTTGGAGGAGATGGGCAGGGTGGAGGTGCCGTCATTCCTCAACCCACATGTGGAGAAGCTGAAGAAGGCCCTTGAGATGGTTCAGTGGAGGAAGACCAGCCTCCCCCTCAAGCTCGGCCCAGAATCATGGCCACCCTGTATGCAAGCCCTCAGAGCCAAGCTATCCTCAGGAGAGCCTGTCTCCCACTTCGGCAACTTCTCAGCAGCAGCCTTCATGCTCAAGATTGGAATGAGTGTAGACGAAGTTGTTGAGATATACTCGCAGAGGGGAGACTTCGACCCTAGAATTGCCAAGTATCAGGTGGAGCACATAGCCGGAATGAAGGGGAGCCGTACAAGGTATTCGGTGCCGAGGTGCTCAACTATGCAGACACATGGCCTCTGCGTGGAGAACGGCAGACTCTGTGGAGGAGTATCCAGTCCCATGGAATATTATAGGAGGAAGGCATTTCGGGAGCGCGCTGTCAAGGAGAGACGGCCCAATGAGGGAGATAAAAGCCAGCAGACTGCCCAGCCCGGTTAGGAGAAACTTGGCTCTCCTATCAGTGGTCCAGGGTCTCCAGACAATCATCATCCAGACATTCACTATCCACGTACCCATATCCATACTTTTGCTAGGAGGCTCCACCACACTGGCAGGGCTGGGCACCTCTCTTATGTGGGGAGGTAGGCTCGTGACGGCCTATCACCTGGGCAGGCTGATGGATAAAACAGGTAGGATGCCAGTGATATCCGCTGGCATGCTCATCTCAGGACTCACAGCAGGGGCAGCTGGCCTTGCCACATTCCTCCACGACCTGAACCTATACCTCGCAGCAGTCCTAGCCTTCGGAATAGGCAGGGGGATGGTGGACTATGCTAGGATTGCGGCTGGAGACATGCTCCCACCTGAGAGAAGGGGTGTGGGGACAGGCATACTGCTCACCGGAAGCATGGTGGGGACGCTGGCAGCCACCCCTGTTCTCCTCATAATCTCAAACCTCGCAGGCGGCGATGAGGCCAGCCTAGCAATATCAGCCCAGTACTCGGCCACCCTCTTCTCACTGGCTGGAATAGGCGCATGCTTCATGGTGAGGCCGGATCCGCTGGAGATAGGGAGGGACTTTCCAAGATTCTATCCTAACTGCCTCCACAACCCTCAGCGCCAGACCGATGGAAAGGCGAGGAGCCTAAGGTCGCTCCTCAATAACAAT
>JAWAEB010000018.1:0-1288 GCA_038891515.1 Nitrososphaerota archaeon | reverse complement strand
GTGGTGGCAGCCTTCACAGCCTCAGCCCTCTCCACAGGGGTTATGGTCGCCTACATGTCCCTAGGCTCCCTCCTACTACACATCAGCCACGTACACGCCACGACAATCTCAGCCGTAGTGACTATGCACGTGCTGGGCATGTATGCATTCTCCATCCCCCTAGGGAGGCTGGCTGACAGACTTGGGAGGAGGCCTATCATGACCGTCGGCTCAATAATCTGTGGTTTGGGTGCCTTCCTAACAGCCGCAGGCCCAGATATAGCTGCTGTGACAGCCGGCATGTTCCTCGTAGGACTAGGCTGGAGCGCAGCCACCGTGTCCTCGGTGGCCCTGATCTCCGATGAGACCAACCCGGTGGAGAGAGGGAAAGTGCTGGGGGCCAACGACACGTCCATAGCACTGGCCTCACTATCAATCCCACTAGCAGCTGCCTACGTCTTGGAGAATATAGGCCAAATCCCCATGGCGGTCATGGGCCTAGCACTCACACTACCGCCTATATCTCTCTCGGTGGCTGGTTGGCACCGTCCAGCCAAAGTGGCTAAAGGAGGGGATAGCCTCTAGAGCGTCTTGGAGAGACGTCTATCCACATCGTCCCAGTTAACCACGTTCCACCAGTTATCCACGTATGAGGCCCGGTCATTCTTGTACTGGAGGTAGTAGGCATGCTCCCATACGTCGAGTGTGAGAAGAAGTGGAAGATCTGGGGGATGCATAAAGTTCTGCTTCTCCACCTGATAGATTATCAGAGTCTCCGACTCCCTGTCGTAGGTGAGGACAGCCCATCCCACAGCCTCCACATTCTTTGCCGCATCACTAAACTGGGCTTTGAAAGCTTCGAAGCTCCCAAAATTCTTAGCTATGACGTCGGCCAGCCTACCCCCAGGCTTGCCGCCTCCCTTTCCAGCTGGCGCCATATTGGGCCAGAAGGTGGAGTGGAGCTTGTGGCCGCTTAGATTGAAGCTCAGGTCTCTTAGGATCCCCCTGATGTTCTCCGGATTCTCACCTCGCCGCTGCTTCTCCAACCTTTCCAATGCAGCGTTGGCACCATTCACATACGCTTGGTGGTGCTTGGTATGGTGAATGGTCATTATCTCGCCCGAGATGTAGGGTTCGAGGGCGTTGGCGTTATAGGGTAGTGGTGGAAGACTATACATTGGCATGGCTGGAGCCTGTTGAAATGCTATAAATACGTTATCTATCATCCCAGCGGTACTGTCAACTAGGTATTACGCCTCCTTCTCTTGTTTGGGTTCTGAGGAGTAGGTTATGTATTAGGGCTATTCCT